>JAHWKI010000128.1 GCA_019347975.1 Gemmatimonadota bacterium
GCGATGCCGAGGCGGCCGAGGTCCAACCCCTCCATGGCCAGCCGGAAGCCGGCGCCCTCGGCGCCGAGGAGCGCGTCGCCGGGGAGGCGGAGCCCCTCGAGCCGTACGGTGACCACCTCCAGCGCGCGGAGCCCCATCGTCTTCTCGCGTCGCTCCACCTTCCAGCCGTCGGCGGCCGTCGGGACGAGGAAGGCGCTCAGGCCGCGGGCGCCCTCTTCACCGGTCCGTGCGATCACCAGCGCGAGGCCGGCAATGCGTCCGTTCGTCACCCACTTCTTCTCCCCCTCCAGCACCCAGGCGTCCCCATCCCTGCGGGCCGTGGTGGCGACGGCGGCCGCGTCGGAGCCGGCGCCCGCCTCGGACAGGGCGAAGCATCCCAGCCGCTCGCCCGAGGCGAGGCCGGGGAGCCAGCGCGTCTTCTGCTGGTCGGTGCCGTGCCGGGCGAGGAGGCTCACGGCGAACGCGCTGTGGATGGACAGCGTGAGGGCGACGGCCGGCTCACCCCACGCCAGCTCCTCCAGCGCGGCGACGTAGGTCCCGGTATCGAACGCCATCCCGCCGTGCTCATCGGGGGCGAGCATGCCGAAGAAGCCGAGCTCCGCGAGCTGGTCGAGCGCGCCGGTGTCGAGCGCCGCGTCGTGGTCCCACTTCTCCACGTGGGGGCGCAGCTCGGCCTCGGCGAACTGGCGGGCCAGCTTCCGGATCTCCTGCCGGTCGATTCCGAGCGCTTCCGTGCTCAAGTCGGCTCTCGTCAGTAGGCGTGGAACCCGCGTCCGGTCTTCCGGCCGAGCCACCCGGCGTCGACGTACTTGCGGAGGAGCGGACAGGGCCGGTAGCGATCGTCGCCGAGGTCGCGGTGGAGGACCTCGAGGATGGAGAGGCAGGTGTCCAGGCCGATCAGATCGGCCAGCGCCAGCGGCCCCATGGGGTGGTTCATCCCCAGCTTCATGACGGTGTCGATGGCCTCCGCCTCCGCGACCCCTTCCATCAGGCAGAACACGGCCTCGTTGATCATGGGCATGAGGACGCGGTTCGAGACGAAGCCGGGGAAGTCGTTCACCTCCACCGGCTCCTTGTCCAGCTCCCGGGCGGTCTCCATGACCGTCGCCGTCACGGCGTCGCTCGTCTGGAGCCCCCGGATCACCTCGACGAGCTTCATCACCGGGACGGGATTCATGAAGTGCATCCCGATCACGCGCTCCGGGCGCTTCGTCTTCGCGGCGAGCGCGGTGATGGAGATGGACGAGGTGTTGGAGGCCAGAATGGCATCCTCGCCGATGACGTCGTCGAGCCGGGCGAGGATGCCGGCCTTGAGCTCGAGCTTCTCCGGGACGGCTTCGATCACCAGATCCGCCCCCGCGACCGCCGCCGTCTCCGTGCCGGTGGTGATCCGGCGGACGATTTCCTGGAGCTCGTCCTCCTGGATCGCCCCCTTCTTCGCCTGCCGCTCGAGGTTCTTGCGGATCGTGCCCAGCGCGTTGCTGACCCGGCCCTCGCTCACGTCCACCAGGATCACGGGGTGCCCGTGCTGCGCGAACACGTGCACGATCCCGTTGCCCATGGTCCCGCCCCCGACGACACCCACCGTTCCGATCCTCGCCACGTCTAGACGCTCCCCTTCGTAGCGGCCGGCGCCAGCGGGGCGCCCGGCCGTGTGAGCCACAGGACCAGCCCGAGGGCTGCCAGCGCGCCTGCGGTCCCGACCAGCCCGCCCTCCGGGCCGAACGCGCCGCCGGACAGCCACGCGGGAGCCGCCGGGGCCCCGTCGTAGAGGGGCGTGTCGAACGCATCGATGCCGCTCACGGGCAGGTCCAGCGGAACGTCGGTCACCCAGTTCCAGCCGAGGTGGACGCCCGTGGCGAGCCAGAGCGTGCCGGTGCGGAGGACCGCCACCGCCAGCAGCACGCCGGCCAGGAAGATGTTGGCGAACGCCAGCGGACCGACCGCGGGGTTGCCGCCGTGGATGACCGCGAAGAGCGCGCTGGTGATCAGCACCGCGGCGACAGCGCCGCCGGCTTCGCCGAGGCTGCGCAGGAGGTACCCGCGGAACACCGCCTCCTCGGCGGCCGCCGGGATCGCGAACGCCGCCAGCCCGACGGCGGCCACGGTGACCCAGCCGACCACGGTTCCGGCCTCGGCGACCCAGCCGTACGCGCCGACGAGCGCGAACGCGGCGACGACGGCGGCCATGGCGGCGACCGCCGCCAGCAGCCCGCCGGCCAGGTCCAGCGGCGCGCGGCGGGTCAGCGGGAAGCCGGGGGTCGCGGCCGCACGTCGCTCGACGAGCGCGTGGAGGACCCACGCGGCCGCGAGCGCCGCGGCCAGGGCGACGAGGAACTGGAGGATCGTGGACGCGGGGAGCCCGTTCCCCGCCGGGAGGGCCGTGTCCGCCGCGCCCGGCACCAGCAGGATCCCGGTAACGAAGAGGACGAGGAACAGCAGCGCGAAGAGGACGGCCCGGCCGAGCGCCCGGAGACGGAGACGGCCGTCGATCCGAGCGCCCTCGCTCTCCACAGCCCCCTCCGCCCCCTCCGCCACGTCCCCTCGGTCAGAGCAGCCGCAGGACGCGGTCCCTACCGCGCCAGGCGACGAGCGTCGTGAGGGCGACCTTGAGGAGGTCGCCGGCGAGGAACGGCAGGAAGCCCAGGGCGAACGCGCCGGCGTAGTCCCCGGTGATGATCCCCAGCCACGACGCGCCGCCCAGGAGCACGATCAGCGACGTGGCGAACAGCGCGGCGAACAGGAGCCCCGCCCCCGCGAGGCCGCGCCGGGGTACCCGGTCCACGACCACGCCTGCCACGAACGCGGCGACCGGGAACGCGAGCAGGTACCCTCCGGTCGGTCCCAGGAGGTACGCCAGCCCCGCGCCGCCGACGAAGACGGGGATGCCGGCGATCCCGGCGGCCAGGTAAGCGAGCTGGGCCGTCGCGCCGAGCGCCGGGCCGAGCAGGGCGCCGGAGAGGAGCACGAACAGCGTCTGGAGCGTGATGGGGACCGGGGTCAGCGGCACGGGGACGCTCATGCGCGCGCCCACGGCGGTGGCCACGGCGAACAGCGCGACGGCGGCGATCCGCGCGGCCGTGCGGTTCGGGAACG
Organism: Gemmatimonadota bacterium; assembly: GCA_019347975.1. Classification (GTDB taxonomy): domain Bacteria; phylum Gemmatimonadota; class Gemmatimonadetes; order Longimicrobiales; family RSA9; genus JAHWKI01. The sequence continues at coordinate 3,097 of JAHWKI010000128.1, forward strand.
CTCCGGCGGCCGCGTCGCGGCTGCGGAGGGTGGTCTCGTTCATGTCAGATCCTTTCCACGGAGAGGGCCACGGCGTCTCCGCCACCGAGGCAGAGGGTGGCCAGGCCGGATTCGGCATCCCGGTCCTTCATCGCGTAGAGCAGCGTCGTCAGGATCCGCGCGCCGGACGCGCCGATGGGGTGGCCCAGGGCCACCGCACCGCCGTGCACGTTGACGCGGTCCCAGTCCCAGCCGAGCTCCTTGCCGTCCGCCAGCGCCTGGACGGCGAAAGCCTCGTTGGCCTCGAACAGGTCGTAGTCCCCGATGCCCTTCCCTTCCTTCTCCATCACCTTCCGCACGGCGCGGACCGGCGCGAAGAAGAGCTCCCGGGGCGCCACCGCGCCGCTGCTGTAGGCGCTCACCCGCGCGAGCATCGTCAGGCCGTGGGCGCGGGCGTACTCCTCGCTGGTCACGACGACGGCGGCGGCGCCATCGTTGAGGCCGGGAGCGTTCCCGGCCGTGACCACCGGCTCGGTGATGTGCTCCGGCATGTCGGACGTGAACGCGGGGCGGAGCTTCGCCAGGACGTCCACCGACGTGTCCCGGCGGGGCGGCTCGTCGGCGTCCACCACGCTGACGCCCTTCCGACCCTTCACCTCGATGGGCACGATCTCCTCCCGGAACTTCCCCTCGTCCTGCGCGGCGATCGCCTTGCGGTGGGACTCGTAGGAGAACTCGTCGGCCTCCTGCCGCGTGATCCCCGCCTTGTGCGCCGTGTACTCGGCGTGCCCGCCCATGTGGCACTCGCCGAACGCGCACCAGAGACCGTCGTGGATCAGGCCATCGATGAGCGGCTGGTTGCCGAACTTCACGCCTTCGCGCATCCCGAACAGGTAGTGCGGGGCGTTGGACATGGACTCCATCCCGCCGGCCACCATGACCTTCGCGTCCCCGGCACGGATGGCCTGGGCGGCGAGCATGATGGCCTGGAGCCCGGACCCGCATACGCGGCTGACCGCCATGGCGCCCACCGTGTCCGGCACGCCGCCCCGGAGCGCAGCCTGCCGGGCGGGGGCCTGCCCGAGACCGGCCGACACCACGTTGCCGAGGATCACGTCCTCGATGTCCGACGGGTCCGCGCCCGAGCGCTCCAGCGCGGCGCGGATGGCGGCGGCGCCGAGGTCCGTCGCCTTCATCGAGCTGAGGCCGCCGAGGAAACGGCCGACGGGTGTGCGAACGGCGGAGACGATCACGGCGTTCCTGGATTTATCCGTCATTTCCTTCTCCGGTCGGATCCTGCACACCGTGCCGAGGCGGTGATAATACCCTGCGGCCGGCGAGGGGTCCAGTCGGGGTGGACCGCGGGCGAAGGCCCGGCGACTCCGCTAGCGATCGGGTCCGCGGGCGGCCCCGCGTCCATGTCTCACGCGAAGGCGCGCAGGGGGCGAAGACGCGAAGAGCAGCGGTTTTATTTATTCCGGCCGCTTCGGGGTTCGGTGTGGGCCCGGCCGCCCCGCCGAGCGTGCGGTGCAGACCGGTCGGTCCCGCGAAAATTCGCGCGGTGAGAGACGTCAACCCGGATGGATTGGCCACGGCGGGCCCGGCGTGCCGCTTTGACGCCTCTACGAGACGTCGAGCCAGCGCGCGATCCCCCCACGGAATCGAGTGCTGGATCCACGTCGATAGAAGACGGCAGGGCAGCACACGTGCCCTGGAAGCAGGCATCGATCCGGGTTGACGCCTCAACAGGCGCCATCCCCCGACCCAGCCCCCCGACCTTCGACGATCATTTCCCGCCCGAGGGCCTCGGGAAGACCGGCGGAAGATCTGTCGGGACGACGGAATCACCAAGCCCGGTGCCGTCCTTCGCGTCTTCGCCCCCGTCGCGCCTTCGCGTGACACATGTCTCGAGGGCGCCGCGACGCTACTCCTGGCGCAGCCGCGGCTTCTCGGAGCCGGGGTCGAGGCGCCCCCAGGGGACGACGGGGTCGTGCTCGAAGACCAGGAGCCAGTCCTCCTCGCGGGCGGCGGCGATCAGGTCGCGCTTGGACTCCAGCGTCACCAGCGGCTCCAGGTCGTAGCCCATGATCCAGGGGAGGGGGAGGTGGGCGCTGGTAGGCATCACGTCGGCGAGGAAGCAGGCCACCCGATCCTCCGATCGCACGAGCACCGACTGGTGGTGCGGCGTGTGGCCGGGGGTCGGGATCACCTCGACACCCGGGACGATCTCGGCGGGTCCCTCCACGAAGGTCCAGAGCCCGGCCTCCTCCACGGGGTCGTAATTGTCGCCCAGGTAGCTGGCGCGGATGCGCTCGTTCTGGATGTGCGCGAACTCGAACTCCCCCTTCTGCACGTAGTGCTTCGCGCGCGGGAACGCCGGGCGGATGCGGCCGTCGGGCTCCCGCAGCGTGTTGCCGCCCGCGTGGTCGAAATGGAGGTGGGTGCTGATCAGGATGTCGATCTCCGCCGGATCGTGGCCGGCGTGGCGGATGGCGTCCTCGAGGCGCGTGGGCGTGCCCTCGTTCTCGATGCCGTAGATCTCCCTGAACTTCTCGTCGTCCTTGTTGCCGGCGCCGGTATCGATGAGCACCAGGGCGTCCGGAGTCTCGACCAGCAGACAGCGCAGGGCGAGGGGGATGCGGTTCCGCGCGTCGGCGGGGATGCGCCGCTCCCAGAGCGGCTTGGGGACGACCCCGAACATGGCGCCGCCGTCCAGCCGCTGGAGGCCGGCCTCGAGCGCGTGGATCCGGAAGCCGCCGAGGTCCATGGAGCGGGAGAGCGGGAGGTCGACGATCGTCGTCGTCACGCCCATTCGGGGAACTCCATGGAGGTGGGGAGCGACGTGCGCTTCTTCCGCTTCTTCCGGGCGCGCAGCGCGGCCTCCAGCGCGTCCCAGGTGCCGATCCCGCTCTCCTCCGCCCGGTCGAGCAGGCGGACCAGGACCTCCGCGGTGACCCGGGCGTCCGGGTAGGCGCGGTGGCGCGGCTCGCAGACCAGGCCGTAGAACCAGATCAGCGCGTCCAGCGACTTGTGCCGCATCTCCGGGATCATCTTCCGCGCGAGGCGGGCGGTGCAGAGGACGCGGCCTTTCGGGGCGCCGAAGTCGCCGCGCTTCATCTCCCACTGGACGAAGCGGAGGTCGAAGGGCGCGTTGTGGGCGACGAACACCGCCCCGGCGAGCACCTGCTGCACGCGCGGCGCGATCTCCACGAACTGCGGCGCCTCGGCGACCATGGCCTCGCTGATGTTCGTGATCCGCGTGATCGCGCGCGGGATGGGGCGGAGCGGGTTGATCAGGGACCGGAACTCGTCGGTGATGAAGCCCCGGCGGTTCACACGGATGGCGGCGATCTCGGTGATCCGGTGACCGCGGCCGGGGGAGCCCCCGGTCGTCTCGCAGTCCACCACCGCGTACTCGAGGCCGTCGAGCGATGGATCCGCCCGGTCCGCCGGATACGCGCGGATCACCCCTGTCACCAGGGATCCTCCCTGCTCACGGGCATGGTCATGCACCGGGCACCACCGCCGCCGCGCACCAGCTCCGCGCCCTCGAAGAGCAGCGCGGCCCTTTCGTCCTCCTCGATCTCGACGTCGCCCGTGAGGAAGTCCGTTCCGTCGATGATCCGGTAGCCGGCCTCCCGCTCGAGCTCCGCAGACGTGTACTCGTTGCGGGAGTAGCCGAGGATCACGCCCGGGCGGACCGCGACGAAGTTGCAGCCGCTGGACCACTGCTCCCGCTCCTGGAACGTGCGCCGCTCGCCACCGCAGAACACCGGCTCCAGCGGGAGGTCCACCTCGCGCAGCGCCGCGAACAGGTTCGGCATCTCCTTCATCCCCGCCCGCTTTCCGGCCCGATAGTAGAGGACGGCGTACCGGTCGGGGCCAACGAACGCGGGCGGGAAGACCACGACGTGGTTCCGGTCCACCATGGTGAAGATCATGTCCAGATGGATCATGGCCCGGTCCGTCGGCAGCACGATCACGATCACGTGCTTGATCCCGTGGTGGGTCGACAGCTCTTCGGCGATGGCGTCGAAGGCGCCGGGGCTCGACCGCTGCGACAGCCCCATGAGCACGGTGTCCCCCCGCAGCACGTGGACGTCGCCGCCCTCGATCGTGTAGCCCGCGCGACGCTCCTCACTCCCGTCGTAGATCAGACCGGAGTTCTGCAGCTCGGGGTGGAACGTGAAGAGCGCCTTCATCAGGATCTCCTCCGTCCAGCGCACGTTGTAGCGCATGGAGCCGATGATCACGCCCGTGCCCACGACCAGCGCCGCGTCCCGCGTGAAGAAGAGGTTCGGCAGCGGCGGCAGCGCGTAGCTCTGGACGTTCAGGACCCGCGCCAGCGGACCCTCCTCCACCTCCCGCCCCTCGATGAACATGCTCACCAGCTCCTCGCCCGGGAGCTCCTGGAGGAACGCACCCAGCGGCTCCGATCGCGCCACGTCCATCACCCGCTCGATCAGGAACGACCGCGCCTCCTGGATCTCGATCACGTCCGCCAGCAGGTCACGGACCTCGTGCACCTCCGTGAACCGTGACAGCAGCGCCTTGAACCGGCGGTGCTCGCGCACCGCCGCGTCCAGATCGATGATGTCGTCGTAGAGGAAGTCTTCACGGGTCGTCGGCGTCACCGCCAGGAGCTCGTTCCCCGGAGTGTGGCAGATCACCGTCCGCAGCGCACCGATCTCGCTCGTTACCCCGATGCGACCCTCGCTCACCTTGCCCCCCCTCACGCGGCCCCCGGTTCCCGTTCCTCCCGCGACAACGCGTACGACAGCCCCTCCATCTCCAGCGCCATGTCCACCGTCTTCACCACCACACCCGCCGGCACGTCCAGCTGCGTCGGAGCGAAATTGAGGATGCCCCGGATCCCCGCCGCAACCAGACGGTCCACCACTCCCTGCGCCGCCCGCGCCGGCACCGCCACGACCGCGATCTCGATCCCCCGCTCCTCGAGCACCCGCTCCATTCCGGCGTCCGCCTCCACCACCAGCCCGTTCCAGCGCTGCCCCACCTTCGTGGGGTCCGTGTCGAACACGGCTTCGATGTTGAATCCCTGACGACGGAAGTTCTCGTAGCCGAACAGCGCCGCACCGATCCGCCCGGCACCCACCAGCGCCACCCGCCACGCCTTCTCCAGCCCCAGGATCGCGCGCAGCCGCGTCACCAGCTCCGGCACCGAGTACCCCAGACCTCGCTTCCCGAACGTCCCGAACAGCGACAGGTCCTTCCGGACCTGCGCGGCCGTCGTTCCGCTCCGGCTCGCGAGCTCCTCGCTCGATACCGTATCCACGTCCGCCTCCGCCAGCTCCATCAGCAGGCGCAGGTACACGGACAGGCGGCCAATCGTCGGCTCCGAAACCTTCTTCATGCGGGCGTACAGCGGGTGCAGCAGAGTTTGTGAAAGCGTTCACAAACAAACTACCGCGCGCCGGGAAGGTCGTCAAAGGGGGGCGGACGGGAGTGCTCCGAATCAGGTCCGGGCTCGGGCAAGGTGGGAGGGAGACCGGTGTGGGAGAGGAGATCGCGTACATGGAGGCGGAGCGCCCGGACGACGCCGTCGTCGTCGGTCTCGAGGTCGAGGCCGCCGCCGAGGAGCTCGGCGACGCGACCGGCGACGGCGAGGCGGATGCCGAGGCGGAGCTCGGGGTCGTCGGGCTGGTCGGGGACGGAGATGTCGGTGGGGTGGATGCGGAGCTGGAGTTTCACGCCGTCGGAGCGGACGTCGAGGCTCATGCTGCCGCCGTCGGGGTGCTTGATGGCGGAGGCGAGGAAGAGATCGAGGGCGCGAAGGAGGCGGTCGGGGTCGGAGCCGATGGTCGGGAGCCCGCGTGGGATGTCGACGCGGGGCTCGATGCCGCGATCGCGGGTCTGGCTGCGGAAGGCGTCGGCGATTCCGGACATGAGGACGGCGGTGTTGACGGGCTCGATGTCGGGGACGACGCCGCCTGCCCGGAGCCGGCTCAGCTCGACGACGCCATCGATGAGGTGCAGGAGGTGGCGCGCCGAGCGTCCGATGCGGGTGATGGGCTCGCCGGTGTCGGAGCCGAGGTCGCCGTAGGCGCCATCCTGCAGGAGCTCCTGATAGCCGAGGATGGCGGCGAGGGGGGAGCGGAGCTCGTGGGTGGCGAGGTCGAAGAACCCGTCACGGGCGCGGACGGCCTGATCGGCGCGCCGCTCGGCCTCCTGCAGTCGGCCGCGAAGGCGGCGGGCGGCGCGGCCGCTGAGCACGGCGACGGCGACGGCCGCCAGCAAGCCCAGAGCGAGGATCGCGGCCAGCGGCGTCACGTCGGAGCGGTCGCCGAAGCGATGGGCGGTGCCGGGCGGCGCGTCGTATCCTCGGCACGGGCGACGCGGCGGCCCTCGTCGACGTCGACCCGGGAGAGGATGAGGATGCCGGCGATGAAGAACACGACGATGGCGAGGATGCCGATGCGTCCGGAGCCGGTGACCTGGCTGGCGATGCCGAAGAGGATGGGTCCGAGGATCCCGGCCATCTTTTCGAAGACGCTGAAGAAGGCGAAGAACTCGGAGGACTTGGCCCTGGGGATCATGCTGGCGAAAAGGCCGCGGCTGAGCGCCTGTGCGCCGCCCTGGACGAGGCCGACGGCGAAGGCGAGCACCCAGAAGTGCCAGGCCTCGGTCACGAAGTAGCCGAAGATGGAGATTCCGGCGTAGACGGTCAGGGCGAGCATGATGCCGCGCTTTGCGCCGATGCGGCCGGCGAGGGCGCCGAAAGCGAAGGTGAGGGGGATCCCCACGAACTGGACGACCAGCAGCGCCCCGATGAGCGCCTCGGTGCCGAGGCCGATCTCGCTCCCGTAGGCCGTGGCCATCTTGATGATGGTGCCGATGCCATCGCTGTAGAGGAAGAAGGCGGCGAGAAAGAGCAGGAGCTGGCGGTACTGCTTGAGCTCGCCGAACGTCTCGGCGAGGCGCCGGAATCCCATGGTGAAGGGCGATCCGGGCATCCCCTCCTCGCGGGCGTCGATCCGGCGCGGCGGCTCGGGGACATCCCGGAAGATGGGGATGGAGAAGACGGCCCACCAAACGGCGACGGAGGCGAACGCGGCGCGGGACGCGGCGCCCTGGTCCGGGAGCCCGAAGAAGTCGGGTCGGATGAGCATGGCCGCGTTCACGGCCAGGAGCAGGCCGCCGCCGATGTATCCCACTGCCCAGCCCCCGGCAGCGACGCGGTCTATCTCGTCATCGGCGGCGATGTGCGGGAGGAGGGAGGCGTAGAAGACGATGGAGCCGGTGAAGCCGATGTTGCCGAGCATGTAGAGGA
>JAHWKI010000336.1 GCA_019347975.1 Gemmatimonadota bacterium
CGTTGTACCAGGCGACGAACCGCTCGTGGCTCTCCGGGTTGTGCGCCAGGTTGATGAGGACCACGGCCCCTTCGCGCAGCGCCCGCGTCCGCGGATCCTCCCCCGCCGCCAGCTGGTAGGCCAGCTGGATGGCCGCCTCGAACGCGGCGGACTCGTTGCCGTCGTTCGCGGCGTTCAGCCACACCGCCACCGGGGTGGAGCCGGCGAGCGCCGCAGCCCCGCGCGCGTCGGTTCGGCGGGGATCGGCGAGGGCCTGGAGGTTGCCACGGATCTCGTCCAGCCGCGCCATGTTCGCTTCACTCGAGATCGCGACCAGGTGCATGACCTGCCGCTCCACGCTCACGCCGTAGTCGAAGACCCGCACGCGATCGGGCGCCGCCGCGGCGAGCGCGGCGAGGAACGTCTCCATCCGCCCGTAGGTGGTGTGCCAGCTCCCGAGCGGATAGCCGAGCACGGCCGCCGGCGTCGGGATCCCTTCCCTGTACGCGCCCGTCGCGTAGAAGTCGAACGTGCCGTCGGGGCACAGCCCGAAGGCGAGCCGCGCGTCCATCTCGGCGCGGCAGTCCGTGATCAGCGGAAGCCGGGGCTCATCCTCCTGGGCGGCGGCCGGGGAAGAGCTCAGGGCCGCGGCGGCGAGGGCCACGGCCGCAAGGGCGGATCGGGAGTGTCGCGTCATCACATTCCTCGGGACGTTCACCTTGGCGTTTGGCAGGTCGGCAACTTGGGTGGCGGAGCGGCGGGCGGCAAGCGGACGCGGAGCCGGTCAGGACCCTCTGCGCACCCAGGCCTGGCGGGCGTCGGCGACGAACCGCTCGAACGTCGTCGGATCGCGCCCGAGGACGTCCGCGAGGTCGCTGCTGACTCTCGATCGCTCGCCGCCGCGGATCGAGGCCATGAGCCCGGCGAACGTCTCCGCCTGGTCCTCCGGCCAGTGCTCCGGCCTCAGCTGCGCCCGCAGCTCCTCCTCGGTGCCGGGCTCGTAGCGGACATCACGGCCGAGCGCGGCGCCGATCAGCCCCGCCACCTGCTCGTGCGAGAGGGCCTCCGGGCCGGTCAGCGTGTAGGCCCTGCCGAAATGGTCGTCGCTGGACAGGGTCGCGGCCGCGACCGCGGCCACGTCACAGCCGTCCACGAAGCTCACCCGGGCTCCGTCGGCCGGGAGCCGGAACGTTCCGTGGTCACGGATCGACCGGGCGAGGAAGCCGCGGGCGAAGTTCTGCATGTAGATGTTGGGCCGGAGGAAGGTCCAGCCGACGCCGGTCCCCTCGATCCGCTGCTCGATTCGCCGCAGCGCCAGCCGGTCGCGGGCCTCCGCGCCCATGGCCGAGAGGAGGACCATGTGGCGAGATCCCGACTGGACCGCCCAGTCCAGGAACGGGACCAGCCGCTCGTCGCTGGTGGGGTCGAACGGCGGCGGCACGAGAAAGACCCGGTCGGCCCACTGTACGGCCGCGTCCCACGTCTCGGTGGCGTCGTAGTCCAGCTCGACCACCTCCACGCCGGACCCGAAGCGGGCCCGCGCACGGTCGGGGCGGCGCGTCCCCGCCTTGATCTGGGCGCCGCGCTCGCGGAGCCGTTCAACGAGCTCGCTCCCCACCGCGCCGGTGGCGCCCGTCACCAGGATCCTCTCGCGCACCCCCGCGGCCGGCGGCATCTCAGAACTTCCTGTCGCCCTGCAGGATTCCGCCGAGCAGGCTGCCACCCAGCCCGCCGACACCCTTCTTCTCGCCCTTCTGCTCGAAGCGCGCGGCCTGGAAGATCCGGTCGGCGAGACGCGAGAACGGCAGGCTCTGGAGGTACACGGGGCCGGGCCCCGTCAGCGTCGCGAGGAACAGCCCCTCGCCGCCGAACAGCGCGTTGCGGACGCCGCCGATCAGCTGGATGTCGTAGTCGACGGACTCGGAGAACGCCACCAGGCACCCCGTGTCCACCCGCAGCGTCTCGCCCGCCTGGAGGTCCTTCCGGACCACCGTGCCGCCGGCGTGGACGAACGCCAGCCCGTTCCCGGTCAGCCGCTGGAGGATGAACCCTTCCCCGCCGAACAGCCCCGCGCCGATCTTCTTCGTGAACGCGACCTCGATCTCGATCCCCGCCGCGGCGCAGAGGAAGCCGTCCCGCTGGACGAGGAAGCGCCCTCCGAAGTCCTTGAGGTCCAGCGGGATGATCTTCCCGGGGTACGGAGCGGCGAACGCGGCGATCGCCTTGCCTGTCGCGCCGCCGTGGAGGAACGAAGTGATGAAGAAGCTCTCGCCCGTGAAGATCCGCTTCAGACCCTTGAACATTCCGCCACCCGTGGTGGTCTGGATCTGGATGTCCTTCGTGATGTACAGCATCGCACCCGCCTCGGCGCGCACCGCCTCGCCCGGGTCGAGCGCGACCTCCACGAGCTGCATGTCGTCGCCGAGGACCCGATAGTCGATCACATCCGCCATTTGACCTCTCCCGTCCTAGTGTAGTGTCGCGCAAGTATCGTTGCATTCGAGCGCGGCTGCATCACGAGAG
>JAHWKI010000337.1 GCA_019347975.1 Gemmatimonadota bacterium
TCCACGACATCGGCAAGAACCTGGTCCACACCATCCTCGAGAACAACGGCTACACGGTCCACGACCTGGGCAAGCAGGTCCCGGTCAACGACATCATCGCGAAGGCGGAAGAGGTGAACGCGGACGTGATCGGGCTGAGCGCGCTGCTGGTGTCCACGTCCAAGCAAATGCCCATCGCCGTCAAGGAGCTGCAGAAGCGGGGGCTGACGTTCCCGGTGATGTGCGGCGGCGCGGCCATCAACCCGTCGTTCATCCGCTCCGCCGCCTATCTCGACGACGAGCAGACCACGCTCTACGACCCGGGCGTCTGGTACTGCAAGGACGCGTTCGAGGGGCTGGCGGTGGTCGAGGCGCTGAAGGGGAGCGATCGGGAAGGGTTCGTCCGCCATCGCCACGAGGAGGTCCGCGAGGGGGTGGCGAAGCGGGCGGCGCTGGTGGAGAAGGCGAAGGAGATGCGCCCCGCGGACCGGCCCGGTCCGAGCCGCGCGGTGGACGTGCCCGAGCCGTCGTTCCTCGGCGTGAAGGTGATCGATCGGATCCCGCTGGCCGAGCTGTACGAGCTGATCGACCTGAACACGCTCTACCGGCTCCACTGGGGCGCGAAGAACGCCAAGGGCGAGGAATGGGAGCGGCTGAAGCGCGAGGAGTTCGAGCCGCGCCTGGAGCGCATGAAGCGCGAGGCGCTGGCCGGCGGGCAGGTCCGGGTACGGGCCGCCTACGGGTTCTATCCGGCGGCCGCGGACGGCAACGACGTGGTGGTCTACGACCCCGCCGAGCCAGGCCGCGAGATCGAGCGGTTCTCCTACCCGCGCCAACCCGATCGCGAGCGGCTCTGTCTGTCCGACTATCTGCGACCAACGACTTCGACTTCGACTTCGACTTCGACTTCGGGGCGGGACCCGGCGGGCGACGAGGCCAGCGCCGGGTCCGTGGCATCCGCGAGGTCTTCCGCGACGGCGGCGGATGCGGACGGCGGCGTGGCCACGGCGGAGGGGAGCGTCGACTATGTGGGATTCCTCATCGTCTCGGTCTCGGATCGGCTGCTGGAGCGCTCGGAGGCCATGATGAAGGGCGGGGAGTACACCGAAGGCTACTACCTGCACGGCTTCGGAGTGCGGCTCGCGGAGGCGGCGGCGGAGTGGGTGCACCGCCGCATGCGCAGGGAGTGGGGGATCGACGAGGGGCGCGGGCTGCGCTACGCGTGGGGGTACCCGGCCTGTCCGGACCACACGCAGCACGAGATCGTCTACCGGCTGCTCCCCGCGAGGGAGAAGCTGCACATGGAGCTGACCGAGGCGGGCGCGCTGGTGCCGGAGCTGTCGACGGCGGCCATCGTCTTTCATCATCCGGAAGCGAAGTATTTCAGCGCCGTCTGAGGGTCGAGGTTCCGAAGCCGGCCGTCGCTTCGCTCGGCCGGCCCCGCTGCGCGGGATTCGAACCGGGGCTTCGCCCCGGCGGCGCCGGGGCGCCGATTCGATACTGCGGAAGGCGCGTTTTGCCATTCCGACGCCCATCCTTCCGGCCATGTCTGGAGTCAGGACGACTCTGGCGTGGAGGGGGTATGGGGAAGCGGTATCGATTCGGGTTCAAGAGGCTGGACGTCTACCGGGCGGCGGTGGAGCACTTCGAGTGGACGTGCACGGTGGTGCAGCGGATGCCGAAGGGGCCGTGGAAGGTCACCGATCAGGCGGTTGGTGCGGCGCTGTCGGTCATGGGGAACATTGGCGAGGCGCACGGGCGGGACGCGAGAGCGGGCGAGATCGAGCAGCACTACCGGTACGCGCAGGGATCCGCCTTCGAGTCCGCCACTCACCTGGACGCGTTCGCAGCCCTGGGCGCGATCAGCGATGAGGAGTACAATCGCGAGGAGGATCGCCTCACGCGGATCGCGATGATGCTCACGCGCCTGATGCAGAAGCAGCGGCGGAGGAGGAGGGAGCTGAAGCAGTTGCGCGCGCGGGGTGCGACCGCGGGAGGGCGCCCCGGGGAGCGCCCGGAAGCGGGCCCGGAAGTCGGCCCGGAAGTCGGCCCGGCCCGAGTGCCGTCGCTGCCGAAGCTGCAAGAAGACGCGGCGGCAGTATCGAATCCTCGCGGAGCGAGGCCGGGCGGCCGCTCCGCGGCCGGCCGGTTCGACCCCCCGCCAGGGGAGCCCGAGGGAGCGGAGCGACCGAAGGGCAGCGAATCCCCGCGAAGCGGGGTCTCGGAGGCCGCGTCAGCGGCCGACGAGATCGAACACCGAGGGTAGAAAGCGCGGAAACCCGGACAGTGCCAAAGACCTTCACCGACGTCCTCAACGACGACCGCCCCCACCTCTTCGACGGCGGGACCGGGACCATGCTGTACGCCAGGGGCGTCTTCATCAACCGGTGCTACGACGAGCTCTCGCTCTCGTCGCCGGACCTCGTGAAGGCCATTCACCGGGAGTATGTCCAGGCCGGGGCGGAGCTGCTCGAGACGAACACGTTCGGCGCGAATCCGGTCAAGCTGGAGCAGCACGGGCT
>JAHWKI010000338.1 GCA_019347975.1 Gemmatimonadota bacterium
TCGCGGCGGTCGCCGAGGGGCAGACCCTCCTGCACGACTGGGTGTACGAGAACCTCCGGAAGGACATCACGCTCTCGATCCCCAGCGCCGCGCAGGTGCTGGAGATGCGGCAGGGCGACTGCAACGAGCATGCGGTGCTGTACGTCACGCTGGCGCGGGCCCTCGGTCTGCCCGCGCGGACCGCGGTGGGGCTCGTGCACATCCGTGGACATTTCTACTACCACGCCTGGCCGGAGGTCTGGCTGGACGGGTGGGTCGCGGTGGACCCGACGCTGGGGCAGTACCCGGCGGACGCGTCGCACCTGCGGTTCCTGACGGGCGGGCTCGCCCGCCAGGTGGAGCTCATCCGCCTCATCGGGCGGCTGGAGCTGGACATTATCCGGACGCTCCGATGATCCGAATCGAAGGGCTGACCAAGCGCTACGGCAAATTCACCGCGGTGCACCCGCTGGACCTGCACGTCCGCCAGGGCGAGCTGTTCGGGTTCCTGGGTCCCAACGGGGCCGGGAAGACGACGACGATCCGGATGCTGACCGGGGTCCTCCGCCCCAGCGGCGGCCGCGTGCTCATCGGGGGGCACGACGTGGCGGACGCGTCCGCGGAGGCCAAGCGGCTCCTGGGCTACATCCCCGACCGTCCGTTCCTCTACGAGAAGCTCACCGGCGCGGAGTTCCTGCGGTTCGTGGCCGGGCTGTGGGGGCAGGAGGGGACGCTGGTCGAGCGGCGTGCGGACGAGCTGCTGGAGCTGTTCGAGCTCACGGCGTGGAAGGACACGCTGGTGGAGAGCTACAGCCACGGCATGCGGCAGAAGCTCCTGATCAGCTCCGCGCTCGTGCACGGGCCGCGGCTGATCGTCGTCGATGAGCCGATGGTGGGGCTCGACCCGAAGGCGGCCCGGATGATCAAGGACCTGCTGCGCAGCTTCGCCGAGCAGGGCGGAACGGTCTTCCTCTCGACCCACACGCTCGAGGTGGCCGAGACGCTGTGCGACCGCATCGCGATCATCCAGAACGGCGCCATCAGGGCCATGGGCACGATGGACGAGCTGCGGGGGCAGGCCGAGGCGGGAGCCGCGGGGCTGGAGGAGATCTTCCTCAAGCTCACCGGCGGCGAGGACGTATCGGACCTGATCGCCTCGTTGCGGGCGGTCGCGGAGGCCTGAGCGTGGCCACACGGATGATCCCGATGACCGGGAAGGAGGGCACCGGCCGGGCTTTCGGTGTCCTGGACGTGCTCCGTCCGAAGATCATCGCCGTTCGCCGGCGGGCCGGGGGCGAGGGGAGCGCGGCGCGCGTGGTGGTCCTGGGGTTCGTCGGCGCCGTGTTCTGGCTCATGATGTTCGGCATCCTCTTCCGCATGCTTCTCTATTTCCGCCGCGCCGAGGGGATCGGGGAGGTGCTGGCGGTGAAGCTGCTGGGCCTGGTCCTCCTCTCCTTCCTGGCCATCCTGCTCCTGTCGAACGTCATCGCGGCGCTCTCGTCGTTCTTCCTGGCGAAGGATCTGGAGCTGCTGATGGCGTCGCCGACGGACCCGCTCAAGATCTACACCGCGCGGCTGACGGAGACCGCCACCTACTCGTCCTGGATGGTGGCCCTGATGATGGTGCCGGTCCTCACCTCCTACGGCGTGGCGTACGGGGGCGGGCTCCTGTACCTGGCCGTCTGCGTGGTCGCGCTCACCGCGTTCTTCCTGATCCCGGCCGTGGTGGGGAGCGCCGTGACGCTGGTGCTGGTCAACATCTTCCCGGCACGGCGGGCGCGGGACCTCCTGGCGCTGATCGGGCTCTTCGGCGCCGCGGCCGTCGTGATGCTGTTCCGGCTGCTGCGGCCGGAGCAGATCGTGAGCCCGGAGGGCTTCAACAGCCTCGTGGACTTCATCGCGGCGCTCCAGACGCCGGGGACGGTGTGGCTGCCGAGCGAATGGGCGGCGGAAGCGATCATGGCGCCGCTCCGAACCCGGTCGGCTGACTGGTTCCCGCTGCTGCTCCTGACGAGCACGGCGGCGGCGCTGGTGGTGGTGGGCGCGTGGCTGCACGGACGGTTTTTCGGGGACGGGTTCAGCCGGGCCCAGGAAGGCGCGTCGCTCAAGGAGTCGACGCCGCGGCGGGAGGGTGTGCTGGACCGGGTGTTCGCCGGGATGCGGCCCACCACGCGGGCGCTGGTGATCAAGGACATCCGCACGTTCTTTCGCGATACGACCCAGTGGTCGCAGCTCATCCTGCTGGCCGTTCTCGTCGTCGTCTACGTCTACAACATCAGGGTGCTGCCCCTGTACTCGGGCGTGGAGGTCGGGTTCTTCCTGGTGAACGTGATCTCGTTCCTGAACCTGGGGCTGGCCGGCTTCGTCCTGGCGGCGATCTCGGCGCGGTTCCTGTTCCCTGCCATCAGCCTGGAAGGGCGGACGCTCTGGCTGCTGCGGTCCTCGCCGCTGGTGCTGCGGCGGCTGATCTGGAGCAAGTACTGGGTCAACGTGGTCCCGCTCCTGGTGCTGGCGCTG
>JAHWKI010000339.1 GCA_019347975.1 Gemmatimonadota bacterium
ACGGAGGAGATCTACGGCTACGAGGCCCTCGCGCGCGGACGCCGGCGGGGGCTGCGATCACCGGAGGTTCTGCTCGAGGTCGCGTCGGAGGCGAACCTTCTCTGGGAGCTGTCGCGCCTCCTCCGCAAGCGCGCCGTCCAGGGGATCGCGGGCGACCTCAAGGACGGGCAGTACCTGTTCCTGAACGTGGACCCGCACGACTTCAATGACCCCGAGTTCCGCGACCTGACCCCGGAAGCGCTGGGCGCGGCCGTGGGGGACAAGCTGGTGCTCGAGATCACCGAGCGGACCGCCATCAGCGACTACCCACAGTTCAAGGAATACCTGAAGACGTTCCGTGACCGGGGGTTCCGCTTCGCCGTGGATGACGCCGGCAGCGGCTACGCCGGGCTGGGCTCGATCGCGAACCTGGAGCCGGACTACATCAAGCTCGACATCTCGCTAATCTCGAATATCGACACCAACTTCCTGAAGCAGAACCTGGTGGAGACGCTGGTCAAGTTCGCCGAGACCTTCGGGGCCATGGTCGTCGCCGAGGGCGTCGAGCGCCGCGAGGAGTTCGAGGCGGTCAAGCAGCTCGGCGTCCACCTCACGCAGGGATTCCTCTTCCACAAGCCCCGCCTCGCCGGCGTCCAGTGATCGGCAGGCGGCCAGGGAGCCGATGCCCGATACCGACGACTCCACCGCCCCGACCCTCCACGGCAGCATTGCACGCTACGAGCGCCGCCGCGACGACGCCGCCGCAGACCGCGACCGGCTCGGCCGCACGGCATCGAACCTGTCCAATTTCCGGTTCCTCGCCTTTGCCGCCGGCATAGCCGCGCTGGTCTGGGCGGAGCTCAGGCCCGAGGTCGGCGCCGTGGCGTTCACCCTCTTCGGCCTTTCGCTCCTCTCGTTCTTCGCGCTGATCGTCGTCCACTCGCGGGTGGGCGCCCGTCAGCGCCGCGCCGCCGAGCTGGCGACGATCAACGAGCAGGCCGCCGCGCGGCTCAGGCGCGACTGGGACGCGCTCCCGCCCCCGCCAGAGCGCGCGCGCCCGCGGCACCCCTACGCCCACGACCTGGACATCCTCGGGCACGCGTCCCTGGCCAGGCTCCTGGGCACCACCGGCACCGGCGTGGGGCGGGGGCGGCTCCGGGGCTGGCTCCTCAGGCCCGCGCCCGTGGACGAGGCCCGGGAACGCCAGAGCGCGGTCCGCGAGCTGGTCCCGCGCCTCGACTTCCGCCAGGACCTCCAGGTCGCCGGCCGTCTCGCCGGCGACCCGGACCGCCACGCGCTCCGGGCCTTCATCGCGTGGGCGGAGCAGGGGCCGTGGCTCGTCTACCGCCCGCTCACCCGCTGGATCTCCCGGCTGATCCCGCTGGCCACGCTGGTCCTGGCAGTGCTCCACATCGAGGGTACGCTGGACCGGCCGTGGTGGATGATCACGCTCTTCGCGGGGATCGTCTTCTCGGCCACCATGTCGAAGCGGGTCCACGGCATCTTCGAGCGCGCCTCCCTCGGCGACGCGGGGCTCCGCCATTACGCCGATGTCGTTCGCACCATCCAGCGTCAGGAGTTCGACTCCGAGCCGCTCCGGAAGGCGCGCGCCGCCCTGGTCGACGAGTCCGACGCCGCGGACGAGCTGGACCGGCTCGGCTGGCTCACCGAGCTGGCCGACCTGCGCCACAACGGGATGTTCTACATCCTGCTCCACTGGCCCACGCTCTGGGACTTCCACGTCCTCACGGGCCTCGAGCGGTGGCAGAAGCGGGCCGGCGGGCGGGTCCGCGCCTGGGTCGACGCCGTCGGCGACCTGGACGCCCTCGCCGCTCTCGCGGCTCCCGCGCACGACGAGCCCGGCTGGACGTTCCCCGAGCTCGTGGACCCCCCGGAGAGCGGCGCGCGCTTCGTCGCCGAGGAGCTCGCCCATCCGCTGCTGACCGCCGACGAGCGCATTCCGAACGACGTCGAGGTCGGCCCGCCGGGGACCTTCCTGATGGTGACCGGCTCCAACATGTCCGGGAAGAGCACGCTACTCCGCGCCATCGGCGTGAACGCGGTGCTCGCGCTGGCAGGGGGGCCGGTATGCGCCCGTCGCCTGACGACGCCGCCCCTGGATGTCTTCACCAGCATGCGGATCGAGGACTCCCTCGAGCGCGGCGTGTCGCTGTTCATGGCCGAGCTCCAGCGCCTCAAAATGGTGGTGGACGCCGCGGACGCCGCGGGCCAGCGACCCGTCCTCTACCTCCTGGACGAGATCCTCCACGGGACGAACACCGCAGAGCGCCAGGTGGCCGTGCGCGAGGTGCTGAGCCACCTGCTCCGCAGCCACGCCGTCGGCGCCATTTCCACGCACGACCTCGAGCTCGCCGCCGCCGAGACGCTGGCCTCCGCCGTGGTCCCCGTCCACTTCCAGGAGACGGTCCACCCCGAGGGCCACGTGCCCCCCATGACGTTCGACTATCGCCTCAGGGAAGGCATCGCCACGTCGACGAACGCGCTCAAGCT
>JAHWKI010000129.1 GCA_019347975.1 Gemmatimonadota bacterium
CCTCGGCGTCATCATGTACCTGCGGTTCGGGTGGGTGGTGGGGAACGTGGGGCTGCTGGGCGCGCTGTCCATCGTCACGATCTCGACGGCGATCACGTTCATGACCGCGCTGTCGATGTCCTCGATCGCCACCGACCGACGCGTGCGGGCGGGCGGGGCGTACTACATGATCAGCCGCTCGCTGGGCGTGGAGACCGGTGGGGCGGTCGGCGTGCCCCTCTACTTCGCCCTGGCGCTGTCCTTCGCGATGTACGTGGTCGGCTTCGCGGAGAGCGTGGTGAACGTCTTCCCCGTGCTCGACCAGCGCTGGGTCGGCGTGGCCACGGCCCTGGTCGTGGCCGTGCTGGCCCTCGTCTCGTCGAAGCTGGCCATCCGCAGCCAGTATTTCGTCATGGCGCTGATCGGGATCTCCCTCCTGTCGTTCTTCTTCGGCAGCCCCGTCGAGGAGACGAGCCTGGAGCTGACCGGCGCCCCGCCGCGGCTCTCGGAGAGCTTCTGGGTCGTTCTCGCCGTGTTCTTCCCCGCGGTCACCGGGATCGAGGCCGGCGTCAACATGTCCGGCGACCTGGCCGACCCCCGGAGATCCATCCCCCGTGGCACGCTGGCCGCCCTCGCGGTCGGATACCTGGTCTACATGACGCTGCCGGTGTTCCTGGCGCTCCGGGCGGATGCGACCACGCTGATCGAGGACCCGCTCATCATGCGCAGGATGGCCTTCTGGGGCGACGCCATCCTGCTGGGCGTCTGGGGCGCGACGCTCTCCAGCGCCATGGGCAGCATCCTCGGGGCGCCCCGGGTGCTGCAGGCCATTTCACGGGATGGCGTGGTGCCCGGTCGGGTCGGTCGCTGGCTCGGCAAGGGCTCGGGGAGCGACGACGCGCCGCGGATCGGCACCACCGTCACCCTGGGCGTCGGGCTCACCGCCATCTGGCTCGGCGATCTGAACATGATCGCGCCCGTCCTGACCATGTTCTTTCTCGCGTCCTACATGACCGTGAACCTGGCGGCGGGCATCGAGGGGCTCCTGGGCAGCCCCTCGTTCCGACCGGCGTTCCGTGTCCACTGGTCCCTCTCGCTGGTCGGCGCGCTGGGCTGCATCGCGGTCATGTTCCTGATCAACGCGCTGGCCACCGCCGTGGCCGCCGTGGTGGTCGGGGCCATCTTCTTCTGGCTCCAGCGACGGGGCCTGCAGACGGCCTGGGGCGACGTCCGCAGCGGCCTCTGGATGGCCATGATCCGTGTGGGCCTGTTCCGCATGAGCGAGGCCACCGATGGCAAGAACTGGCGGCCGCACATTCTCGTCCTGTCGGGCGCCCCGACCAGACGCTGGCACCTTCTGGAGCTCGCGCAGAGCCTGTCCCACGGCCGCGGCGTGGTCACGGTATCCAGCGTGCTGCCCGAGGGCTCGCGGAGCGCCGGAAAGCTCAAGGAGCTCGAGACCACCGTGCGCGATCACCTCGCCCGGCGTGGCATCGAGGCCATGGTGCGGCTGGTGACCGATCCCGATCCGTTCAAGGGCGGACAGCGGCTGGTCACCGCGTACGGGATCGGACCGCTGGCGCCCAACACCGTCATCCTGGGCGACAGCGAGCAGCCGACCCACCGCACCCGCTACTGCGACATGGTCGCCTCCTTTCACCAGGCCCGGCGCAACGTCGTGATCGTCCGGGACAACCCGGAGCTCGGATTCGGCGTGTATCGCCGGATCGACATCTGGTGGGGCGGCCTGCAGTCGAACGGCGGCCTCATGATGCTGCTGGCCTACCTGCTCCGGACCAGTGGCGACTGGCTGGGAGCGACCGTCCGCGTGAAGCTGGTCGTCGACAGCGAGGAGGCCGAAGCCGGAGCCCGCGCCAACCTGGAGCGCATCATCGGGCAGCTCCGCATCGGGGCCACGCCCGAGGTCATCGTCGCCGCGGGCCGCCCGTTCCCGCAGATCTTCCGGGAGTCGTCCGCGAACGCCGACCTGATCTTCCTCGGGCTGGCGGAGCCGGATGAGCACTTCGAGCGCAATTACCAGCGGGTGCACGCCATGGCTCTCGCCATGCCCACGACGGTGTTCGTGCTGGCGGCGGAGGATCTGGACTTCGGGGCCGTCTGAGCCCCGCTCCCGTTCGGCAGGATGCCCCGCCGGCGGCGGCTGTAAACGGGTACGGACGTTGCACTCCCCCTCGCCACCCGCAACCAGGACGCGCCCGCATGAGCGAGAGCGAGGACAGGGAGGTCGTCGTCGTCGATGGGTCCAACGTGGCCCATGCCGTGGAAGGCCAGGGCCCCCGGCTCGAGCATATCCGCGTCCTCTGCCGGAAGCTCGAGGCGGAGGGCTATCGCCCCGTCGTCATGGTGGATGCCAAGCTCCGGCACACGATCGACGATCCGGAGGGCTACGAAGCCATGGTGGAGGAGGGCCGGATCCGCCAGGCACCGGCCGGCACCGACGCCGACTACTTCATTCTCTCCTTCGCCCGGGAGTTCGACGCCCGCGTGGTCTCGAACGACCGCTTTCGGGACCGCGAGTCTTCGTTTCCGGACCTCGCCGATCGCCTGATCCGCTTCATGCTGGTGGACCGCGAGGTGGTGCTGGAGCGCCGGACCCACCGGCGCGTCGGCTGAAATTCCGGCTGGCCTTCGGCCGGTCGGACGGGGTGTCTTCTGGTGCGTTGCGGCGCCTCACACGTGAGCGCGTGCGGGCACGGCTTTAAGAAGACCCTTGATAAATCTGACCCGGAACGTGACCTTTTTTCTCCCTCTCCGGTATTTATGAAGGTGCAACCCCTTGCGCCGCATGGTGGTCACATGCGGTCCGGTTGTTGATACAGGGGTATGCGCCGGTGAGCGTCCGGTGATCGCTGGCCGGGCTTGATCCCTCTCTCCTCGTGAAGAATGAGACTCCACGCGTTGCCTCGCGACTCTGCCGGCGCCCCGGAAAGGGACCGGCGATCCGCGCTGGACGCCGTGCGAGCGGGGTTCTCGCTGCCGGAGCTTCTGACGGTCCTGGTCGTGGTCGGGATCATGAGCGTGCTGGTGATCCCCAGGATCGAGGTCGTGAAGTATCGGATGGATGGGCAGGCGCGGGGCCTGATGGCGGCGCTGGTGACGGCGCAGCGGTCGGCCGTGAAGCGGCAGCACGATGTGGTGGTGGCGTTCGATACGATCAATCACCGGATCCGCATCCACGAGGATGAGGACAACGACCGCATGCTGGATCCGGGGGAGCGCACACGTCACGTCCCGCTGGTCGAGACCGTCGAGTTCGGACTCGGCGGCGCCCCGCCGCGGACGGCGGCCACCGCCTTGGCGGTCTCCTTCACCGAGATTCAGGAGGGGCTGCCGTCGGTGCGGTTCCACCGGAGCGGCAGCGCGACGCAGGAGGGGGCGTTCTATCTGACGTCGCAGCGCGCCCGGCAGGGATCGGGCTATGAGAACGACACGCGGTCCGTGCACGTGGCCCGCGCGACGGGGCGCACCTCGTGGTACTACTACGAGGATACCGAGTGGAAGCTGGGGTTCTGATGATCGCGAGGGACGGATTCACCATCGTGGAGATCCTCCTGTCGCTGCTGCTGCTGAGCTTCGTGGTGCTCGGCTTCCAGGCGGCGACGGGCGAGATCATCCATTACGCGGCGCAGAGCGACCGCGCCCTGGTGGCCGTCCAGCTCGCCGAGGACCGCCTCGAGCTGATCCGGCTGGATCCCGATTACGAAGCCCTCGAAGCGCGCTACGAGACGGTCGAAGGCGACCTGCCCGGGTTCAGCGGCCTGACGCGGGGCACGGTGATCACCCGGACACAGACCACGGAGCCGACCGGCATCCTGGACTATTACCGGATCACGGTGACCGTCTCCGGGTCCGGGCTCAGGGATCCGGCCGCGCGGACCCTCGTCGTGGCGGCCCCATGAGCCATCGACCCGGGTTCTCGCTGGCGGAGCTGATCATCGCGCTGGGAATGTTCAGCGCGCTGCTCGTGGCGTCGCTGGGATTCTACCGGCAGCAGGGCCGCGCCTTCAACTCGGGCAACGAGCGCATGACGCTCATGCAGAATCTGCGCTATGGCGTGGACGCCCTCGAGCAGAACCTGCGCACCGCGGGGATCGGTGTTCCCGTCCGCCAGCCGGTCGTCGTCTACGCCGGCGAGCGGGTCTTCGCCTTCAACGCGAACTACGCCACCAACACGCAGGACGACCTCTTCGCCGTCTATCACGAGGACGAGCTGGCGAGCACCGCCGTGAACGCGCTGACGCCCGACCGGAAGATCACCCTGCCCGCCACGTCGTTCGCCTACCCGGATTCGGCCTACTCGGACGGCGGCGGCAACAGCCAGGCGGAAACGATCACGTTCTTCTTCGCGCTGGACAACACGACCGCCCGGCTCGACGACTACGCCCTCTTCCGGCAGGTCAACGACGGGACCGCGGAAGTCATCGCCCGGCACCTGCTCCCGACCGGCCGGCCGTTCTTCAGCTACTACCTCGTGGACCCCGATGCCAGCGGCACCCCGGTCTCCGAGGTCCCGCCCTCCTATATCCCCGCCGCCCATACGGTCCCGCTCCACGGCACGCCCGCAGATACCGGGATCGTCGCGGCGGCGGACAGCATCCGGGCGGTCCGCGTCTCCTACGCGGCGACGAACGGGCTGGAGGGCGAGCGGGAGACGGTCCGGGAGCTCACACGGCTGATCCGGCTGCCCAACGCCGGCATCGCCACCGAGCGGACCTGCGGCAACAAGCCCCTGCTGGGGACATCGCTGGTGGCAGCGGGCGTGAAGGCGACGGAGACCACCCCCGGCCACGTTGCCCTGAACTGGGGCAGGGCCATCGATGAACACACGGGAGAGCGGGACGTGCTCCGCTACGTGGTTTGGCGTCGGCCCCACAGCACCACGAAATGGGGCGATCCCCTCGTGAGCATCCCCGCGGGCGCCGATGCGTACAGCTATCAGGACTTCACGGCGACCGTGGCGCAGAAGTACGTCTACGCCGTGGCCGCCCAGGACTGCACGCCCCAGTATTCCTCGCAGGCCGTGAGCAACGAGGCGGAATGGACCTACTGACGGCTCGGCCCCGCGTCCGCCATGACCGGGAGGGCATCGCCCTCCTGGTGGTCCTGCTGCTCACCATGGTGGTGGCCGCCATCGCGGCGGGCGCCGCCCTCATCGGCGCCAACTCCTTCCTGATCAACGAGTACGACCAGAAGATCAGCCTGCTCGAGACCGTCGCCGACGCGGGGCTCGAGCTCGGGCGCGCCCGGCTCAACGCCAACCCCGGCCTCTTCCCCGTGGACAGCGGCTTCGCCGTGCTCGAGGCCGACGCCGCCGTCCAAGACGCGGAAGGTGCCGTCATCCCGGGCGTGACCCGGTCGGTCTATGCGGGCCCCCTCGGCGGTGGCCCGGGCGAGTACGGGAGCTTCGGCACGGTCATCGCCATCGCCGAGGACGCAGACGGCGTACGGACCGTCCGCCGGCAGGACCTGGTGCAGTCCAGCTTCGCGGCCTACGCGTACTTCACGGATTACGAGGCGGACAACATCGCGTTCGGCAACAACGATCAGCTCCAGGGGCCCGTCCACTCGAATTCGAACATCAAGATCCGCGATACCGGCGCCACGTTCCACGGCCCGGTGTCCACCGCGGGGATCTTCGAGGGGGCGCAATACGCCACGTTCCTGGATGACACGGTGTCGGCCGTGACTCCGATCCTGATGCCGAGCTTCGGACAGTTCAGCCGGCTCAAGGATCGGGCGACGCCCGGGAACATGGTGTTCACACCCGCCGCGGGCGGCACCGCGAGCCAGTCTACGATGCGGATCGAGTTCATCGCCCGGAACGTCGACGCCGACCCCGCGCTGGAGGGGTTCATCCGCGTGTACGAGTCCTCCCGGCCCGAGTGGGTGAGCGGGCACATCTGGAGCGGCTACCCCAACTACAGCACGAGCTTCGCCAACACCCGCAACTGTGGCCATTACGAGGACGACGGCAGGTTCAACTTCGTCTCGCCGACAGTGGACTCCGCCAACCATCATCGCCACCAGGTCCTCGACGTCCCCGGCGCTCGGTGCTTTCTCGGCGGGTCGCCCGAAATCTGGAACGGCACGTTCAAGGCAACCGATCCCTGGGGCGAGTGGCGCTCCTACCCCGGCTCCGTCCATCCCAATCTGGTCGGTCAGCCCGACGGCGCGTACCTGTTCCCCCTTGACCGGGACATGAACCCGGGCTTCCGCGGCGTCATCTTCGTCGACGGAAAAGTCGTGGTGAGCGGCACCGTGCGCAGCCGGCTCACGCTGGCGGCCACCGGCAGCATCATCATCGGCGACGACATCACGTACGCGACGGACCCGGGAGCCGGGACGTGCGAGGACATCCTGGGGCTCTTCTCCGGGGCGCAGATCATCATCGCCGACAACACGTTGAACGCGCCGCGCCTGATCCCGGACGGCAAGGCGTACCGCTCCTATGACGACACGCGCGACGAGCACATCCACGCGTCGCTGCTGGCGCTCGACCAGATCGCGGCGGAGAACTGGAGCAGCGGGTCGACCAGCGCGGAGCCCTGCGAGGGCACCGCGTGGGGCCGGGGCTGCCTCTACATCACCGGCGGCCTGATCCAGCAGACACGCGGTCCCGTCCTGTCGACGTACGGGCACGGCTATCAGAAGCGCTACACCCACGACACCTGCGCGTACACCGCGCCGCCACCCTACTTCCCGACGACGGGGCATTTCTCGAAGAGCCGGTACTACGAGGTGGACCCCACCGGCTTCGATGTGGCGGCGTTCTTCAGGGCGCTGAACTGACCGAGCGGAGCCCGGGCTCCTAGACCAGGAAGCGGTCCAGGAGCATGAGGAACAGGAGCGCTGGCAGGTAGGTGATGGACCCGAGGAAGAGCTTCCACGCCCGCTCGTCCTCACGCACCTGCCACAGGCGCGCGCTCAGGCCGATCATCGCGAGGCCGAGGAGGGCGGCGCCGACCCCGTAGACCCAGCCGAGCAGCCCCACGGCCGTCGGGACGAGGCTGACCCCCAGGAGCGCCACCGAGTAGAGCGTGCTTTCCGCTCCGATCCGCCGGCCCACCGGGTCCACCACGCTCAGCATGCGCAGCCCGCCCCGGCCGTAGTCCTCCCGATACACCCAGGCCAGCGCGTAGAAGTGCGGCATCTGCCACAGGAATACGACACCGAAGAGCGCCAGCGCCGCCGTATCGATGCCGACGCCCGCGGCGGCCCACCCCGCCAGGATGGGCAGGGCGCCGGGGGTCGCGCCGACGAGGGTGGAGTGGTGGGTCCGTCGCTTGAGCGGGGTGTAGACCAGCACGTAGCTGAACAGGCTCGCTGCGACCAGCAGGACCGCCGGCAGGTTGACGAAGACCGCAAGGTGGAGGAGCCCGTAGGCCGAGATCGCGAGGGCGAAGAGGAGTGCGGCGCCCGGCGTCAGGCGGCCCGCCGGGAGAGGTCGGGCGGAGGTGCGTCGCATGAACGCGTCCGTGTCCCGCTCCCACCACATGTTCAGCGCGTTGGCGCCCGCGGCGGCGAACCCGGCGCCGATGAGCGTGTGGAGGAGGAGGACCAGATCGCTCGCGCGGCCCGCGCCCATCAGGAAGCCGGCGGCAGTGGTGAACAGGACCAGCCGCGTGATTCCCGGCTTGGTCAGCGCCGCGAGATCGCCGAACACCGTTCGGTAGGACGCCTCTGACGCGGGCGCGACGGTCGGATTCGAGGTGACCACGGGCACGCCGCGTAAGGTAACCGGCGCCAGGGAGTGACGGAAGCCGAGCCTCCACGCGGCCGGAGACTGCGCCTCCTCGCTCCTCACGCGTTCTTCAGCTCCGCGACCAGGGCGGTCAGCACCTTCTTCGCGTCCCCGAACAGCATGCGGTTGTTGTCCTTGTAGAACAGCGGGTTGTCGGTGCCCGCGAAGCCGGTGCTCATGGACCGCTTGATGACGATGGTGTTCTTCGCGAAATCGGCGTTGATGATCGGCATGCCCCAGAGCGGGCTGGCCTGGTTCGTTCGCGCGTCCGGGTTCACCACGTCGTTGGCACCGATGATCAGCACCACGTCCGTCCGCTCCATCTCCCCGTTCACGGCTTCGGCCTCGTACAGCTGGTCGTACGGCACGTTGGCCTCGGCCAGCAGCACGTTCATGTGACCCGGCATCCGCCCGGCCACCGGGTGGATGGCGAACTTCACCTCGACGTTCTTCTCGCCCAGCATATCCGCCAGCTCGCGCGCCTGGTGCTGGGCCTGCGCCACCGCCAGCCCGTACCCCGGCACGACCACGACGCTGTTGGAGTACGACATCAGCACCGCGGCGTCCTCGGCGGTGATCTCCTTCACGATCTTCGTCCCGCCCTCGCCCGAGGCCACCGCCCGCGCCTGCGAGCCGAACGCGCTGAAGAGCACGTTCGCCAGCGACCGGTTCATGGCGCGGCACATGATGTTCGTCAGGATCAAGCCGGACGCGCCGACGAGCGCGCCGGCGATGATCAGCACGTTGTTGTCGAGCACGAACCCCGTCGCCGAAGCGGCGAGGCCGGAGTAGGAGTTCAGGAGGGCGACCACCACCGGCATGTCCGCGCCGCCGATGGGCATGACGAAGATGAGACCGAACAGCAGAGAGAGCACGGCGAGCACCACGAACAGCGAGACGGGTGCGCCCGGCTGAACGGTGATCCAGGCGCCGATGGCGAGGATCGCGATGAAGGTGAGGGCGTTGACCACCTGCTGTCCCGGGTACGTGAGCGCCTTCTCGAAGTGTCCCTGCAGCTTGGCCCAGGCCAGGAAGCTGCCCGAGAAGGTGACCGCGCCGATCAGCACCGAGAGCACGATGGTCAGCGCCACGGTCAGGCTGGCGCCCGCCGTGCCCGGCTTCAGGTACTCCACCGACGCGACCAGCATCGACGCGCCGCCGCCGAAGGCGTTGAACACCGCCACCATCTGGGGCATGGCGGTCATCTTGACCCAGCGGGCCAGGAAGACGCCGATGCTCCCGCCGATCACCACGCCGACGAGGATCCAGATCCAGTCCAGGCCGCCGACCACGAGGGTGGCGACGACGGCCAGGAGCATCCCCATGGCGCCGAGCAGGTTGCCGCGACGGGCCGTCTTCGGCGAGCTGAGCTGCTTCAGCCCGACGATGAAGAGGACGGACGCGACCAGATACGCGATCTCGATCAGGAGCACCACGTCATGCCTCCCGTTCTTCCTTCTTCTTGAACATCTGGAGCATCCGGTCGGTGACCAGGAAGCCGCCCACGACGTTGATGGTCGCCATGATCAGGGCCAGCACGCCCAGGAATGTGGAGACCCAGCCCTCCGTCAGGCTGGACAGCACGAGGATCGCGCCTACGATGGTGATACCGGAGATCGCGTTCGACCCCGACATCAGCGGCGTGTGGAGGATCGTCGGCACCTTCGTGATGACCTCGAAGCCCACGAAGATCGCGAGCACGAGGATGTAGATCGAGAACAGCAGGTCCATCCCTTCCATGGTCCTCCCCCCCGTTCAGGTCCCGGCCATGACCTCGCGCGTGCGCGCGTGCACGACCTCCCCCTGGTGCGTAACGCAGCACTCCCGCGTGATCTCGTCTTCGAGGTCCACCGGGAGCGAGTTGCCCTCATCCAGCAGGTGCGTCAGCAGCTCGAAGACGTTCTTCGAGTACATCTGGCTCGCGTTGCGCGGCAGCCGGCTGGCGGGATTCACCATTCCGACGACCCGGACGCCGTTCACGCTCACCGTCTCCCCCGCCCGCGTCGCCGAACAGTTCCCGCCGCTTTCGGCCGCCAGGTCCACGATGACGGACCCGGGCCGCATGGCCGCGACCATGTCGTCCGTGATCAGGACCGGCGCCTTGCGGCCGGGGACCTGCGCCGTGGTGATGACCACGTCCGACTCGGCGCAGAGGCCGTGGAGCAGCTCGTGCTCCTTCTTCTGCTGGTCCTCCGTGACCTCCTTCGCGTACCCGCCCTTCGTCTCGGCCTGCTCCATGGTGATCCCCACGAACTGCGCGCCCAGCGACTCCACCTGCTCTGCCGCGGCCGGACGGATGTCGAAGCCCTTCACCCGCGCGCCCAGGCGGCGGGCGGTGGCGATGGCCTGGAGCCCGGCCACGCCCGCGCCGATCACCAGCACCTTCGCGGGCGGGATCGTCCCGGCCGCGGTGGTGAGCATGGGGAAGAACGTGTCCACCTCGAGGGCACCGTGGAGGGCGGCGATGTAGCCGGCGGCCGTGGCCTGCGAGGACAGGGCGTCCATCCGCTGGGCCACCGTGATCCGCGGCACCAGCTCCATGCTGAAGCTG
>JAHWKI010000130.1 GCA_019347975.1 Gemmatimonadota bacterium
GTGGGACCCGGTGGAGAACGCGTCGTTCCTCCCCTGGCTCACCGCCACCGCCTTCCTTCACTCGATGATGGTGCAGGAGCGGCGCGGCATGCTGAAGATCTGGAACGTGAGCCTGATCATCTCCACGTTCGTGCTCACGATCCTCGGCACGTTCCTCACCCGGAGCGGGATCCTCTCCTCCGTCCACGCATTCGCGGAGGGACCCATCGGCTATTACTTCCTCGGCTTCATCGCGCTCGTCCTGCTCTCCAGCCTGGCGCTGGTGGCCGGCCGCAGCGGCGACCTGCACAGCGAGGGGCGGCTCGACTCGCCGGCCTCCCGCGAAACGGTGTTCCTGCTGAACAACCTGCTCTTCGCGGCGTTCACCTTCACCGTTCTCCTCGGCACGCTGTTCCCGCTGATCGCCGAGGCCGCCCGCGGGATCAAGGTCACCGTGGGAGAGCCGTTCTTCAACCGCATGACGCTCCCCCTCGCCGTCATGCTCCTCTTCCTCGTCGGCGTGGGACCGGTGCTCCCGTGGGGCCGGGCCGATCGGCGCCATTTCCGCCGCATGATCGTCCCCGCGCTCGTCGGGGCCCTCGCGGCCGCGGTCGCGCTGGTCTGGGGGGCCCGCTCGCTGCTCGCCCTGGCCGGCTTCGCCTTCGCCGGGTTCGCCCTGGCCGGGAACCTCGGTGAGTTCGTCACGGGCGCGCGAGCCCGGATGCGTGCCCACGGCGAGAACCCCGCGGCGGCCCTGGCGCGACTGGTCTCCGGGAACCCCCGCCGGTTCGGAGGCTACACCGCGCACATCGGCGTGCTCGTGGTGGCGGTGGGGATCCTCGGCTCCTCCACCTTCACCACCGACCGGGAAGCGACGCTGGCCCGCGGCGAGAGCATGCAGGTGGGGGACTACACCATCCGCTTCGACGACATCTGGGCGAGAGACGAGCCGCAGCGGTTCGTGGTGGCCGCGCAGCTCGGGATCTTCAAGGGTGGTGAGCGGATCGGCACCCTCGAGCCGCGCCTCAACTACTACCAGATGAGCGATCAGCCGATCTCCACTCCCGCGGTGCGGAGCCGCCTCGACGAGGACCTCTATCTCAACCTGATGGCGTTCGAGCGGGACGGCTCCACGGTCACCATCCGGGCGCTGATCGAGCCGCTCGTGATCTGGATCTGGATCGGAGGGCTGATGGTCGGCCTCGGAGCCCTGGTCTCGCTCCGCTTCAAGAGCCGGCGCTCCCTCGACACCGTCGCGCCGGCGCCGCGGCGGCGGGAGGAGGTGGCCGCGTGAGCTGGACCCGCGCCGCCCTGGCCATGCTGGTGGCGATCCCCCTCCTCGCCCTGTTCACGTTCGGCCTCGGCCGCGGCGACCCGCGGCTGATCCCGTCCCCGCTCGTGGGGCGCCCGGCTCCCGACTTCGCGCTGCCCGTGGTGGCTCTGGCCGATCCGCCCCCGGGCGGCGAGGAGACCACCGGCGATACGATCCGGCTCTCGGACGCCCGCGGCGACATCGTCGTGCTCAACTTCTTCGCTTCCTGGTGCGCCCCATGCCGCGTCGAGCACCGCGGACTCACGCGCATGGCGGAGCGCTACGCGGACCGCGGCGTCCGCTTCTACGGCATCGTCTACAACGACACGCCGGCGGCAGTGCGGGGCTACGTCCGCCAGCTCGGCGGGCAGAGCTACCCGGCCCTCCTCGACCCCGGACAGCTCGTCGCCATCGATTACGGCCTCGTCGGGGTTCCCGAGACCTTCTTCATCGATCGCGATGGCACCGTCCGGCGGAAGGTCTTCAGCGCCGTGACCGAGGGTCAGCTCATCGAAGAGATCGAAAAGCTCCTCGCCGAGCCCGCCGCGGACCCCGATGCGGTCACCGGGGCAACGTGAGGATCTCCGCCGGCCTCGCTGCCGTCACCATCGCCGTCGCGCTGATCGGCACGCCGGCGTTCGCGACCGCTGCGCAGATCCGCGGCGCGTCCGCGGAGCAGGAGGACGGCGCCGCGCGTCCCGAGCTCGCTCGCAGGGTCGCCGCCGATTCCGCCCTCGAGGCCCGGGCCACCCGTCTCGCGGCGGAGCTGCGGTGTCCGGTCTGCCAGGGCCTCTCCATCCAGGATTCGCCCTCGCCGCTGGCTCTGCAGATGAAGGACCTGATCCGCACCCAGGTGGGGCAGGGGCGCTCCGACGCGGAGATCCGCGGCTACTTCGTCAGCAGGTACGGCGAATGGGTCCTGCTCCAGCCGCGGGCCCGCGGATTCAACCTTCTCGTCTACATCTTGCCGGCCATGGCGCTCGTGGCGGGTTTCGCTCTGGTTCTACTCGCCATCAAGAAATGGACGGTGCCGGCGGGGGAGCGGAGAGCGTCCTTGCCAGACGGTTGACGGGCCTCGCCCGAAGCGCCCACCGCGGCTAACTTCCGGCGCGCGAACCTCCGCCCGGCGCCGTCGGGCCGGGGCGAGATAACCGGGCGACCCACGCACCGCAAAAGCCTTCCGGAGCTTCGATGTACCCCGTCCTTTTCCGCATCGGCGATTTCACGATCACGTCCTTCGGCGTCATGATGTTCCTGTCCTTCGTCGTGGGGACCTGGGTCCTGGCGAAACAGTTCCAGAAACGGGGGATCGATCCGGAGATCGCGTGGGACATGCTCCTCTGGATCGCGCTGGGCGGGATCCTCGGGGCCAAGCTGTACTACATCGGGCTTCACCTCGACGACCTTGCCGCCAACCCCCTTCGCGAGCTGACCAACCGCGGAGGGCTGGTCTGGTATGGCGGGTTCATCGGCGGCGTCAGCGCCTTCTACTGGCAGGTGCGGAAGCGGAACCTGCCGCTCGCGCAGACGTTCGACGCGTCGGCGCCGGGACTGGCGATCGCCTACGCGGTGGGGCGCGTGGGCTGCTTCCTGGTGGGGGACGACTACGGGCGTCCGACGGATTCCTGGATCGGGGTGGCCTTCCCGGAAGGCTATCCGCCGACCACCGCGGGGTACTTCCGCTCGATCGGCACCGAGATCTCCGCCCAGATCCCGGACACGGCCGTGCTCGCCGTCCACCCCACCCAGCTCTACGAGGTGGCGGCGGCGCTGGTCATGTTCGCCATTCTCTGGCGGCTCTCCGGGAAGCTCCGGCCCGGACGGCTCTTCGCCGTTTACATGGTGCTCTACGCCGTGGAGCGCTTCATGGTGGAGTTCGTCCGCGCCAAGACCGACTTCGCGCTCCTGGGCCTCACCACCTCGCAGATCGCCAGCATCCTGCTCATCGCGGGCGCTGCGGTGATCTGGCGCCGCACCGCGAACGCGCCGAAGCCGGACGCCCCCGCTCCGCCCGCGACGGCCACCGCCGGACACCGCTGACGGTGCGCGCGGCGCCCGTCCTCCTGGTCCTCGCGGCGCTGCCGGCCGCCCCGCCCACGGCCGGGGCGCAGACGCCGGATTCGACCCCGTCTGCGCGCGCTCCGACGCCCGCGTACGTCCCGCCGCGTCTCGCGGTCTCCGTCACGGCGGGGTGGCTGAGCTTCGGCGAGCTCCAGAACCAGCGGGTGCGGGCGGAGCGGCTGGACGAGGACGGGATACCGACGGGCGAAGCGTCCCTCGAGCGGGTCCTCGCCGCCGAGGACGGGCTGCAGGTGGGTGCCTCCGTACTGCTGGGCCTCTCCAGAGCCTGGGCCGTCCGGCTGGGGGCGACGGTGGGAACCGCCTCCCTGGCCGGGACCTACTCCGGTGACGACCCGTGGGAGAGGGACGTGGAAGGGCTGGCGGTGGCGCCATCCACCGACGTGTCGGTGCTCTCGGCCGAGGGCGCGCTGCGATTCTGCATGCGGTCATCGCGGCGGGCCCAGCCGTACGCGGAGCTGGGGCTCGGGGCCTTTCGCATCACCGCCGCCGATACCGCGTTCCCGGGCGCTGCCGAGTTGACCGGTGAGACGTCGCTGAGCGTGGTCGCCGGGGTCGGGGCCATCGTCCCGATCCGCGGGCGAGTCGCCGGGCGGCTCCAGGCGACCGGCCACTTCTTCGGGACGCCGGCGCCGCCGGCGGAGGCGGGGCGCTCCGTCGCTGCGGGGGACACGCTCAGGGTCACGTTCCTGAGCGCCGCGGCCGGGCCCTTCGCCGATCCCGCCCGGGAGCTCCTGCGGGCGCTCCGCCTCGACCTGGGGCTCAGCGTCGAGCTGGGGGCGATCCGCCGGACAGACGCACCAGCCGCTCCGCCGTCCGCGCCACCCCCGTGAGCTCGTCCGTGACGCGGAGACGGACGCGGTAGAGCCCCTCGTCGGCATCGGCGAGGTCGATGTTCACGGCCACGGGCACCGTCCCGCCGACGGCCACGTCCTCCCAGCGCACCCGGAGCGGCTCTTCACGCTCGATCAGCCCCAGACGCCGGCCGAGCCAGCGGGCGGCCTGCCCGAAGATGCTGCTCTCCTTCTGCTCCTCCACCGACCACTCCACCGCGTAGCGCCCCTCCCGCCGCAGCCCGCGGGCCTCGGCGAACAGTCCCACGGCCGTCCGCGTCGGGAGGACGAGCGAAGGGTGGGGGCGCAGGAGCGGATCGTCATCGGCCATGGGCAGGGAGTCGCCGAACGGCTCCGCCACGATGAGGTCGCTGAGCGTGAACCCCGACCGCGTGTCCACCGCGTCCTCCGCCTCCAGGGGCATACCCGGGGACGGTACCGAGACGCGGTACTGGGCCAGCCCGGCGAGGGCGGTGGAATCGTCGAGGACCTCCATCCGGTAGACCCACTCTCCCGGCGGGACGGCTGCCTGGCCGGAGACCACCGTGGAGTCACCCTGGCGTCGAGTCGGCGCCCGCTCACGCAGGAGCTCGTTGCCGAGCGTGTCCATGATCACCAGGAGGGCGCGGGGCTCGAAGGGAGCGCGGGGCTCGATGGTATCGGGGGCGAGCACTGCGTCGAGGCGGAGGAGCGCGCCGTAGCGCGCGGGCATCCTCGAGACGACGACGTCCAGCGCATCCAGCCTGAGCCGGACCGGGGCATACGAGGAGGGTGCCGTGTCCCGGACCAGCTCGTGGCGGAGCCCCGGCGGCGGGGCTTCGGGAAGGCCGCGAGTCAGGAGAGCCGGAGGCACGAGGGCGACGGAGCCGGGGTCGAAGCTCTCGATGAAGCGCGGGTCCGAGTGGATGAAGGCGTGACGGAAGTCACGGATCCGCTTCCGGCTCACCGGCAGTCCGAAGCGAATGAGGATCTCCTCGTGGTCGTCGCCCCAGGAGATCTTTCCGCGGACCCGCGGCGCGCGCTCGTGGATCCGCGCCCACGCGTGACGGGCGTAGTGCCCGCTCCGGCGCTCGTTGCCCGGCTGGAGGAAGGACGGGTCGGAAAGCGCCCAGAACCGCCGCTCGTAGCGCTCACGCGCGTCCGGAGGGAGGTCGGCGTAGCGGCCGCGCTCGGACCGCTCGAGGAGCATGCCCACGTCGTCCACGGCGCGCCGGCGTCGCTCGTCCATGCCGGCCCTTGCGCTGTCGAACGCCGCCTCCGCTGCCGCGAAATCCTCGGCGTAGTGGAGCGCCAGCCCGAGGATGAAGAGGGCATCGGGGTCGCGCCCGGCCGCCCAGACGTGCGTCCGGGCTGCGGCCACGGCCTCGCTACTGCGCCCGTCCTCCACGAGGTAGCGGATCAGGAATCCGGCGGCCTGGTGGTCCTCCGGCGCGGCGGAGAACCAGCGCCGATGCGCCTCCACGGCCACGAGCCGGGCGTCAGCGACCTCGGGAGGCTCGGGGGGGAGCGGCGGGTCGGGCCGCTCCGACGGCGCGTCGTACCAGAAGCAGAAGCGACCGATTCGCTCATCGCACTGATCGCTGCGCCGCCCGCCGTCGTCGGTCTCCGGGGCGAGCCGCCGCTGGAGAGACTCGTAGCGGAAGGAGGCCCTGCGGGCCGTGCGGCCCAGAGCGGCCGCATCGGGAGAGTCGGCCTGCACCGCCAGCGCCGTATTCGGAGCGGCGGCGAGAAGAGCGGCGGAGGTGAGCAGGAGTGTCAGCACGTGACCGCCGAATCCAAGTGGAACACCGCTTGCTATTTGCGCTCTGCAACAATGCAGCAACTCCATCAAAGAGGACGCGGACGGCCGTGACGCGCAAGGCGGGTTCGATCGTGGTTGACCGGCTGCGAGAGCGGATTCTGCTCGGCCGCTATTTCGGCTGCTGGCATCCCGGCGACCGGCTGCCGAGCGTGCGGGACGTGGCGACCCTGGAGGACGTGGACCGGAAGACCGCGGCCGCGGCGTACCGCCGGCTCCAGAAGGAGGGGCTGGTCCGGGTCGAGGCGCGCTCCGGTGTCTACCTGCGCGGGGCCGAGGCCCGGGAGGATTGCTCCGATCCCCTCCGGCGGCTCCACCGGCAGTGGCTGGAGCAGACCCTCACCGCCGCGACCGAGCTCGGGCTGGACTCGGCGTCGGTCTCGCGCATGGTGCAGGCCGTGGCCGTCGTCGAGAGCCGTCGCATCCCGGTCATCGATGACGACGACGCCCACGCCGACCTCCTGGCCCGCGAGCTGGTCTCCCGGACCGGGCTCGACTGCGCGGGCTGCAGGATCCGGGACCTCCCCGCCGAGTCCGGTCCGCTCCGCGACGCTCCCTTCGCCGTGGCGACGCCGACGGTGTCCGTCCGGCTCCGGCCCCACCAGCGGAACCTGCCCATCGTCCACGCCACGCTCGCCCCCGCGCTTCTGGACGAGCTCCGGGAGAGGGCCCGGCGGGGGAACGTCATCGTGATCGTCGGTACCGACGGGCTGGCCGCCGAGCTGGCTCAGGCGCTGGATCACGGACTGGTGGGGCCGGCGAACCGGATCCGGATCTCGCGGCCGCTGTCGCCCGCGGACGAGGAGGGGGCGGAGAAGGCGAGCCAGATCGTCGTCTGGCCGGGGGCGCCCGCGTGGGCCGCGCGGCTGGACGGCTCGGGGAACGGGCGGTACCTGGTCGCGGACGAGACGGTGAGAGAGATGCGCCGCCAGGTGGCGCGCGCCGCCCTGGAGTACGTCAGTAGGTCCACCGCCGCCTGATCACGACGAGGAACTGCCGGTCGATCTCCAGCTCGCTGATCGAAACCGGAAGCCGCCCCGCGCCGACGGCGCCGAGGTAGCGCTCCGGCTCGAGGCTCAGCTCCAGCGTCCACTGCCGGTCGATCCGCCATTCCGCCCCCAGGACCCACAGCTCGTTCTGCTGCTGCAGGGGCGTTTCGAACGTGAGCAGCACATCCTCTCTGCCGATACTTACCTGCTCGCCGGCGACCAGCCAGAGCGACTGGAAGTCGAACAGCCCCCCGCCACGCTGCTGGATCTGGAACTGGTCCAGCTTCTCGAGGAGATCGGCTTCGCCCAGCACCTCGGCGGACAGGTAATCCCAGCCGCCGACGAGCGTTCCCAGGTCGCCGATCTGGCCGTACAGGCCCTGCTGTCCCCCGAGGGCATCGCCGGCCGTGTAGGACTGGCGGCCGAACAGCAGCAGGCTCAGGAGCTCCGACTGGGCCACCGCGACGCCTTCCGCGCTCCCGAGTGACAGCTGCGGGTTGTTGAGGGTGCCCGTGACCCGGACCTGCACCTCCAGGTTCCCTCCCTCCAGCGTGGGCACCCGGCGTGACGCCGTGATGTCCAGCGCCGGATTCGGGTCGGGATCGCCGAGGAAGCGGATGCTGGCGGCCACGACGTTGAATCGCCTCGTCACCGGCCCCGCGCGGAGGTCGAAGGTGCCCTGCTCCCCGATCAGGGTACCCTGGATCGTCATGTCGTTGCCGACGGTCTGAAGCTCGAGGGTTCCCCGGAGCTGTGCCCGCGCCTCCTCGGTGGCGAACCAGAGGTCGTTGCCGGCCACGAACTGCACGCCTTCCACACGGATGGGCGGGTCACCGGCTCCCGGGATATCGAGCTCGCCCGTGGCGATCGGCGCGAACGCTTCCGCCACGCCCACGAGGCGGTCTCCGATGACCGTCCTGCCGGTGAACGGCACCATGCTTAGCGTGCCGTTGTCCATTGCGACGCGCCCGGATACCACCGGCGCGTCCAGGGACCCGGTCAGGCGAAGAGTGCCGGTGGCCGAGGCGTTGTCGGCGTTGTCGACATCCTGGGGCTGGAAGGCCTCGAAAGTGGCGGCGAGGTCGAATGTCGGGTTCGTCAGCTGTTCGAACGTGATCACGCCGGACACGCTGGCCGTCCCGCCCGATCGCGCGACCATCCGCTGCACACGCACCTCCCGTCCCGAGAGCGCGGCCAGCCCCTCGATCTCCGAATACCGCTTGTCCAGCAGCGGGATCGTGAGGGCGCCGTCCACCAGCTCCATGTCTCCGGTGAGGCGCGGCTCGGTCGTCGTGCCGCCGATCCGCATGTCCGCGCGCAGCAGCCCCTCGACGTCCTGGACGGAGCGGATCCCCGGATCGAGCGTGGCCAGCGGGAAGTCGTCGGTGACCAGGTGCAGGGCGATCTCCCCCCCTTCGATCAGCTCCAGCGCCGGCGGAAGCCCGAGGGACACGCGAGCGGGGAGCGCCCCGGTGAGCTCGATGTACGCGGAGTCGCCCAGGATGCCGGTCCCGTCGAGGGTGAGCTCGGTGTCCGCGTAGCGGAGCTGCGCCTCGATGCTCCGAACCGCGACGTCACGGATGGTGCCCTCGCCCAGCGCGACGCTCATGGTGATCACCGGAGAATCGCTCGGGCCCCGGATGTCACCGTCCACGGACAGATCGCCCGTGATGTCCAGGTCCATCCCGACCACGTCCAGCAGCTCGCCGATGGGGAGGCGTCGCACCTCCACCGCCAGGTCGGCCCGGTCCAGGGGGGCGACGATGCCGTCCAGCCGGAGCAGCCCGTCGCCATCCACCTGCTGGAGCCGCAGGTCCTCGACCCGCACGGCGTCTCCGGCCGTCCAGGCGATGCGGGCGGGCGAGGGTAGCCGCCAGCGCTGGTCCTCCAGGTCCAGCTCGACCACGCTGACACGGATCTCCCGGCCGCCCTCCTCTTCGATCCGGCCCTCCGCTTCCAGCTGGACGACGCCCCCGCCGAGCTGGTCGGCGCGGAGCGCGACGGCGAATGTGGGCCGGGTGAAATCCACGTCGAGCCGGACGTTCCTGAAGTCGCCGGAGGGGGTGCGGATCTCCGCCCCCGTCAGCTGCGCCTCGACGGTGGGGAACCCCTCCCGCGCCAGGTCCGTCGCGTACTCGCCCACGAGGCGCTCGGCCGCCCACTCGCCATATCGGAAATCCCGCGCCTCGATGTTCCCCGCGAGAGTGGGAGCGTCCAGCGTGCCCGAGATGGTGCCCTCCGCCTGCAGCGAGCCACGGGCGAACCGCGCACGGCCGACGGCATCGGGGGGGAGATACGGTGCGAGAGGCTCGAGGGAGCTCACGGCCAGGTCGTAGCGGATCGCGCCGCCGCCATCGCCCGCCAGAGCCCACTGGCCGTCCGCGGTGAGCGACACGGGGCCCAGCTCCAGCCGACCCGCCGCCACGTCCAGCCGACCGCGACGCAGCGCGGCCTCGAGCGCCAGCGTGTCCCCCCTCTCGGAGCGCCAGCCCGTGAACGTGCCGTTGAGCCGGATCGCGGCGTCGGCCGTCGCCAGCTCGGTCCCCGAACCCTCGAGGGCGAACGTGGCGTGGAGCTGGGCCGGCGGCATGGCGGGCTCGAACACGGACCGGAGCTCCACCCCGACGAGGCGACCGGCGACGTCGTATGCGGGGACCGGCCCCGTGAGGTCGACGATCCCTGCCACGGTCACGATCCCGCCGCCCGCCTCGAGGCGGACATCGACGCGGACCGGCTCCACCGACGGCATCCCCGAAAGGCTCACCGTGCCGCTGATGGGTCCGCCCAGCGGGAGCCCCGGCGCGATGGCCTCCAGGGCGGAGAGAGGCACGCGGTCCAGCGTCGCCGTGACCTCCTCGAGCGAGATACCGGACGGCGTGAACGATACGCTCCCCGTCAGCTGCGTCTCGAAGGGGGCGGCCGCGAGGCTCGTGGCGAGGCGGCCCGTCAGGTCGAACGCGATGTCGCCGCCCGCGCCCCTGATGGTGCCGCGGAGCTCGCCGGTGTAGGGAAGGGGACCCGTGAACGCCTCCACCAGGCTGAGCGCCAGGGGGTCCACCCTCATTTCGATCGCCTCCAGGCTGAACGTCCCGCCGCCGAAGATCGCGGTCAGTGAGCCGGTGGCCGAGGAGCCGGGCGCCGTCAGAGTGAGCCCGGTCAGGGCGACCGACGTGCGCTCCGGCCCCGCCGGCTGGATCCGCACGCGGAACGAGCCGGATGCTTCCGCGGGCACCTCCGCCCGCAGCCACGGGGCATGGTCCGAGCCCACCCCGTGGTGGTGCGT
>JAHWKI010000131.1:0-3539 GCA_019347975.1 Gemmatimonadota bacterium
GAGGGACGCGTCGGCGAAGGCGAGCGTCTGTTCATTTCGGACGGGGGGGAGGAGCGGCGCTACCGGTTCGCGAGTGAGGAGCCGCACGACGCGACCCTCGAGGATCTTCGGGACCAGCTTGGCCGCTCGGAATCCGCCGGCACGCGGACCGGCAGCGCCGCCGAAGGACCGGCAGCTCGCTGAGCACCCGCAGGATCACCTGTCGCCGAACGAGACCTCGACGCCGAGCACGATGGCGTGAGGGCCACGCTGGCCGCCGTGCGTTCCGCGGGTGACCGCCCCCCTGAACGCGAGCGCCGGAGTCGGCCGCACGAGCAGACCGGCGCCCACGCTCGCTCCCGCCCCGACATACTCGGCCTCGGCCAGGAGCCCCACCTGCACCGTGCCGATGGGCGTGATCCGGCCGTGTGGGAACAGGCGAAGCTCCGGACCGGCGGTGAGGGCCAGGAATCCCTCATCGGCGCTCCCGGCCGCAAGCCCGAGCTCGATCTGTACGTGCCCCTCTCCGATGGCCCTCCCGAACACGGCGCCCAGGATCCCTCCCGCCGCGGTGCCGCGATGGATCTCGGTCTGGCCCCCCTCCAGGCGGAGCCTCCACTTGGGGGTCCCCTGCGCCTCCAGCCCGACCGCCGTAGCGGTGAGGCCGAGGATCAGCAGGAGCACGTGCTCGCGCGCCCGCAGACCGGTACGCTTCACCACCTGCGACCGTAACGGAAGCTCCCTGTGGTGGGCCGCCCGTCCTCCTCCCCCTCCAGCGTCAATCATGGCCGTTCTCCACAGCGAGCGGGAAGGAACCGTAACCGGAGCGTCGACACCATGCTGCGTGTACGCGCGTGTCAGGCTGGTCCACAAGGGAGAACGTGAAAGACGCGGCGTTCCTGACGGCGCCGCGACGACGCCGGCCCTGGCGGGGGCAGCATCGTGCTGTGCACGTTCCCGCTCGAGCCAGCGATAATCGGAGAAGATGGTGGCGACGAGAGCATGCGAGGACGGAGCTGGAATGGAGAGGCCGTGGTGGTCCGCGCCCGGCCGCGATCCGGCCCTGCGAGCAGGGCTCACGATCGTGATGGCCTTGCTGTGGGCGTGCGGCCCCTCCGGGTCGGCGCGGGACCGGAGCGGGGACGCGAGTCTTACGG
Organism: Gemmatimonadota bacterium; assembly: GCA_019347975.1. Taxonomy (GTDB): domain Bacteria; phylum Gemmatimonadota; class Gemmatimonadetes; order Longimicrobiales; family RSA9; genus JAHWKI01. Next base: position 1,137 of record JAHWKI010000131.1, read on the forward strand.
TGGAGCCGGAGGTGGCCCAGCCCGGCGACTCGGTGGTGCTGCTCCTCCGCAACACATCGCGAGAGGCGATCGGCTACAATCTCTGCACGAGCCGGCTGGAGCGACGCGACGAGGGCGACTGGCTGCGCCTTCCCCCGGACCGGGTCTGCACGATGGAGCTCCGGACCCTTCCGCCCGGCGAAGTGGCGCGCTACGCGCTGGAGCTCCCTGCGGATCTCGCCGCGGGGAGCTACCGGTATCTCGCCATGATCGCGAGGCTGGAGGCGCGTTCGCGCGACACGGTCGTGACCGAGCGATTCGAGGTGGTCCGGTGAGTCCGGGGGTGGCGCGCGTCGTGCAACCGTGCGCGCCCGTCGCTTTCCTCCGGGAACACCGCAGATCCCCACGGAGTCCGGGGAAATCGAGAACCCATTCATCGAAGGGCCATTCAAGGATGATCGACTGGTCGGGAACGGTTGGCGAACGCGGGCGACTCGGCCGCCGGATTTTCCGCGCGGCGGTCGCGCTATCCCTGCTGGGAATCGCCGGCCCGGCCGGCGCGCAGACGGACTACTACAACACCGACACGGGGAGGCCGGTGCGGATCGAGGACGCGTATCCGGTGGAGCGGTACGCGTTCGAGGCGCAGGTCGCGCCGCTCCGGCTGGAGCGGAGCGATGCGGGCGAGTACCACTGGGAGATCGAGCCGGAGCTGGCCTACGGGATCTTCCCGCACATGCAGGTGGAGCTCGGCCTGCCGCTGGTGTTCCTCGATGCCGCGGACGACCGGGGTCGCTTCGGTATCGCCGGGATCCACCTGTCCGCGCTCTACAACCTGAACGCGGAGACCCGGACGCTTCCGGGGCTCGCCGTCGCCGGGAGCGCGGCGCTTCCCATCGGGGCCTTTGCTCCCGATCGGGTCTATCCGGCGGTGAAGGGGATCGCCACGCGCACGTTCCGCTTCGCGCGGTTCCACCTCAATGGCGAGTACACGTTCGGGAGCGCGCCGGCGGAGGGCGTCTCGGTGGGCGAGGTCACGCGCTGGATGGCGGGGCTGGCCGTCGACAGGACGTTCCCGCTGCGCTCGGCGCTGCTGATCGCCGACGTGTTCGCCGAGGAGCCCATGCACGACGGCGGCGCGCTGGAATGGACCGCGGAGGCCGGGCTCCGGTATCAGCTGGATCCGTTCTTCGCCCTGGATGCCGGCGTGGGTCGAAGGCTGACGGGTGACGAGCAGGGGTGGTTCGTGAAGTTCGGCGCCGCGCGCGCGTTCGGCGTCCGGTCGCTGATCCCGGTGAGTCGCCGCTAGATCCGCACGATGGCTTCGCCAAACTGGAGAAACACGATGTCCATGCAGTCTTTCCTGTCCCGAGCCGTGCTGGCCGTCGGGGCGTTTGCGATCGGAACCGGCGGTCTCGCCGAGCCGGCCGCCGCCCAGTGGGCCCGGGTCCACGAGCAGTTCTACCTCCCCGCCGATCACAACTGGGTGTTCCGGGAGAACTACGCGGTCGCGGACCGCCTCTTCAACGCGTTCGACTACGGCCACGCGATCCTGTACGAGGAGCTCTACCTGTGGCCGGAGGGCCCGGTGGACCGGCTGGAGGTCCGGGAATACGATTTCCTGACGAAGCGGCTGCTCAAGCGTCCGCCCCGGGTCCCGCTGGAGGAGGGGGCGATCGAGGTCGCCTACGCGAAGCTGGCGCCCGAGGCGAAGGGCATGTTCCACTGGGCCCACATCCTTCACCGCCAGCTCTACGACGTGCTGGCGGACGAGCGGCTCTCCGCGATGGAGAAGGACGCCGCCGTCGCCGAGGTTCTGCGGTATTACAGGAGCCGTCCGGGCATGGCCTTCAGCTCCGTGCCGAAGGGCATGGACATCATGGACGGGCACTACTACTCCCTGGCCTTCCGGGAGCGCTACCCCAAGTTCAACGGCCTCATCTGGGCCTACCACTGGCTCCAGGTCGGGCTCTACGAGCCCCTCCTCGTGAACGACGACGGCCCCAGCCGCACGGCGGGCGTGAACGCCACGGTGGGCCGCTTCTGGCAGATGCTGGAGAACGCGCCGGAGTCGATGCCGTATCTGATGCCGATGACCGCCGGGGTCGCGCCGACCTTCTCCGCGCGCTACCCCGAGGCGGCCATCATCTTCGACAACCTCCACATGATGCACGACGTCATCTCCGACATCCTCGCCTCCCCCGAGGTGCCCCGCGACCGCAAGCGGGCGGAGATCCTGCAGGCGATCGACATGTTCCGGGACGATACGTCGTACGCGATCTCCGTGGACGAGTGGCGCATGATGGGCGACCTGATGGGCGTCCACAACATGGGTGGAGTGACGGTCGGCTTCCTGCCCGACCTGCCGACCCCCACTGTGCCGCGGGGAATGTCCATGGCCGGAATGGACCACGGCGAGATGGA
>JAHWKI010000131.1:3639-10222 GCA_019347975.1 Gemmatimonadota bacterium
CGAGATGGACCACGCCGAGATGGACCACGGCGACGCGCCGGAGGAAGCCATGGATCACGAGGCCATGGGCCACGACACGCCGATGGCCGCGATGCACGCCGAGCACATGAGCCGGATGCGCGACATGCACGCGCGGCTGATGGCGGACCCGGTCATCCGGAATCGGATCGCCGCCGACGCCGAGCTCGAGCGGATGATGGAGGAGATGCACGCCGCCATGGCCCACGGCCACGGGATGGAACGGAAGACGTCGCCTCGGGACCGTGAAAGCGCGGAAGTGATCGAGTTCGTTCTGCGACTCCTCTCCGATCCGCGGATCGAGGCGCGAATCCACGAGGACCCGCGGCTGCACGAGCTCTGGTCCGACCCCGAAGTGCAGCGGCTTCTGGAGGCCTACCGCCGGGAGGGAGCCGGGCCCGAGGGCCACGAGGGACACGGGGCCGGGCCGGACCGATGAGCCGCCCTCTGGCCTTCGCCCTGCTCACCGCCCTGGCCTTCGCCGGCTGCGGATCGCCGGACGACGAAGCCGGGGACGCCGGCGACCCGGCGATTCGCCCCTCCGCGGACGCGGAGGCGACGGCCCCGGCGGGCGGCGCGGACGAGCACGCGGGCCACGGCGCCGAGGCGGCGGTCCCGGGGCAGGCGGGGCACGAGGGGCATCCGCCCGCCCCCGGAGCGGCCACCCCGGGCGACGCGCACGCGGGTCATGAGGCCGGCGCCGGTCGCGCCGCCCCGGCGGACGCCCACGCGGGACATACACCGGCCTCCGGCGTCCCCGCGGCCGATCCGCACGCGGGGCACCAGGTCGAGCCACAGGCGCAGGCGCACGAGGGGTACCGGGCCGAGCCACAGGCGCAGGCGCACGACGGGCACCAGGCACGGCCGCGTCCGGGCCGCGCGGCGGCCGGCGACCACGCCGGTCATGCCCCCGCCGACCCGGGCAGTCCGGGCGCGGCGCCGCTGGAGCTGTTCCTGGACGCGCTCCTCGAGGACCCGGTCGTCGCCCGGCGGCTCAGGCAGAATCCGGAACTGCTCGAGGGGGATCCACGCTCGACAACCCCGCAAGCAGAACCGAGCGAGGCGAGAGCCAGGCTGCTCGAGCTGGTCCGGGCGCTGATGGCGGACACGGTGGTGCAGGAGGTGATCGAGGAGGACCCGGACCTCCGCGTGCTCGAGCGCCACCCGAAGGTACGGCAGGCGATCGACCCGATCGAACCCCGCTGATGCGGCACGACCACCACCACCACGGCTCCGAGGCCGACGCCCCCGCCGAGCCGGGCTACCCGGAGCATCCCGAGCAGCCCGGGCCCGAGGAGCGACCCGAGCACGCCCACCACGAAGCGCACGACAAGCACGAAGGACACAGCCCGGACATGTTCCGGCGGAAGTTCTGGCTGTCCCTCCTGCTGACGATCCCCACCGTCATCTGGGGACACATGCTGATGCGCCTCACCGGGTGGCACGCGCCGTCGTTCCCGGGATCGGAATGGATCGCGCCGGTGTTCGGCACCGTCGTCTTCCTCTACGGCGGACTGGTATTCCTGCGCGGGGCGTGGCGGGAGCTCCAGGATCGGCTGCCGGGGATGATGACGCTGATCTCCCTGGCCATCACGGTGGCGTTCGTCTTCAGCGCCGCGGTGACCCTCGGATACGCCGGGATGCCGCTCTGGGAGGAGCTGGCCACGCTGGTGACCGTCATGCTCCTGGGTCACTGGATGGAAATGCGCTCGATTCAGCAGGCGCAGGGGGCGCTCCAGGAGCTGGCGAAGCTGCTGCCCGCGACGGCGACGCGGGTGGTCGACGGGACGACGGAGGAAGTGCCGATCGACGCCCTCGGGGTGGGGGACCTCCTGCTGGTCCGCCCCGGCGAGGCGGTGCCGGCGGACGGTGTGGTGCGGGAGGGCGGCAGCGCGGTCAACGAGTCGATGCTCACGGGCGAGTCCCGGCCGGTGGAGAAGGAGCCGGGCGACGAGGTGATCGGCGGCACCGTGAACGGGAGCGGCTCCCTGCGCGTGGAGGTGACGAAGACCGGGGAGCAGTCGGCGCTGGCGGGGATCATGCGCCTCGTGGAGCAGGCCCAGAGCTCCCGCTCGCGGGCGCAGGCTCTGGCCGATCGGGCGGCCTTCTGGCTGACGCTCGTCGCCCTCGGCTCCGGCGCGATCACCCTGATGGTCTGGCTCCTCGCCGGCGCAACGGGAGCCTACACCGTCGAGCGCGTGGTCACCGTCCTCGTCATCGCCTGTCCCCACGCACTCGGGCTCGCCATCCCGCTCGTCGTCGCGATCTCGACGACGCTGGGCGCCCGCAGCGGGCTGCTGGTGCGCGACCGCCGCGGGCTGGAAGAGGCGCGGCTGCTGGACGCCATCGTCTTCGACAAGACGGGCACGCTGACCATCGGAGAGCAGCGGGTCGTGGACGTGGCCGCGGCCGGCATGACGCCCGACGACGCGCTGCGGCTGGCGGCTTCCGTCGAGCGCGACTCCGAGCACTCCGTGGCCCGGGCCATCGTGGCGAGCGCGGAGGAGCGGGAGCTGGAGATCCCGGCGGCGGGCCGGTTCGAGTACCTGCCCGGCCTCGGCGTCTCGGCCACGGTGGAGGGGCGCGATCTGCGGGCGGGCGGCCCGAACCTGCTCCGCTCGCTGGAGGTCGAGGCGCCGCCGGAGCTGCGGCGCGCGGCGGACGCGGCGGCGGACCGCGGGCAGGCCGCGATCTACCTGCTGGAGGACGACGCGGTCGTGGCGGTGTTCGCCGTGGCCGACCGGGTGAGGCCGGAGTCGCTGGAGGCGGTGAAGCGGCTGCACGCCGCCGGCCTCGAGGTCGTCATGCTCACGGGCGATGCCCGCGCGGTCGCCGAGGCGGTGGCGGCCGAGATCGGCATCGATACCGTCTTCGCCGAGGTGCTCCCGGACCAGAAGGCGGAGAAGATCCGCGAGCTCCAGGCCCGGGGGAAGCGCGTGGCCATGGTGGGCGACGGCGTGAACGACGCGCCCGCTCTCCTCACCGCCGACGTCGGGATCGCCATCGGCGCCGGCACCGACGTGGCGGTGGAGGCGGGGGACGTCGTGCTGGTGCGGAGCGATCCCCGGGACGTGCCGCGGATCGTGGCGCTCAGCCGCGCCAGCTACCGGAAGATGGTCCAGAACCTGTGGTGGGCGGCGGGCTACAACGTCGTCGCCATCCCGTTGGCCGCGGGCGTGCTCGCGCCCTGGGGCTTCGTCCTCGCCCCCGCGGTCGGGGCGGTCCTCATGTCGCTCAGCACCGTGATCGTTGCTATCAACGCGCAGCTGCTCCGCCGCGCCGACCTCGGGGCGGAGTGACCCGGGTCCGCCGGAGGCTGCCGATGCGGATGGCTCTGCTGACCGGTCTCTTCCTGCTGGCGGCTCCGCCTCTCCATGCCCAGGGCGGGGGCGGCGAGGGGACGTTGAGGCTCCGGGTCGAAAGCAACGGGACTCCTCTCGCGGGCGCCGAGGTGCGGGCCGGACGGATCGCGCTGCTGACCGATGAGAGCGGGCGGGCGCTGCTCCGCCTCCCGGCCGGCCGGCACATCATCTCGGTGGAGCTGATCGGCTACGCGCGGGGGAGCGCACCGGTGGACGTGCGGGCGGGGATGGACAGCACGCTGGTCCTGGCCCTGGAGGCGGAAGTGATCGAGGGCGAGGCGATCATCGTGCTCTCGACGCGCACCGGACGCCGGATCGAGGAGGAGCCGGTGCGGGTCGAGGTCCTCGCCCGCGAGGAGGTGGAGGAGAAGATGCTGATGACGCCGGGCGACATCAGCATGATGCTGAACGAAACGAGCGGGCTGCGGGTGCAGACGACGTCGCCGTCGCTGGGTGGGGCGAACGTCCGCATCCAGGGGCTTCGGGGCCGCTACACCCAGATCCTGTCCGACGGGCTCCCGCTCTACGGGGGCCAGAGCGGCGCGCTCAGCATGCTCCAGATCCCGCCCATGGACCTGGGGCAGGTGGAGGTGATCAAGGGCGTGGCGTCGGCGCTGTACGGCGCGTCGGCGCTGGGGGGCGTCGTGAACCTGATCTCGCGGCGCCCGGCCGGGGACCGGGAGCTGCTGCTGAACCAGACGACGCGCGGGGGCACCGACGCCATCCTGTGGTCTTCGGGCGAGCTCTCGGAGCGCTGGGGGTACAGCTTCCTCGGGAGCGGCCACCGCCAGGCCATGCACGACGTGGACGACGACGGCTGGGCCGACCTCTCCGGGCACCGCCGCGCGGTGGTTCGCCCGCGCCTGTTCTGGAACGATGGAGCGGGACGCTCGCTCTTCGTCACGGTGGGTGGCACGGCCGAGAACCGGGACGGTGGCACCCTGAACGGTGCGACCACCCCCGCCGGGACCCGCTACGTCGAAGCGCTGGACACCCGCCGGGTCGATGCCGGCCTCGTCGGCCGCGCCCTCCTCGGAGGCGACCGCCTGCTCAGCGTCCGGGCCTCCGCCATGGGGCAGCGCCACGACCACAGGTTCGGGGAGGTGCGGGAGCGGGACCTCCACACGACCGCCTTCGGCGAGGTGGCGCTCACCGCCACGGACCGCGGCCACACCTGGGTCATCGGCGCGGCGCTCCAGCACGAGGGGTACGAGGCGACAGACGTCGCCGGCTTCGACGACGCCGGGATCACCCCCTCCCTCTTCGTCCAGGACGAGGTCTCGCCGGCGGATTGGCTGACGATCGCGGCCAGTGGTCGCCTGGATCTCCACGACGAGCACGGCGCCTTCTTCAATCCACGGGTCTCGGTGCTCCTGAGGCCCGGGGTGGCCTGGACCGCCCGGGCGTCCGTGGGCACCGGCTACTTCGCGCCGACGCCGTTCACCGAGGAGACGGAGGTGGTCGGGCTGACGGCGGTGGCGCCGCTGGGCGATCTGGAGCCGGAGCGGGCGCGGAGCGCGTCGCTGGACCTCGGTCGCAGGATGGGCTCGCTCGAGCTGAACGGCACCCTCTTCGGCTCGGAGGTGCGCGATCCGCTGATGGCTCGACCCTCCGGCGACAGCCGTCTCCAGCTCTTCAACGCCTCCGGGTCGATCCGCACCTACGGCGCCGACCTGCTGGCGCGCTTCCACGAGGAGCCGTTCCACCTGACGGCCACGTATACCCACACGCGGTCGACGGAGCAGGATCCGGAGACGGGTGATCGGCGTGAAGTGCCGCTGACCCCGCGCCACGCGGCGGGGGCCGTGGGGATGTGGGAGGCGGAGGACGAGGGACGGGTCGGGGTGGAGCTCTACTACACGGGGCGACAGGAGCTGGAGAACAACCCGTACAGGGACGTGAGCCGACCGTACCTGGTGGTGGGGTTCCTAGTGGAGCGTCGGCTGGGCAGCGCGCGCCTCTTCCTGAACGCGGAGAACCTGCTCGACGCCCGGCAGACCCGCTTCGATCCGCTGCTCCTGCCCTTCCGGGCGGAGGAGGGACGCTGGACCACCGACGCGTGGGCACCCCTGGAAGGCCGTACCTTCAATGCCGGGGTGCGCCTGGATCTCTGAAGCGCGGGTCGATCCGCGTCAGCCCTCCGTGATCCGGCGGGCCAGGTCCGCGATCCAGGACTCGCCGCGGGCGTGCTCCTCGAGGCAGATGTCGGCCGCCTTCACCACCGAGAGGGGCGCGACGGGCTTCGTCAGAACGGCGCAGAAGCGGGCGCCGCGGATCGACTCGGGGTCCGGCTCCAGGGCCGTCACCGCCACCACCGGGATCTTCGCCACCTCGCCACCGGCGGCTTTCAACGCCGCCGCCGCTTCCCACCCCGACATGGCCGGCATCATGAGGTCCATGAAGATCAGGTCGGGGTGGTGACGCCGTGCAAGCCTCACGGCCGCCGTGCCGCTGGCCGCCACGAGGACGGAGAAGCCCCGGTCCTCGAGGATCGTCCGGAAGATCGACCGCACGTCGGGATCATCATCAGTGACGAGGACGACTCGTTCCTCCAAAAGCCCTCACTACGTCGGAAAACAGCCGGGATTGTCGCCGTACGCCGGCGCAACTTCCGAGCCCGGGTCCAGGGCCGGGCCGGCGATTGCGGAATAATGGGTGGATGGTCGTGGTTCCCGGCCCCGACCCGGTCCTCGGCGTCGCCCAGCGAGGAGCGGTGAGCACCCCGGGTCACCTCCGGCGGGGGGTGATCAGCCCCGGGCGCTCCGGCTCCACGGGTCGGCCCGCATCCATTCCGCGTCCTTCGGTGAGAACAGGTAGACCAGGCCGCCGTTCCTGATCAGGGGCAGGAGGCGCTGCGCCCGCGCCTCTTCCATCGCGGGGCAGCCCTCGCTGCGCCCCGCGTCGCGGGCGGAGACGTACGGCGCGCCGTGGGATACGATGCCGCGGCGCCGCGCTGCGCTGTTGAACTCGCCGGAGACGCCGCGGAGGCGGAGCCCCACCGAGCTGTAGCGCCGGCCGCCGGACTTGCCGGTGAACCGGTAGGTCTCCTGGGTGACATACAGCCCGAGCGACGACATGTAGCTCCCGGGCGTGTTGGAGAAACGGGCGGGGATGCCGTTCCTGGTGCGGAGGGAGCCGCGGCCGTGGGAGACCGTGAACGGCCCCTCCACGAGCTCGAGCTCCTCCATGTCGAAGACGTAGCC
>JAHWKI010000007.1 GCA_019347975.1 Gemmatimonadota bacterium
AGCGCCGTCTACCTGGGGGCGCTCTCCAGATCCGCCCCCGGGGTCCAAACCGGCGTCACACCGACCGCGGCGAGCCAGCCCCGGGCGCCAGCCTGGAAGCGTTAGCTCCGCCCTGTTCTGCAGTTCTGCTGTTCTGTAGTTCTGTAGTTCTGTAGTTCTTGTAGTTCTGTGTTATCTTCCGAGGCTTTTGAGCCCCTGAAGGAATCGACGACGTGCGCATCGACCACATCCGCAATTTCTGCATTGTCGCCCATATCGACCACGGGAAGTCCACCCTCGCCGACCGGCTCCTGGAGGCGACGGGGACGCTCACCCGGCGGGAGATGCGCGAGCAGGTGCTGGACAGCAACGAGCTCGAGCGGGAGCGCGGCATCACCATCAAGCTCCACGCGATCCGGATGGACTACACGGCCGGGGACGGCCGGAAGTACGAGCTCAACCTGATCGACACCCCCGGGCACGTCGACTTCACCTACGAGGTGAGCCGGAGCCTCGCGGCGTGCGAGGGCGCCGTCCTCGTGGTGGACGCGTCCCAGGGCGTCCAGGCCCAGACCCTCTCGAATCTCTTCCTCGCCATGGACGCGGGGCTCGAGATCATCCCGGTCCTCAACAAGATCGACCTGCCGGGGGCGGAGCCGGAGAAGCGCCGGGACGAGCTGGTGGACCTCCTGGGCTGCGAGCCGGACGAGGTCCTCCTCGTCTCCGCGAAGGAAGGGAAGGGGATCCCCGAGCTGCTGGAGCGGATCATCGCGAAGGTCCCGCCGCCCGAGGGGGACCCCGACGCGCCGCTCCGCGCGCTCATCTTCGACTCCTTCTACGACCAGTACCAGGGCGCCGTCCCGAGCATCCGGGTGGTGGACGGCAGCATCCGTCCGGGGATGCACATCACGTTCGGCGCGACCCGCGCGGAGTACGAGGTGGACGAGGTGGGGCTGCTCCGGCTGGGACGGGTGAAGCAGCAGGAGCTGTCCCCCGGGGACGTGGGCTACGTCATCGCGGCCATCAAGCGCGTGAGCGACACCAAGTCCGGCGACACCATCATACACGCCGAGCACCCCGAGACGCCGCTGCTCCCCGGCTATCAGGAAGTGAAGCCCATGGTGTTCAGCGGGCTCTACCCCACCGACGCCGACCAGTACGAGGAGCTCCGCGACGCGCTGGAGAAGCTCAAGCTCAGCGACGCCTCCCTCAACTACGAGCCGGAGACGTCCACCGCCCTCGGCTTCGGCTTCCGCTGCGGCTTCCTCGGGCTGCTCCACATGGAGGTCGTGCAGGAGCGGCTGGAGCGCGAGTTCGACCTGGACCTCATCACGACGGTGCCCAACGTGGAGTACCACATCGTGAGGACGGACGGCTCCCGCCTCATGATCGAGAATCCCACGGCGCTCCCCGACCGCGGCAGCATCGACGAGATCGAGGAGCCCTACGTCCGGGCGCGGATCATGTGCCCGTCCGAGTACATCGGGAACGTCCAGAAGCTCGTCCACGACCGGCGCGGCGAGTACGTGCACATGCACTATCTCGATCCCACCCGCGTGGAGTTCCTCTACGAGGTCCCGCTCGCCGAGATCGTCCTGGACTTCTACGACCGGCTGAAGAGCAGCACCCGCGGCTACGCCTCGCTCGACTGGGAGTTCCTGGAGTACCGGCCCAACGACCTGGTGAAGCTCGACATGCTCATCAACGGGGATCCCATCGATGCGTTCAGCGTCATCATCCACCGCGACAAGGCCTACGAGTACGGCCGCAACATGGCGGAGAAGCTGAAGGAGCTGATCCCCCGGCAGATGTTCGCCGTCGCGATCCAGGCGGCCATCGGCGGGAAGATCATCGCCCGCGAGAGCGTCCGCGCCATGCGGAAGGACGTCACGGCCAAGTGCTACGGCGGCGACATCACCCGCAAGCGGAAGCTCCTCGAGAAGCAGAAGGAGGGGAAGAAGCGGATGAAGCAGGTCGGCACCGTCGAGATCCCCCAGGAGGCCTTCCTCGCCGTGCTGCAGGTGGGGGACTGACCGGGTGCGGGTTTCCGTCATCCTCTCCACGTACAATCAGCCGGACTGGCTCCGGAAGACGCTCTGGGGCTACGCACGCCAGTCCTATCGGGATTTCGAGGTCCTCGTCGCAGACGACGGCTCCGGCCCCGACACCCGCGCCGTCCTCGACGACGCCCGCGAGCGCTATCCCTCCCTCGACCTCCGCCACGTATGGCACGAGGACCGGGGCTACCGGAAGTGCGTGATCCTCAACCGTGCTGTCGTAGCCGCGGACGGCGGATACCTCATCTTCAGCGACGCCGACTGCATCCCGCGCACGGACTTCGTGGAGACCCACGCCCGTCTGGCGGAGCCCGGCAGGTTCCTGTCCGGCGGGGCGGTGCGGCTGCCACGGGAGCTGAGCGAGGCCATCACGGAAGAGGACGTCGCCGCCGGCCGCGTGTTCGATCGCCGCTGGCTGGCGGGGCGAGGATTCGACCCCGGGCGCTACCGTCTGCGCTTGCTTGAAGGCACCGCGCTCCCCACGCTGCTGGATGCGCTGAGCCCCACCGGCGCCACGTGGAACGGGAACAACGCCTCGACCTGGCGTGCTGCGGTGGTGAAGGCGAACGGGTTCGAGCACGAGCTCGGCTACGGTGGGCAGGACCGGGAGTTCGGCGAGCGCATCGCCAATCTCGGGCTCGCCGGGAAGCTCGTCCGGCACCGCGCGGTCGCGGTCCACCTCGATCATGGGCGGCCCTACCGAACCGACGAGTCCATCCGCGGGAATCGCGACATGCGCGAGGACGTCCGCCGCACCGGCCGGGTCCGGGCGGTCCACGGAATCGAACAGCTGGAGAACGAATGAGCGCAGACGAGAAGCGCTGGGTCGTCGGGGTGGACCTCGGCGGGACCAATATCGTCGTGGGCGTCCTCCCCATCGAAGGCGGGGAGCTCCTGGCTCTCCGCACCCAGAAGACGGAGGCCGCCCGCGGCGCCAAGTTCGTCGTCGACCGCATCGTCCAGATGGTCGAGGAATCCATCGCGGAAGTCGCCGGCGCCAACGGCGCGTCGAAGGAACACTTCGCCGGGATCGGGATCGGCTCGCCGGGTCCCCTGAACCGCGAGACCGGCACCATCATCAACACGCCGAACCTCGGGTGGCGGAACTTCCCGCTCCGGGACCTCATCGCCAACGCCGTCGGGCTCCCCGCCGCCCTCGACAACGACGCCAACTGCGCGACGTACGGCGAGTGGTGGCTCGGGGCCGGGCGCGACGTCGACAGCCTGATCGGCTTCACGCTCGGCACGGGCATCGGCGGAGGCATCGTGCTGAACGGGCGCATCTTCCACGGCGCCAGCGACTCGGCCGGCGAGATCGGCCACACCACCATCGACAGCACCGGCCGCAAGTGCAAATGCGGCAATTACGGCTGCCTCGAAGCCTACGCGTCCGGCCCCGCCATCGCGCTCCGCGCCGTCGAGGGCCTGGAGACCGGGGCCGAGAGCGTGCTCCCCGACCTCGTCAACGGCCGCCTCGAGGACATCACCGCCGCCACCGTCTACGAGGGCGCCGTCCTCGGCGACGGCTACTCCAACGAGGTGATGAAGGAGACCGCCAAGTTCCTCGGGATCGGCATCGCCAACATCATCAACATCTTCAACCCCGAGATGATCGTGGTCGCCGGCGGCGTCACCCGCGCGGGGGACCACCTCTTCGTCCCTCTCCGCGCCGAGGTGCGCCGCCGCGCCTTCCGCAGCGCCGAGGAGGTGTGCCAGATCGTGCCCGCCACACTCCTGGGCACCGCCGGCGTGATCGGCGCCATCGCCATGTTCAAGCAGGACGTGCTGGGCAGCGTGTGAGCACCTTCGCCACCGGCGACGACGCCGCCTGCGCGGGGATGCCCGCGTGAACCTGGGCTTCCTCGGATCGATGGTCTGGGACCGCATCGAGCATCCCGACGCCCCCGTCGTCGAGCGCTGGGGCGGCATCGCGTACTCGCTGGCCGCCGGCGCCGCCGCCCTCCCCGTCGGATGGCGCATCCGCCCGATCATCAAGCTCGGCCGGGACCTCGCCGACGAGGCGATCCGCTTCCTCCAGGGCATCCCGGGCCTCGCGCTCGGACCCGGCATCGCCACGACCGAGCGCCCGAACAACCGCGTCCACCTCCGCTACCGCGACCGCCACCACCGCACCGAGTTCCTCACCGGCGGCGTGCCCGCCTGGACGTGGGACGAGCTCGAGCCCAGGCTGGAGGGGATCGATGCCCTCTTCATCAACCTCATCTCCGGCTTCGAGCTCGATCTCCCCACCGCCGGCCGCATCCGCGCCGCCGCGCCCGGGCTGCTCTACGCCGACCTCCATTCCCTCCTGCTCGGGGACCCCGGCGGAGGCCAGCGCCGCCCTCGGCCCCTCGCCGACGGGCACACGTGGGTCCGCTGCTTCGATGTCGTCCAGGTCAACGAGGAGGAGCTCCGCCTCGTCGCAGGAGGCCGCCCCGCCATGGACTTCGCGGCCGACGCGGTCGCCGATGGGCTCGCCGCCTTCCTCATCACCCGCGGTCCCGCCGGCGCCACCATCGTCGCGCGACCGGGCGCCGGCGCGGCCGGCCCCGGGTCCGGCGCGGTGCAGGCCCACGATGCGCCCATCGAGGGGGAATGGCCCGGCTCCGATCCGACCGGGTGCGGCGACGTTTGGGGCGCGACCTGCTTCGTCCGCCTCGTCCTCGGCGACGACCTGCCCGCGTCGGTCCGCGCCGCCAACCGGGCCGCGGCCCGCAACCTCGGCCACAGGGGAGCCGACCGGCTCTTCCAGCACCTGAAGGGGGATGCGTGAACGTCATCGCCGTGCCCGCCACGCTGGACGATCGCTCGTTCGACCAGATGCTGGCGGCGCTGCATCGGGGCGATCCGAAGGGAGGCGCCGGCGAGGCGGCCGGGCGCGTCCTCGTGGACGCCCGCAAGCTCCGATGGGTGGACCCCTACGGCATGCTCGGCCTCCTGGCCATCGGCGCCGTCGCGGCGCGGGGCGGAGAGAAGCCCCGCTTCCAGATCCCCGAGTCCGCGGACGTGGTCAGCTACCTCGCCCGCATGGCGTTCTTCGATCACGCCGCCGAGGTCTACGACATCCATGGCGGATCCCGCCGCGCCGGCGACAGCGGCTCGGAAGTCCTCCTCGAGATCACCCCCGTCCAGTCCCACATGGACGTGCACAGGATCGTCGACCGGGTCAATGAGCGCGCGCTGGCGATCCTGACCAAACAGCTCGACTATCCCCTGAAGGAGGCCTTCCAGTTCAGCGTCATGCTGTCGGAGGTCTGCCAGAACATCATTGATCACGCGGAGGCCGGGGGCTGGGTCGCCACCCAGACCTACAACTGGTCACGACGCCTCGGTCGGAAGGTGGTTTCCATCGCGGTCATGGACCTCGGGATCGGCTTCTACGGCTCCCTCGCCAGCGAGCACGCCGCCCGCTACGGTGACCGCTGGAGCCACGCCTCCGCCCTGGAGGCCGCCTTCATCCACGGCCTGACGCGCTTTCACGACCCGGGTCGCGGACAGGGGCTGCAGCAGATCCGGAAGCAGGTCGGACGGTGGAACGGCAAGATCTCCATCCGCAGCGGCACCGCCCGCATCGCCGATGTGCCGGCGTGGGATGACGCCCCGCCGCTGGAAGAGGATCTGCCACGTTTCCCGGGGGCCCAGATCGCGATCATCATCCCATCGCGCATGACGGAGGAGGACGCGAAGTCGCCCACCAGCCGGGCCGCGGCGCCGGTCGGAAAGGGCGGCACGCGGTGAGCGACCTCGGCCCCGTCGTCCCGCTCCGCTTCGACCTCTCGGACCTGGTCCGGAAGTCCGTCGCCACGCTCTATTCCCACCTGGTGACGCGCCCGACGGGGCAGGCCCTGCGGCTCGGCATCGAGAGCCAGATCACAGAGCTCGGCGCCGTGTGTCTGACCGTCCTCGACTTCAGCGAGGTGGTCGTGCTGGATTACAGCTGCGCCGAGGAGACCATCGCCAAGCTCATCCAGCGGTTCCAGCGGGAGGACCGGCCGACGGAGGCGTTCTTTATCGTGCGGGGGATCGACGACCGCCATCGTGAGACGATCGAGGCCGTGCTCGGGCGGCAGGGGCTCGCCATCGCCGCCGAGCCCGCCGACGGCCGGGCGACCGTGATCGGTCAGGTCTCGGAGCGGGAGATGGCCGCCTGGCAGGCGCTGGAGGAGCTCGGAAGAGCGCAGGTGCCCGCCATCGCCGCGAAGCTCGGCGCCGCCGACGCGGACGTCGAGGAGGTGCTCGAGGAGCTCGCCCGTCGCCGGGTCGTCGCCCGCATGGCCACCCCCCGCACGTACTTCGCGCTCAGGCCTCTCCTCACCCCCGGGTAGCCGCCCGCACCCTCGAGCGGCGGATCAGTTCCCGTCGCCCAGCGCCAGCGACAGCACCCGGTTCACCGCTTTCAGCGTCGCCAGCGCCGCGGCCGATTCGACATCCCCCTCGATCGGCTGCGCGCCCACCAGCGGCAGCGGTCGCCGCCCCAGCGATGGCGACATCCCCAGGACGCTCACGAGCACGTACTCTCCGTCCAGCGCCTGGACCATCGACGCGAAGTCCAGCTCGAACCGCAGATCCTCGTTCCACGCCGCCTCCATCGCCGACGCCAGTGTCGCCGTCGCCGCCGCCCGGGCACGTCCCGGCTGCGTGTCCGCCGCCTCCGCGCTCCCCTCGGCGACGTCCCCGCGCCAGTCGAGGCGAACCGTCACCTTCACGTGCCCCGCTGCTACCGTCGACTCGAGACCCGCGAAGATCGGCCGGCCGCCGCCGCCCTGCGGTCGCGGCGCCGGCGGCCTCTCGGGCTCCTCCATCGCCTCCGGCTCCGGCTCCGGTTCCTTCGCCAGCTGCGCGATGCTGATCACCCGCTGGTCGATGGGCACCCCCAGGCGCTCCTCCAGGAGGTTGCGGATGTCCCGCGCCAGGCTCCCCGGCTCCGGTCCCGAGCGGACCAGGAGGTGCACCTCCCGCGGGTGACCCTCCATGTCCTCGCTCACGTACGCCCCGAGCACCGATGGGAGCTCGCGCAGGACCGCTTCGGCCGTCGTTTTCGTGCTGATGCGCTTCATTCGGTGTGGTAGCAGGCGGGAAGAGTGACGCGGACTATGCGCCACCCGCCTCCACCGCGTCAAGGCTCAAGGGGCGCCCGCCGCGTTGCCGTCGGCCCCGCGGCCCTCTACGTTTGCCGGCGATTACCGGCCGCGGCGGCCGGACCCACTGCACCGCTCCCGTTTCCCGGCACGCATGAATCGACACGGTCCCTCCACCCTCGCCGTGCATGCGGGCGCACCCGCGCACGCGCCAGGGCGCCCCCTCGTCACCCCCCTCGTCTCCAGCTCCACGTTCTACAACGCGCCGGAGCCCGAGGGGGAAGTGCTCTATGCCCGCTATGCCAACTCGGACGCACACCGCCTCCTCGCCGCACGGCTCGCGGCCCTCGAGGGCACGGACGCCGCCCTCGCGGTCGGCAGCGGCATGGCCGCCATCTCCCTCACCATCCTCTCCTTCGCCGGAGCCGGCGACCACATCGTCGCGGCCGACTCCCTCTACGGTGGCACCCGGACCCTCCTCACACGCGAGCTGCCCAGGCTCGGCATCGAGACCACGTTCGTCGACCCCGCAGGACGCTGGCGCGACGCGCTCCGGCCGAACACGCGCCTCCTCTACATGGAGGTGCCGGTCAATCCCACGCTGCGGGTTCCCGATCCGCGCCCCGTCGCCGCCCTCGCCCGCGAGCGCGGCCTCCCCCTCGTCGTCGATGCCACCTTCGCCACGCCCATCAACTGGCGCCCCGTCGAGGACGGCGTCGATGTCGTGATCCACAGCGCCACGAAGTACATGGGCGGCCACTCCGACCTGATCGCGGGCGTCATTGCGGGACCTGAGGCCGTCGTGGACCAGGCGCGGGAGCGGCTCAAGGCCTTCGGGCCGAGCCTCGACCCCCACGCCCTCTGGCTGCTCGAGCGCGGCCTCAAGACCCTCGCCCTCCGGGTCGAGCGGCAGAACGCGACCTCGCTCGCTCTCGCCCGCTGGCTCGCCGACCACCCGGCCGTCGCCGCCGTCCATCACCCGGGCCTCGCCAGCCATCCCGACCACGCCGTCGCGGCGGCGATCTTCCGCGGCTTCGGCGGAATGCTCTCCTTCGTGGTCCGGGGCGGGGACGAGGCCGCCCGCGCGGTCTTGGGCCGGTTCGCCCTCATCGCCGTCGCTCCGAGCCTGGGCGGGGTCGAGTCGCTGGCCTCCATGCCTCGCTACACCTCGCACGTGGCGCTCACGCCCGAGCAGCGCGCCGCCGGCGGCATCGACGACGGCTTCATCCGGCTTTCCATCGGCATCGAGGACCTGCCTGACCTCAGGGAGGACCTGGAGCGCGCGCTCGCTCCGGAGGCCCGGTGAGCGCCGAGCAGGAAGAGGACGACGACGACCGCCGCCGCCTCGATCGGCGGACGACCTTCATCCGGCTCGCCGACTACACGGTTCCGGAGGTGCGGAAGGCGCTGATCACCACGGCGCTGCTCGTCACCATCCTCGGCCTCTTCCTCTACATGATCCACGAGGTGGCGGTCGCCATCATCGCGGGCGTTGTGCTGGCCATCTACATGATCCCGTTCCAGAACCGCGCGAAGAAGCGGCTCCGGAACCCCACGCTCACCGCCATCGTCACCATCGTCGTGGTGATCGTGCCACTGATCACGGTCCTCGTCTACAGCTGGGTCGAGATCTCCGGCGCCGCGGCCTACCTGAGCGAGAACCGCGAGGATGTCGCCGCGCGCGTGACCGAAGCCATTCAGCGCCTCCCGTTCGGAGAGGGGCTGGAGATCCGCGACGACATCCCCCGCTGGGTGGAGGCCGTCGCGCAACGCTCAGCCGCCGTCGTCGATGAGCTCCAGGAGACCCTCGACATCATCGTTCTGTCGATCGCGGTCTTCCTCTTCACCACGTTCTATGTCCTCACCGACCGGGAGGGGATCGCCGAGTACATCCGCAGCCGCATCCCCGGGCGCTACGAGGGGCTGGCCGGGCGGATCGGCCGCAGCGTCCGCCAGGTTACGTACGGGGCGCTTTATGCCACCTTCCTCACCCAGCTGATCAAGTCCGTCATCGTCCTCGCCATGAACCTGCTCTGGGACGTTCCTCTCGCCGTCGTCCTGGCCATCGCCTCCTTCTTCATCGGGTTCCTCCCGATCGTGGGGTCCTGGTCCATCTACGTCCCGGTCGCCGTCTACCTCATGGTGTTCAGGGACAACGTCCTCGGCGGCGTCCTGATGATCATCGTCGGATTCTTCCTCAACACGCTCTTCATCTCCATGTACCTGCGCCCCAGGATCGCCGCCGAGCGGTCCGGCGTGCTCAACTTCTACTGGATGTTCATCGCGCTGGTGACCGGGGTCTACACGTTCGGGCTGGCCGGCATCGTCATCGGGCCCATCCTCATCGCCCTCCTCCGCGCGGTCTTCGAGGCCGTGACCGACAGCGGCCGGCGCGCACCCGCCGGCACCCGGGCCGCTCCGTCGCCCGATGCGTAGGGTCCTTCCCTTCCTGCTCGGCTTCGTCGCGCTCGTCGGGGTGGTCGCGGGCGCGGCCGTGCTCTACGTCCGCACCGCGCTGCCCCGCACCGAGGGCACCCTCGAGGTGGCCGGTCTCGGAGCCCCGGTCCAGGTGCTCCGCGACGAGCTCGGCGTGCCTCACATCTGGGCCGCGTCCACCGAGGACGCCGTCTTCGCGCAGGGATTCCTCCACGCCCAGGACCGCCTCTGGCAGATGGAGCTCGTCCGCCGCGCCATCCAGGGACGTCTCGCCGAGGTGCTGGGCGAGCCCGCCCTCGAGACCGACCGCTTCATGCGACGGCTCGGCCTCTGGCGCGCCGTCCTCGCCACCCTCGACGCCGTCAGCCCCGCGGAACGCCGGATCATGGAGGCGTACGCGGCCGGTGTGAACGCCGCCCGGCACGCGGATTCCGGCGCCCTTCCCCCCGAGTTCCTCGTCCTTCGCCACGAGCCGGAGCCGTGGCGGCCCGCGGACGTGCTCGCGGTCGGCAGGATGATGTCGTTCACACTCTCGTCCTACTCCGAGGCGGTCGCCGTCGCCCGGGCGGTCGCCAGGCTCGGACCGGAGCGCGCCCGGCACCTGTTCCCCGCCTATCCCGACTGGGGCGAGACCATCCTCCCGGCCCCCGGGGAGCCGCCTCCCCTCGCCGTGGCCCTCGTTGACGCGTTCAGCGTCGCGGCCGCCTCCAACTCCTGGGTGGTGAGCGGCGCGCTCACCGCTTCCGGCAAGCCCATCCTGGCCAACGACCCGCACCTGGGGCTGAACGCTCCCTCCCTCTGGTATCTGGTCGCCCTGCACGCGCCGGGCGCCGACGGCCTGGACGTCGCCGGGGTCAGCATCCCCGGCGCGCCGCTGGTCATCCTGGGCCGCAACCGCGCCGTGGCGTGGGGGATGACCAACGCCTACGTGGACGACGCCGACCTCTTCCTCGAGCGCCTCCACCCGGCGGACTCCACCCGGTACCTGGCGCCCGATGGCTACCGCCGCTTCGAGCTGGTCGCCGAGAGCGTCTTCGTGAAGGGCAGGGAAGAGCCGGTGATCCTGTCGGTGCGCCGCACGCGCCACGGTCCCGTCATACCCGTCGATGCCCCCGACTCCCTGGTCGTCAGCGTCCAGTGGACCGCCCTCGGCCCCGGCTCTCAGGTCGCCGGAATCCTCGCCCTGAACCGGGCCCGCGACTGGTCGTCCTTCCTCCGGGCCGTCGACGACCTGGACGACCCGCACCAGAACGTGGTCTACGCCGATACCGCCGGCCACATCGGCTACATCATGGGCGGCTCGGTCCCCCTGCGCGGCGACCGGCGACCCGCCCCGGTGGCGCCGGTCCCCGGCTGGACCGGCGACTGGGACTGGCTGGGCACGCTCCCCTTCGACGAGCACCCCCGCGCGCTGGATCCCGATCGCGGCTTCATCGTGACCGCCAACAACCGGCAGGTCGCCGAGCCCGTCGCCGAGCTCATCAGCGGCACGTGGCAGGAGCCCTTCCGGGCCATGCGCATCACCGAGATGATCCGCAACGCCGACCGGCCGTTCGACGACGCGTCCACCCGCGCCATGCAGTTGGACGTCCTCGACCTCTTCGCCCGCCGCTACCGCGATCGCGCCGTGGACGCCGCCGCCATCCGCCAGGACACGGCCGCGGCGGCGCTGCTGCGGAGCTGGGACCTCCGCGCGTCGCCCGATTCAAGGGCCGCCACCCTCTTTTACACCTGGGTGGAGATCCTCCGCCGCGCCGCGGCACGCGACCTGTATGGAGGCGAAGCCGGATACTTCACCCGCGCCAGCGTCGCGGAGGTCCTCGAGGCGCGACGCCTCGCATGGCGGGAGGACGGGGTCGGCGCGTATCGCGACCTCGCCCGCGACGCCATGAAGGCCGCCGTGCCGCTGGCGGACGGCCGCAGCTGGCGGGAAGCGAATCGCGTCGTCCATGATCACGCGCTCGGCGACGTCGGCGCGCTCAACACGATCCTGGGACTCCACGTGGGGCCGCACCCTCACATGGGCTCGCCCACGACGGTGAACGTGGCGCACTACGCGTTCCAGGTACCGGCCAGGGACTTCCCGTTCACGACCACGGCCGGTCCGAGCATGCGACACATCGCGGACATGGGGAACCTCGACGCCGCCGGCGGGTTCGTCATCGGGACCGGGCAGTCGGGGATCCCGTTCGCCCGGCATTACGACGACCAGCGCCCTCTATGGTCCGGGGGCGCGCTCGTCCCGGTGCCCCTGAGCCGGGAAGCCGTGCAGAGACGCACCACGAGAACGCTTATCCTGGAGCCGCAGCGGAGGGAATGAAGGCAGATCGACCGCTGGACCTCGCGATCGTCGGAGCCGGACCCTGCGGCCTGAGCGCCGCCGTGGCCGCAAGCCTCACCGACCTGGGCGCCGTGGTGTTCGACAAGGGCTGCATCACCCGATCCATCGCCCTCTATCCCACCTACGGCACCTTCTTCAGCACCCCCGACCGCCTGGAGCTCGGCGGCGTCCCTTTCATCATCCAGGGCGAAAAACCGACCCGCCTCGACGCCCTCAAGTACTATCGGCGCATCGTCCAGGAGTTCGGCCTCGACGTGCGCCAGTACACCGAGGTGGTCGCCATCGAGGGTGAGATCGGGGCCTTCACCATCCACAGCCGCTCCATGGCGGGGCGGGAGGCGAGGGTCCTCGTCCGGAACGTCCTCGTCGCCACCGGCTACGCCGATTCGCCCAACTGGATCGGCGTCCCGGGCGAGGACCTGCCCAAGGTCAGCCACTATTACACCGAAGGCCACCCCTATTACGACCAGGACTGCCTCGTCATCGGCGCGGGCAACTCGGCCGTCGAGGCCGCCCTCGACCTTTATCGCGCGGGGGCGCGAGTCACCCTCGTCCACTTCCTGGACGAGCTCGATTCCGGCGTGAAGCCGTGGATCCTCCCCGATATCCGCAACCGCATCGAGAAGGGCGAGATCGCCGTTCGGTGGAGACAGCGCGCCATCGAGATCCTGCCGGACCGCGTCCGCCTCCGCGGCGAGGAGGACGGACGCGTCGAGGAGATCCCCAACGACTTCGTCTTCGCCATGACCGGCTACACCCCGGACCTGTCGCTGCTCCGGTCTCTCGGCGTCACCATCGACCCCGGGACCCGCATCCCCGCGTTCGATCCCGGCACCATGGAGACCGACGTGCCGGGCGTCTTCGTCGCAGGGGTCGTCGTCGGCGGGAAGCGGCCGGACAAGGTGTTCATCGAGTCGGGACGCCTGCACGGGCCGCTGGCCGTTCGCTGCATCGGCGACCGGCCGCCCATGGAGATCCCGTTGGAAGAGGGCGCGGGCACCACGGTCTGAAAGGCCCCGGGGTTTGCCCGTTGGCGCCCCGATCGGGTAGTTTGCAAGGACACGGAAACAGTGCCCCGCGGGGCGATTCGATAGGGAGGAAAACATGGCGACAATGGTCGAGCCGTATACTGATTTCGAGAACGCGAAGCTCACCGATTTCAGCGACCCCGCGAACCGAAAGGCGATGGAGGAGGCGCTGGAGAAGGTGCGGGGCGAGCTGGGGCGCACCTACCCTCTGGTCATCGATGGCGAGAAGGTCACCGGGGGGGAGACCGGCGATTCCGTGAATCCTGCCGCTCCCGACCAGGTCGTCGGCCGCTTCGTTCAGGCCACCGAGGCCCACGCCGATCGCGCCATGGCCGGGGCCGCGAAGAGGTTCGAGACCTGGCAGCACACGAGCGCCGAGGAGCGCGCCGACTACGTCTTCCGCGCCGCCGACCTCATGGAGGAGCGGCGGCTCGAGCTGGCCGCCTGGATGGTCTACGAGGTCAGCAAGAGCTGGGTCGAGGCCGACGCGGACGTCGCCGAGCTCATCGACTTCGCACGCTACTACGCATTCCAGGCCCTCAGGATCGGCGGCTCACAGCCGGTCGTGCAGTTCCCCGGCGAGCACGACGAGATGCGCTACATCCCCCTCGGCGTCACCGTCGTGATCCCGCCGTGGAACTTCCCGTCCGCCATCATGGGAGGGATGACGCTCGCCGCCGTCGTCACGGGGAACACCGTGGTGCTCAAGCCCGCGTCCACCTCCGTCGTGATCGCCGCCAAGTTCGTCGAGATCATGGAGGAGGTCGGCCTCCCCGCCGGCGTGATCAACTTCGTCCCCGGTCCGGGCGGCACGATCGGCGACCTGCTGGTCGATGATCCCCGCACCCGCATGATCGCCTTCACCGGCTCCAAGGAGGTCGGCCTCCGCATCTTCGAGCGCGCCTCGAAGGTGCACCCGGGTCAGAAGTGGCTGAAGCGGACCATCCTCGAGATGGGCGGCAAGGACTCGATCGTCGTCGATGAGACCGCGGACCTCGATTCCGCGGCGGAAGGGATCACCGCGGCCGCGTTCGGCTTCCAGGGCCAGAAGTGCTCGGCCTGCTCGCGCGCCATCATCGTGGACGAGGTCTACGATGAGGTCATCGCGAAGGTGGTCGAGCGCACCAGGAAGCTGAGCATCGGGGACCCGGCGGACCAGGACACGTTCATGGGCGCCGTGATCGACGCCAAGGCCCATAAGAAGATCAGCGAGTACATCGACATCGGGAAAGGCGAGGGTCGTCTCGTTTACCAGGGGGAGGCGCCCGCAAACGGCTATTTCGTGCCCCCCACGATCATCGCCGACGTGGACCCCGACGCACGGATCTCACAGGAGGAGATCTTCGGGCCCGTGCTCGCGTTCATCCGGGCTCGCGACTACGACCATGCCCTGGAGATCGCCAACAACACCGAATACGGCCTCACTGGCGCGGTGTACTCCCGTGACCGCGACCGCCTCGAGCGGGCCCGGCACGAGTTCCACGTCGGGAACCTGTACCTCAACCGGAAGTGCACGGGCGCCCTGGTCGGCGTCCACCCGTTCGGCGGCTTCAACATGAGCGGGACCGACTCGAAGGCCGGCGGCCCGGACTACCTGCTGCTGTTCACACAGGCCAAGTCCATCGCCGAGCGCACCCGCGACGACGTCCCCGTGCGCCCCGATCCCGCCGGGAAGGGCGGATTCTAGAGAACCCGCCGGTTGTCTCGGGGTACGACGCCAGGGTAACTTCGACGAGGTCGTCGCCCCGGGAACCAGGAGAAGCGGGCGGAATGAGCACGCAGGCACAGATCCTCGAAGTCCTCGACGGCATCCGCCCGGCCCTGCGGACCGATGGCGGAGATGTCGAGTTCATCGACTTCAACGAGACGGACGGCGTCCTCCAGCTCAGGTTCCTGGGTGCCTGTGGCGAGTGCCCGATCTCCGAGGTCACCCTGCGTCAGGGCATCGAGCGCAGGATCCTCACCGCCGTCCCAGGAGTCCGGGAAGTACGGGCCTTCTGACGGCCGGAGGGCGGAAAGCGCGGCGGCCGGCGGCTCTACGGGGCCCCGGCCGCTTCTTGTTCATGAAGAGACGGAAGGAACGATAGATCGATGGCGGGCAACGACGAGCTTCTGGAGCGTGTCCGGACAGGGCTGAAGGCGGTCACCAACGAGCGGACGGGGCGCAGCGTGCTGGAGGAGCAGGTCCAGGAGCTGCGCGTCCAGGACGGCGTCGTCGCGTTCGGCTTCGCCCTCGGCCCGGACGACCCCGGCACGCTCGTCCGGGAGGCGCGAGCTGCCGTGGAAGGGCTCGAGGGCGTCCAGCGCGTCAAGATCGACGTTCGGCTCCCCCAGACCATGCAGGCGCAGCCGCAGGGACAGCAGCCGCCGCGCCGCCGGCCCGCGCCCCATTCCGTGCCGGCCCCCACGCCGGACTCCTCCATCCTCCCCAACGTCGCGCACTTCATCGCGGTGAGCTCGGGGAAGGGCGGCGTCGGCAAGTCCACGGTGGCCGCGAACCTGGCCGTAGCCCTGGCCGTCCACGGGCGGCGCGTGGGGCTGCTCGACGCGGACATCTATGGGCCCAACATCCCCCTGATGTTCGGCGAGAAGCGGCGGCCGCAGGTCACGGGCGCCAAGGGTCAGGAGCGGATCGTCCCCCTCGACGCCCACGGCGTGAAGCTCATGAGCCTCGGCTTCCTGCTCGAGGATGAGCAGCCCGCCATCATGCGCGGCCCCCTGGTCTCCGGCGTCCTGCGCCAGTTCCTCGAGCAGGTGGAATGGGGCGAGCTCGACATCATGGTCATCGACCTGCCGCCGGGCACCGGCGACGCCCAGCTCTCCCTGGTCCAGACCATCGACCTGGACGGCGCCGTCATGGTCACCACCCCGCAGGACGTCTCCACGGCCGATGTCCGGCGCGCGATCCGGATGTTCGAGCGCGTGAACACGGATGTTCTGGGGATCATCGAGAACATGAGCGGCTTCGTCTGTACCGGGTGCGGCGAGCGTCACGACATCTTCGGCGTCGGCGGTGGCAGGGCGCTCTCCGACACCATGGAGATCCCCTTCCTCGGAGAGATCCCGCTGGATAGCGCCGTCCGTGCCGCCGGCGACATGGGCCGCCCGACCGCGCTCTCGGATCCGGAGTCCCCGGCCGGACGGGCCTTCACCGGGATCGCGGGGCGGGTGCTCGCCGCCATCGAGGCCCCCGTCCGCGTCTGAGCGCCGCTCCGTGAGGCGCGTCGTTCTCCTCACCGATTTCGGCACGGCCGATGGCTACGCCGCGGCCATGGCTGGCGTGGTGGCCGCCGCCGCGCCGGACGCCCTGGTGGAGCACGCGAGCCACGATCTCGCCCCCGGTGACGTCTTCGGCGCCGCCCTCGCGCTCTCCCGCTATGCGCTCCGGTACCCGCCCGGCACCGTGCACCTCGTGGTCGTAGACCCGGGCGTGGGGACGGAGCGGCGCGCCCTCGCGGCCGAGCTGGACGGCCGCTTCCTCGTGGCGCCGGACAACGGCCTGCTCACGCTGGTGGTCGGCGCCGACGGCCCGGGCCGCTTCGTTCGTCTGGCGGACCGGCCCGCGGCGTCTCCCACCTTCCATGGCCGCGATGTCTTCGCACCCGCCGCCGGGCGTCTGGCCGCCGGCGGAGCGCTGGACGAGCTCGGCGAGCCGATCGACGACCCGGTCCTCCTCCCGATCCCGGACCCGTCCAGGCACGACGAGGGGATCTACGGCGTGGTCCTCCACGTCGATCGCTTCGGGAACCTCATCACCAACATCCCGGAGAGCTGGCTGGCGGGCGCCGGTGACGTCTGGATGGGCTTCGCACGGGTAGGGCCCCTGCGGCGGACCTACGGGGATGTTCTCGAGGGGGAGCCCCTCGCCCTCGTGGGCTCCCTCGGGCTGCTCGAGGTCTCCGTCCGAAACGGCAGCGCCGCGGGCCGGCTGTCCGCCGGTCGCGGCGCTCCCGTCTACATCGAGCCGGGGTGAGCCCTCGAGCCCCCTAGCTTTCGAGCCAGCGGCGGTCCGCCGCCGAGAGCCGGCTCCGGCGCGGCGCCAGGAAGCGCATGATCACGTACCCCAGGAGCAGCACCGGGGCGACCTTGAAGAGGAGAAAGCCCACCAGGCCGAAGAACAGCCCGAAGATGGCGCCGATGATGGACAGGACGATGGAGATCACCACCAGGGCGATCAGGCCGACCACGAACAGAGTGAGCAGCGACGCGATCATCAGTTCCTCCAGCGTACGTTGATGGAGCCGAACGCACCCGACATGTCGATCGACAGGCGGTGCCGTGCAGACTCCCAGTTCTCCGAATAAAGTACCCCGTCCCGCTTCACGAATCTCCGCCCATCGAATCCGGTGAGGAAGGTTTCCCGGTCCACCCGCACTCCCACGTCGGACGGCACGATGAGCGTGAGGGAGCCCAGCGCCATCGTGATGTCCGCTTCCATGCTGCGCCGCCAGTCACCCGAGAAATCGAGCGTGATCTCCCCCACGCCCCCGTCGACGTCGATGGCCGCGCAGTTGGCGTTGCCCAGCCCCTCCACCTCCAGGGTGGCCGCTCCCATGCTGATGCCCAGCCGCTCGCACTCCGTTGGATTCGGTGTCGAGAAGCGGACATCCGTGTCGCTGGCGCCCGTCTCGATCTCCAGCCGCGCGACCCGCAGGCCGCCCAGCTCGAGATCGGCCTCCACCGCGCCGAACTCCAGGTCCAGGTCCATGGACACGTCGGGAGACAGCCGCAGATCGAGCTCTCCGGCGTCCGAGTTCCGCAGCTTGATGGACCGGCCGGTCCCCTCCACACCTACCTCCAGCCGCCCGCTCCGGTACCGCGTGATCGGCTCGAACAGGTCCGAGTCGTAGCGCAGCCCCATCCTGTACAGCTCGCCCCCTCCGAGCGACGGTGCGATCATCAGCTTTCCGGCGCCGTAGCGGACGTGGACGTCCATCCGGCTCTCCTCCGCCCGCTGCCGGTACGAGGTGACCGTCCGCCAGTCCTGCGCCTCCGCCGCCCCGGCGGCCATCAACGCCAGCGCCGCCGCGGAGATCAGAGCGCGCTCAAACATGGGGCTCCGTCTCCAGGTCCGGCTCGGGCGTGAGCGTCGTCGGCCGCACCGGCCGCGTGCCGCCTCGCGAAAGCAGCACTGCGCCGAACCCGATCAGCGAGGCGATCACCGTCACCATCACCGCCATGAAGCGGAGCAGGCCCTCGATGAAGCCGAGCCACGGACCGGCCATCGTGATCACGCTCGCGGCCAGGTACAGCACCAGCAGCAGGCCGACCCCCGTCATGACGTAATAGTAGGAGTTCGCCCGGGTGAACCACTCGGTCCCCGTGAAGCGCCGCTCCGCGAACGCCTCCCCGGCTCCGTGCGCCACGGCGAGGAACCCGCCGACGGCGGCCAGCACGGCTGCCACCCAGAAGCCCGGCAGCCAGACCAGCAGCAACGGGATCCCGACGATGGAGATCGCCAGCGCCAGCGTCCCGAGAATGAACGCCGGGGCGAGCAGGAACCCACCCGCCAGACCGACGAGCCCGGCCCGGAGCGTCGCGTTGCGGGCCGTGTCGGCGATCCCTTCCAGGTACGACCGTCCGAAGAACACCGCCAGGAAGCCGAGACCGACCAGGATCGCGTAGACCATCAGCGTGGAGAACACGCCGGCGATTCCACGCGTGATATGGCGGAGGGGGCGGTTCCATGCGCTGCTGAACTCACGGCTGTTCGCCCGCAGCTCCCTCCGCAGCTCCTCCCGGATCTCCGTCTGCAGCTCCGAACGGATCTCGTCCCGGAGCCCCCGGAGCTCGGGCAGGTCGGCGACCACCCCCGGGTCCAGCTCTCCATCCTCGATCAGCCGCTCCAGGTCACGGATACGCTCGTTCAGGCGCGTGATGCTGTCCGACATGTACGCGTCCGGATCGGCCGCATCCCGCTGCTCTTCACCCACACCCGAGGGCGCCGCCACGGCCGCCTCCAGCTCCCGGTCCAGCCGACGCGCCACGCCGCTCGCGTCGGCGGGCGGCTCCCAGCGGCGCAGCACGTCTGCGAGGGTGCCGGTGGGGGCATCCATCGCCTGCTGGAGCAGCTCCCGCCACGACTGGTCCAGGGCATCCCGGCTGCTGTACGTGCCGATCTGGTCCCCGTTCAGCCGCACCCGCCCCTCCTCATCCAGGAGCAGCCTCAGCGAGCGCCCCCCTTCAAGGTCGAGACGCAGCTCCGCCGACCCCCGCGACAGCGCGATGTCGCTCGAGACGATCGGACTGCCCGGTGGCCCCTGCTCCTGCGCCGAAAGCGGCGCCGTGGCAGCGGACGCCCCGATCAGGACGGGTACGAGCCAATCAGAAAACGAACGACGCATAATCGGTTCTCCGCGCTTCAGTGCGGAACAGGTTTTGGTACAGGATCCAGACCGAGGCGGCGGTCAGGGTGGCGAACATCACCACGCCCAGACCGAGGCCGCCCCGTCCGACGGAGGCCACCACTTCAGCGGCGCCGGCCGCCCACGACGCCAGCGCCGACCCGGCCACATACGACCATACCCACGACCACGCCCCGCTCAGCACCCGGGCGGCGAATTCGCTGGAGATCACCCAGAGCCCCTGGACCGTCACGCCGGGCCGCGACATCAGCCACCAGACCAGGCCGGTGGTGGCCACGGCCGGAAGAGCGACCATGGCCGTGGTGAGCGCCCACGCACGGGTGCTCTTTGGCGCCAGGCCGGCCAGCCAGTCGGCCGCCCGAGCGAACCACGGCTGCCTGACCTGCACGCGGGCCATGACCCGGTCCGCGAATCCCGCGGCGGGCGCGTGGTAGGCGAGGGAGGAGAGCATCACGAACAGCGAATGCAGCTCCTCCACCTCCACACGGCACCGGGCGCACGTCGTCAGGTGTGCTTCGATGACGGCCGTGTCGCCGCCGTCGAGCTCCTTCGCGGCGTAGGCCTGCAGCCGCTCGTGTTCCGGATGGTTCAGGGTTTCGCTCACGCTACCTTCTCCGTGACGTCTCGTGTTCGGGCCTCCGTACGGCGGAGGCGTTCAACGGGTTTCAGCATCGCAGATGCTCCAGTCTTTTGCGTAACTCGTTGCGGCCGCGGTGGATGTACGTCTTCACGGTCCCGAGGGGCAGATCCATGATCTGCGCGATCTCCTCGTACGGGCGCCCCTCGATGTGCCACAGCATGATGGCCTCCCGGTATTCGGGGCGGATCTCCAGCAGCGCCGCCTCGATCTCCGTGCCCACCTCGCGGCTCGAGGTGAACTGCTCCGGGGTCTCGGCGTGGTCCACCGCGGTGAAGGATGTGGCCTCCGCCTGCTCCTGCGTCCTGGCATGGGGAGAGCCGTCCAGGGAGAGGGTCTTCGGAGTCTTCTTCCGGATGTGATCGACCGTGGTGTTGTGAGCGATCTTGAAGAGCCAGGAGCTGAACTTGTACCCGGGGTCGTACTTGTCGATGTTGTTCAGGACCTTGATAAAGGTATCCTGCGCGAGGTCCTCGGCGAGCTCGCGATCCCGGATCATGCGGTAGATGACCGAGAACAGGGGACGTTCGTACCGGCGGATCAGCTCGCGGAACGCCGACTCGCGCCCATCGCGGGCTTGCCGGATGACGTCCTGATCTGAGAGCTGCGCGTAATCCACCATCTCCCGCGGTGAGCGGAACAGGGCCCGTGAGGACGTTACGGCCTCGTGGCCGGTCTTGTTTCAGAGCGGGGGTTGTCGCGGCGGGACCGCACGGGTAGCTTCGCCGCCTCTTACCGGAGGCTCCAATCTACGGGGGGACAGCGACGTGCGCGACGCATTCGACCGCGGCGGACCGACACCCCCGGCCGCGGAAAAGGCCAGGGCGGTGCAGCGCATGTTCGACGCGATCGCGCCCCGCTACGACCTTCTGAACCACCTCCTCACCCTCAACATCGATCGCCGCTGGCGCCGCCGCGCGGTGGACCGCCTCCTCACCCGGGCCGCGGGGGATGCGGTCCTCCTGGATTCCTGCGCGGGGACGATGGATCTCGCGGCGGAGGTCGCCGGGCGCGACGAGTTCCAGGGCCTGGTCGTGGCCTTGGACTTCGCCCGCGCCATGCTCGAGCGGGGGCGCCACAAGGCGGAGGGGGTGCCGGTCCGGCCGCTCTGCGCGGACGCGCTGCGCATGCCGCACGCGAACGACACCTTCGGCGGCGCCATCGTGGGGTTCGGCGTGCGGAACTTCGCCGACCTCGAGGCGGGGCTGCGCGAGCTGACCCGGGTGCTGCGGCCGGGGGCTCCGCTCGTGATCCTCGAGCTGAGCGTCCCGGTCGTTCCCCCGCTGAGATGGCTCTACCTGCTGTACTTCACCCGGATCCTTCCGCTGATCGGCCGCATCGTCTCCAGACATGGATCCGCGTACTCCTATCTGCCGGCATCGGTGCAGACGTTCCCGCCGCCGGACGAGCTGCGGAGGCTGATGGAGGGGGCGGGTCTACGGAACGTCGAGTTCGAGCGGCTGATGGGGGGGATCGCCGCGATTCACCGTGGAGTGAAGCCCGGCTGAGTCGTCGCCGGACTCGCCCGTCTCGGCGTAGCCGGCGGCGACACCGGCGACCACCAGGAGGAGACCGAGCCACCCCGCCCACGTGAGCCCCTGGCCGAAGAGCGCGAGCGCCAGGAGCGTGCCCACCACCGGCTCGATGCTGGCGGCGATGGCGGTGGGCGCCGCCTCGATCCGCCGAACGGCGGCGAAGAAGCAGAGATTGGCGGCGAACACCGACCCGATCCCCAGACCGGCCACGAGGGTCCAGCCATCGAGGCTCGTGGGCGGTGAGGGCGCGTGGCCGAGGAGAGGGAGGAGGATCGAGAGGATGATGGTGCCGCCCAGCAGCTCCATGAAGAGCACGCGCAGGGCGCCGTAGCGCGGCACGGCCCAGCGGGCGAGGAGGGTGGAGCCCGCGTAGGCCAGCGCGGAGAGCAGGCCTGCGAAGACCCCGATGACCCACGGAGAGCTGAGGACCGGCGGGAGCACGCCGACGTCCGACGCCTGCCCCGTGACCGTCAGGGCGACACCCGCCAGGACGACGAGCGCCAGCGCAACCCGGAGAGCCGTGATCGCCTCTCCCAGGAGCGGCAGCGCGAGCACCGCGACCAGGACGGGAGCGAGGTAGAGGAGCGTGGCCGCCCCGGCGACGCCGATCCCCGAGATGGCGAACTGGTACGCCACCTCGAACACCGCGACGATGGCTCCACCGATCCCGCCGACCAGGAGCAGCCCGAACCGGTCCACCCGGAAGAGGTCACGACGGAAGGCGCCGTAGAGCAGGAATCCCGCGGTGGCCAGGAGGACCCGCCAGAACCCGACGCCGGTGACTTCGACACCTTCGGCGTAGAGCGCCGTGCTCAGCGGGCCGGTGGTCCCCCAGAGCGCCCCCGCGGCCAGGGCGAAGAGGTACCCGACCAGCGTAGCGCGGCGCAGCGTGGACGCGGGAACCATGGGCGCCGAAGGTAGGCGGCGAGGTGGTCGCGGTCAATCGGTCCGCTCCCGTTTGCCGCCGTTCCCCTCCCGCGACATCTTCGCACGGCGAGCGGGAACCCGAGCGGAGGCGACATGTCGACACTGCAGGAGCAGATCGAGAGCTGGGACGGGGAGTGCGTGGTGGTGCGCCACGACGCTCCCACGGGCAGCTGGATCTTCATCGCCGTGCACGACCGCAGCCTCGGCATGGCGATGGGTGGCTGCCGGATGCGCGTCTACCCGGACGTCGTCGACGGGCTTCGTGATGCGCAGCGTCTCGCGGGAGGAATGACGCTGAAGTGGGCGGGCATCGAGTTCCCGCTGGGAGGCGGAAAGGCCGTGCTGGCGATCCCCAGGCCACTGGAAGGGGCGGAGCGGGAAGGGCTCCTTCTCCGCTTCGGCGATCTCGTGGAGGGGCTCGGGGGGATGTACGGGACCGGGGTGGATCTCGGGACCACGCCGGCGGACATGGAGATCGTCGGCCGTAGAACATCGCGGGTGGCCGGTCGGCCGGCCGAAGCGGGCGGGGCGGGGGACCCGGGACCGTGGACGGCCCTCGGCGTCTACGAAGGGATGAGGTCGGCCGCGGCGTGCGTCCTCGGGTCGAACGACCTCCGCGGCAGGACCGTTCTCGTCCAGGGCGTGGGGGGCGTGGGCAGGCCGCTGGTGGATCTCCTCTCCGGAGCCGGCGCCCGGGTTCTGGTGTCGGACGCGGACGAGCGCCGTGCGCGAGCGGTGGCGGGCGACGCCGGCGCGGAGGTGATCGCCGCGGCCTCGGCCTATGACACCGAGTGCGACATCTTCGCTCCATGCGCAGTGGGGGGAGTGTTGAACGAGCAGACGATCCCCCGGCTCCGGTGCCGGATCATCGCGGGCTCCGCCAACAACCAGCTGGAGGGGGACGTGGACGCGGAGCGGCTCTCCCTTCGCGGGATCCTTTACATCCCGGACTTCATCATCAACGCCGGCGGCGCGGTCGCGCACGGGATCCTGGAATTTCTGCACGGGCCGGAGAACGAAGTGGAGTCGAGGGTGCGGAGGGTCGGCGCCACGGTGGCGGATCTCCTGGCAGAGGCCGGAGACGGCGATCCGCTGCCGGTGGCGGTCGCCAGGGCGAAGCGGTTCATCGCCGCCTCGGCCGCCGGGTAGCGGTCGTTGCGCCCGGCGCGGCGCCCCTGCCGGCGCTTACGTAGCTCCGGTGCCCGCTTTCCGCCGCGCGGCCAACAGTCGGCTCGCCTCCTCGAGGCGCTCCGGCGTCCCGATGTCCGCCCAGAGCGCGTCACCGATGTCCCACGCGTCGACGCGCCGTCCTTCGGCGATGAGCCGGAGATATGCGACGATGACCGAGAACGCGCCGCTCTCGGTCATCAATCCGGGGAGGGCGGGTGACACCACGCTGATTCCGGAGAACGCGCCTTCTCTCAGGGTCCCCTGCACGGGACGGGCGAGCTGCTCGGAGCCGGAGGGGTAGCGCACCCCGATGACGCCCGCGTCGTCGAGCAGGAGCGGGCTTCTG
Organism: Gemmatimonadota bacterium; assembly: GCA_019347975.1. GTDB lineage: Bacteria > Gemmatimonadota > Gemmatimonadetes > Longimicrobiales > RSA9 > JAHWKI01. The sequence continues at coordinate 23,900 of JAHWKI010000007.1, forward strand.
GTCTCCGCGCGGGCGACGGCAAGGGTCGCCAGGGCGCCGGGGTCGTGCGCGGCGAGGAGCGCCGGAAGCGAAAGATCGGTGATGACGTCCGAGTTGTGCACCATGAAGGGCTCGCGGAGCTCCATCAGCCGGGCAGCCTGCTGGATCCCGCCTCCGGTATCCAGCGGCGCGTCGCCCGTCTCGCGGGAGAAGCGGACCTCGACCCCGAAGCCGTCGCGGGCGCGGACGAAGCCCTCGATCAGCTCGCCGAGATGATGCGTGTTTATGACCAAGCGATGCGCGCCGGCATCCACCAGGCGGCGAGCGACCCGCTCGAGCATGGTGACGCCGTCCACCTCCACGAGCGCCTTCGGAATGCGGTCCGTCAGCGGCCGGAGGCGAGTGCCGAGGCCGGCCGCGAGGATGATGGCTTCCACGTCGTGGGCGCCCTAGGTTGAAGGAATGAAGATCGGACTGATCAGCGATACACACGGCCGTCTACGACCGGAGATCTTCGACATCCTCGAGGGTGTCGAGCGCGTGCTGCACGCGGGCGATGTGGGGCCCGCCAGCCTGCTCGTCGAGCTGGAGGCCATCGCCCCGGTCACCGCGGTGTGGGGCAACACGGATGGGTTCGAGCTGCGTTCCATGCTGCCGGAGATCGCCGACCTCGAGCTCGCCGGGGAACGCGTCGTGGTGGTGCACGGGCACCAGCTCGGCTCACCCACGCCGAAGAGCCTCCGGAGCGCGCATCCGGACGCCGCCGTCATCCTCTACGGCCATACCCACCGCCCGCTGGTCGAGCGGAACGGTGCCCTCGTCGTGAATCCCGGGTCCGCCGGGGCGGCGCGGTTCGGGATCCCGCCCTCCGTCGGAATCCTGACGCTCGCTGCGAGCCCCTCGGTGGAGCTGATCGAGCTGCCTCAAAAGTCGTAGGCTTCCAGGTCCGGCTCGCGGGCGAAGCGCGTCAGGGCGTCCCGGGGGGTCGGCTCGAGCTCGAGGAAGGACCGCAGGCGCCGGAACGTCTCACGGAGACGGCGCTCCCGGCCAGCGTCCTCCGGCGCGGGTGGGCGATCGATCCACTCCGGCTCCACCGACTCGGCAGTCTCCACGGACGCCCCGCCGCTGAATATCCGTACGCTGATCCCCTCGCCGATCACCGCCAGGGCGTATGCGGGCTCCACCCCCTCCTCGAGGGCAAGGTCGTACGCCTGCTCTGCCGCTCCGCGCCCGAGACCCTGGACTTCGGCTCGCTCGACCAGCGCCTCCCGACGGTGCTCCCGCCCGGCGCCCAGATCGTCCGCCTTCGTGATGAGCCGCGCCAGGCGCCGCTCGATCCCGGGCTCTCCCGTTCGTCCCTTCCCGTTATCGCTCATGTCCGTCTCCGGTGCAAACGGCGTTCCCCGTTCGCCGCGTCAGAGCGGTCGAAGAGCGGCCCGTTCGCCGGGGTTCCGACGGAACCAGCGCTCGACCAGCAGCATCTCGGCGATGGCGTCGGGGCCGACCCGGCCCACCGGTGGGGGTGGGCCCGCGAGGACGCGCTCTGCCCTGCTCCGGACGCCGGCGCGCTCGTGCGCGTCGCGGGGAGCCGGCAGCTCGCTCTGGACGAGCCCGCGGCGCAGGAGGTAGAGGCGATCCTCTCCGTCGTGGCCCTTTACGTGGTACAGCGCCGTCAGCGCATCCAGCGAGCGCACCATCCTCACAAGCGCCTCTCTCAGCCCCGTCAGAAGCTCGATCCGCTCCTTCACCACGGCGGCGTATTCGTAGATCCAGCGCTCCGAGGCCTGGCGGAGACGCTCCCGCAGCCGCTCCCGCAGCTCGTCCGTCTCCCCGCGAAGAAAACGCCGGGCGACATCCAGGCGCCGGGCGTAGCCCCGCTCCGTGCACCCCGCGGCGCACGGGGCGATGCACCGCCGCAGCTCGGCCCGGGCGCACAGCGCGATGGGGGCCGATCCGAAGAGGTCTCCCTGGTCCGCCAGCCTCAGGGGCGTGCTGGCGGGACAGGTCCGGAGACCGAGCACGTCGACCAGCGCACGGACAGCCGCCCGGGCCCGCTCCGCGCCCAGAACGGGGCCGAAATACTCCGAGCCGTCCTCCACCGGCATCGTGGTGACGAGGATCCGCGGCGCCGGCTCCTTGGGGATCCGCAGGAAGCACACGGCTCGCTCCTTCTTGTGCTGCACGTTGAACGGCGGGCGCAGCCGCCGGATCAACCGGAACTCACGGAGTAGCGCCGAGAACTCACTGGGGAGGTGGTCCCATTCGACCTGGCGCGCGAACGCCACGATCTCCGCCGCTTTCTCGCTCCGGTCGGCACGGAAATAGGAGAGGAGACGGCTGCGCACCCGGATCGACTTTCCCACATACAGGACCTGGCCTTCAGGACCGAGAAGCCGATACACGCCGGGGCGGTTCTCGGCGTGAGCGCGGACGTGGTCCCGCAGATCGGAGGCGAACGGAGGGGGAGCGGCGGAGTCGACCATGGCGGCGCAATATTGCCGTTTCGGTCTTTGTTCGGCAAGGCGCCTAAGCGAACGCCCGACTAGAGCTCCTCCGGACAGCGGGCGTGAAGGAGTCGGAGCGGGTGGTCCGGGCGCTGTGCCTGGAGGGTGGCATCCCCCAGGGCCCGGACCGCTCCCACCATCCACCCGCCGTCGGGAACGAGACGGAGGGACAGCCCGCCGCCGGCCGGGTAGCCGACGAGGATGGAATCGCCGCTCAGGGGCCGCCAGTACCCGAAGGGGTGGTCGACCTCGTCCTGGCCGGTGAGGGTGGTGGCGACGCGGACGTCGTCGTACTGCTGGACGGCCGGCCAGCCATCGAGCGGGCGGTCGAGCAGACGGATGCCCCAGGGGAGCTGAAGCTGGCGAGCCAGATCGTCCTGCTCGAAGTAGTAGCAGCCGGCGAGGGCCGCGGGGTCCGAGCCCTGGCCGGCGCTGGCGCATGCGCCGGCGAAGGTGGCGAGGGCCGCCGCGGCGGCGTTCCGGGCGAAGCGGATCATGGGTTCCCTCTCACCCGTTCGAGGAGCTCGACGGGCGTGTAGCGCGCGTCGACGACGTGGATCCGCAGGTCGAGGACGATATCCCGGCCGATCTCCCGGCCGGATGCCGCGCCCGGGGCGAGGAGCGCGAGGCCGAGGGTGTAGGCGTCGGCCGCGGTGTAGTCGACCGCGTAGCCGATGTCCTCCATTGCCCCGATAGTGACGCGGCTCAGCGGCTGGAAGATGCCGACAGGTTCCGTGAACCCGGTCATGAGCTCGTTGCCGAAGCCCGGGCGGCCCGCGTCCCCCTCCTCCCAGTGAGAGCCCGCGGTCCCCTGGCCGCCGCCGTTCTCGACCGGGACGTTGCCGGTGCCGCCGAGGGCGTGCCACTCGGCGACGGCGTTCTCGCCGGTGAAGCGCGGATCAGCGCCGCCCTCACCGAGGAGCAGGCCCTCTTCCCAGAGGCTTCCGAAGCCGAGGACATGGCCGATCTCGTGGGCGATGACGTGGGTCAGCGTGTTGGTGCCCACGAGGGGGAGCAGGTCCTCGGAGTCCAGCGTGAGGATCCCCGCCACGGGCAGCCTCGAGCTGTCCCGCACCAGGCACGGGCCCGCCTGTCCCAGAACCTCCCCCGGACCATCGATGGCCGCGATGTTGATGAGCACCAGGATGTCGTCTACCGTGGTGCCGTTCACGCCATCGCCGAATCCGCCACAGATCTCGGGCCCGAACTGAGTGGGGGGGATGGTGATGGGGATCAGATCACCGCTGAGCACGTCCTCCCACTGGGCGATCGCCTCATCGACGTGCGGCTGAATGTTGGCCGGAATCGTCGACACGGCCACCGGCGTGAGGTCGTACGTCGCCGTCCTGTTCGCGACCACCCGCAGGTCGAACGCCTTGGTGACTTCCTCTCCTCCGGCCGTCAGACGCAGCGTGACGGTGGTGGTGTCGGTGGCGGTCGGAGTGCCGTGGAGCCGACCGTCGGAAGTCAGGTTAAGCCCCGCAGGAAGGGCTCCGCCCGCGATCGACCAGGCGTAGTCCGTGCTGGTTCCGCCTACCGGCCGCAGGCGGACATCATACGGACCGCCGCGCAGCGCGGGTGGCAGCAGCAGATTCTCGATCGAGAGGGCCACCGGCTCGAGGACCTCGATGGTGAACTGCCGCGAGGCGGTCTGCCCATCGCGGCTGGTCACCCGGAGCGTGAAGGTATAATTCCCGACCTGCTCCGGAGTGCCGGTGATGACCAGGTCATCCCCGTCCGGCAGGTCCTCGAGGCTCAGCGTGAGCCCCGGAGGCAGCGCCCCCTGGGTCACCTCCCACTCGTACTCCAGAGTCCCGCCCGTCGCGGATACTGCAGCGGTGTACGCGACGCCGATGGTGCCACCCGGAAGAGACGTGGTGGTGAGACTCAGGGGCTCGGGAGGCGGTCCCGTGGAATCGCCGCCGCATGCCGCGAGCGCGACCACCAGGAGACTCCCGGCCATACGACGGTAACCACGCAAGCTCATCTCGTCCCTTTGTTGGCGAAACCTCCGGCCGTGGGTGCAAGGCCGGGACCACATCGAGCGACTCACCTCTGACAGGCCGGACAGTAGAACACGGAGCGGTTGGAGAGCACCCGCCGCCTGATCTGCGTACCGCACGCGGCGCATGGTGTTCCTTCCCTGCCATACACCTGGAGGAGGGGCTCGAAGCCGCCGCGCTCCCCGCTACCGTCACGGTAATCGGAAAAGGTGGTGCCCCGGTTCCCGATCGCGCGTCGCAGCACGTCCTGCAGAGCGTCCCTGAGCCTTGCGGCCTCGGCTCGCGTTACCGTGTGGCTCCGCCGGGTCGGCCGTACCCCCGCCCTGAAGAGCGCCTCAAGCGCGTAAATATTTCCCACGCCGGCCACTCGGTACTGATCCAGGAGGAAGTTTCGGATGGGCACGCGCGTGCGGCGCGTCATGGCGTGGAGCGCTCCGGCGGTGAACAGGTCCCCCAGCGGCTCGATCCCCAGCTCGGCGTCCCGCTCGCGCCACGCGTCCGCCTCGAAGACCTCCAGGAGGCCGAACCGCCGGGTGTCGTCGTAGAGGAGCGATCGTCCATCCTCGAGGGTGAAGCGGACGGCCACGTGCCGGAGCTCGCCGGCGCGAGGGGCGTCGCTGAGCACGAGCCGACCGGTCATTCCGAGGTTGACGACGAGCCGCCCGCCGTCTTCGAGCGGGAGCACCACGTTCTTCCCTCTTCGGCCGGCCCCGGCGAAGGTGCGGCCGATCAGCTGCCGGCCGAACGTAGCGGGATCGGTGGCGAGGACATCGTGGTGGTGGACGGTGATGTCCGTGACGCGGCCGCCCGCCAGGCGCGGGTCGAGGTCGCGGGCGATGGTCTCGGCTTCAGGTAGCTCCGGCACGCTCCAGCTCCCGCCAGCCGATGTCGCGTCGGAACTGGCGGCCCTCGAAGTCGATCCTCTCGGCCCCGGCGGCGCTCCGCCGTGCCGCTTCGGCCGTGTCCGGACCGAGGCCGGTGACCGCCAGCACGCGGCCACCATCGGTGAGGAGCCTGCCGTCCCGCCTCACGGTCCCGGCGTGGAAGAGCAGGAGGTCGTCCTCGCGCTCCAGGTCATGCGGGACGTGGATCTCGCGACCCTTCTCGTACGCGGCGGGATAGCCGCCGGAGGCGAGGACGGTGGTCACCGCGGCGCCCGGCCGCCATTCGAGGCCGAGATCGCGGGCGGAGCCGCCGCGGGCGATGGCCATCATCGGCTCGAGGAGCGACGAGGCGAGGAGCGGGAGCACGGCCTGGGTCTCCGGATCGCCGAACCGACAGTTGAACTCGACGATGCGCGGACCGTCCTCCGTGAGCATCAAGCCGGCGTAGAGCAGCCCGGTGAACGGCCGCTTTCGCCGGCGCATCTCGTCGAGCGTCGGGAGGAGAATCTCCTCGCGAACACGGTGCATCAGGTCGCCATCCACCAGGGACACCGGAGCGTACGCGCCCATCCCGCCGGTATTCGGTCCCGTATCGCCCTCGCCGACCCGCTTGTGGTCCTGCGATGGCGTCATGAGGAGGACGTCGCGCCCGTCCGACAGGGCGAAGACGCTCAGCTCCTCTCCCCGCATGAACTCCTCGATCACGACCTCCTGCCCGGCGTCACCGAAGTCGTGCCGGCGCAGCATGGCGTCGACCGCCCGCAGCGCGTCCTCCTCCGTGTCGCATACGATGGCCCCCTTGCCGGCGGCCAGCCCGGAGGCCTTGACCACGATGGGCGCGCCGAGGCTGCGGATGTGGGCCGCGGCCGCCCCGGCGTCGGTGAAGACCGCATACTCCGCCGTGGGGACGCCGGCCTGCCGCATCACGTCCTTGGAGAAGACCTTCGAGGCCTCGATGGCCGCGGCCTCCGCGGTGGGGCCGAAGGCGGGCACGCGGCGCTGGCGCAACGCGTCCACGAGCCCGTCCGCCAGCGGAGCCTCGGGACCGACCACGACCAGGTCGATTCCCGCGCCGTCGGCCCAGCGGGCGATCCCACCCACATCGCCCGGATCCAGGGGCAGGTGGTCGGCGAACGCGCCGGTGCCGCCGTTGCCGCGTGTGACGAAGAAGTCCGCGGACGGGGCATCCCGATGGAGCTTCCACAGCAGCGCGTGCTCGCGCCCGCCGCTGCCGACGACGAGGATCTTCATGCGCGGCCGCGGAAGGCGTCGCTCACGGCGTCGCGGACCCTGCGAGCCGCATCCCGGGCCCCGTCCGCCACGTGATCGAAGACCTCTCTGGCGTCCTCCCGGTACGACTGCGACGCCGCGCGGAGATCGTCCATGTATGCGGTGCCGGGATCGCCGCGCCGGTGGTACTCGCCGCGAAGGATACGGTCGTATTCCCCGGACTCGACCCAGTCCCGGAGCTCGGCGGCGCGAAGGGTGTGGAAGGGGTGGGTGGTGCCGAGGAGGTTGAGGACCTTGAACACGGCATCCGCCACGTCGCCGCTCTCGCGGTACTCGTCCGCCTGCTTGAGGAACTCGTTCAGGTCCGACTCCTCCGGGCTGCCTCCGCCCGCGAGCTTCATGGACGTGCGGAGCGCCGCCTCGGGCTGCTGCACCGTGAGCAGCCCCGCCCGGTCGGCCGACAGCTCGCTCTTGCGGCTCCACTCCAGGAGCCCGAGCAGGACGACGCGCGCGGCCAGCCCGACGATGGGGTAGCCGATGGAGGCGAGCTGGAGGAGGATCACGGTCATGGTGCGGTAGAGCACGTGTCCGGAGAGGATGTGCCCGAGCTCGTGGCCGAGCAGGAACACCAGCTCTTCCTCATCCAGCAGCCGTACGGACCCGCTGTTCAGGACGATGAACGGGTGGTTCATCCCGTAGGCCCCGGCGTTCACAATGGGAGTCTGGGAAATGAAGAGGGGATACGCCTCCGGGGCGTCGAGCGTCCTGAGCACCTCGGTGTAGTGGGCGTGCACCCATCCGAACTGCTTTTCGGAAACCCGGACGGCGTTGGCCTGGAACGCCAGGCGAACCGGCTTCTCGCCGAAGAAGCCGAAGACCCGCCGCAGCACCTCGTCGAAGATGGGGATGCGGCGCAGGGCCGCGAGGGCGGCGCGGTCCGCGGGGTGCTCCCACGATGCCGCGCCGATGTCCTTCAGGATCACGCGTCCGCGCTCGACGATTTCCGCCATGTCATTCTCCCTCTCTGTTGGGGTGGCGGGACTCTACGGGTCGCGCCGCGGCTCTGTTTCCGCGGACGTCAGGGCGCGGCGGCCAGCGCCTGCTCCAGGTCGTCGCGCAGATCGTCCACGTCCTCGATCCCCACGGAGAGCCTGACCAGCCCGTCGCTGATCCCCATGGCGGCCCTGCGCTCCGGGTCGACCGACGCGTGGGTCATGATCGCGGGATGCCCGATGAGGCTCTCGACGCCGCCGAGACTCTCGGCCAGGGCGAACAGGCGGGTCGCCTCCACCATGGCGCGTGCCCGGGCCATGCCGCCGAGCTCCAGGCTGATCATTCCCGTGAAGCCCTTCATCTGCTTCCGGGCGAGGGCGTGCTGCGGGTGGGAGGGCAGACCGGGATAGTAGACCTCCTCCACCTTCGGGTGCGCCGACAGCCACTCCGCGATGGCGAGACCGTTCCGGTTGTGAGCCTCCATGCGCACGGCGAGAGTCTTGGTGCCACGCAGCGTCAGCCACGCGTCCATCGGACCGGGGACCGCGCCGGCGGCCTTCTGCATGTAGTAGAGGTGCTCGCCCCACTCATCGCTGCTCGTGACCACCAGCCCGCCGATCACGTCGCTGTGTCCGTTCAGGTACTTGGTCGTCGAATGGACCACCAGATCGATCCCCAGCTCGAGCGGGCGCTGGTTGTACGGGGATGCGAACGTGTTGTCCACGCACGTGGGGATGCCGGCCTCACGCCCGATCGCGGCGGCGGCCTCCAGGTCCGTGACCCGCATCATCGGGTTCGTGGGCGTCTCGAGGTGGATCAGCCGCGTCTCGGGCCGGATGGCGGCGCGGAGGGCATCCAGGTCGCGGGTGTCGACGAACGCGAAGTCGATTCCCAGGCGGGCGAGGATCGTCCTGAACATGCGCGTGGTCCCACCGTACGTGTTTTCCTCGGTCACGACGTGGTCCCCGGCCGACAGCTTCTTGACGATGGCCTCGATGGCGGCGAGTCCGCTGGCGAAGGCGATGCCGTGGCGTCCTCCCTCCAGCGCGGCGACATTGGCCTCGAGGGCATGGCGGGTGGGGTTCGTGACGCGGGCGTATTCGTACCCTTCGAGCGGCTCGCCCAGCGCCGGCTGGACATAGGTCGACGTCTGATAGATGGGCGGCATGATGGCGCCGGTGGTGGGGTCCGGGCGCTGGCCGGCATGGATCGCGCGGGTGGCGAAACGGTAGTCGCTATCCGTCATCGGGAGGTCCTGATCATACTCCGGATGGGGGAGAGTTTTCCGGGAGCCGCGAAAGATAGGTGAACGGCGTTAGAGGGTCCAGTGCGGGGGAGGGTCGATGGCGGAAGGGCGGCTGAACGCCCAGGAGGTGGTGGGGGAGGGGAGCGATCCCGAGGCGTGGCTGGCCGTGCTCCACGGGATCTACGGGGCGGGGCGGAACTGGGGCTCAGTGGCGCGGAAGGTGGTGGAAGCGCGCCCCGATTGGGGGGCGCTCCTGGTGGACCTTCGGCAGCACGGAGACTCTACGGGGTTCTCCCCGCCGCACACGCTGGAGGCCGCGGCCGCTGATCTGCGGGCGCTGCCGCACGGCGGCCGGCTGCGTGCCGTGCTCGGGCATTCGTTCGGCGGGAAGGTTGCACTGGCGCACGCGCGCGACGCGGAGACGGTGGAGCAGGTGTGGGTGGTGGACTCCACGCCGGATGCGCGCGAGCCGGGGGGAAGCGCGTGGGGGATGCTGGGCGTCCTGCGGCGCGTGCCGGAGCGGTTCGACGACCGGGACGACGCGGTGGCGGCGCTGACCGCGGAGGGGGTGCAGAAGCCGATCGCGCTGTGGATGACGACGAACCTGGAGTGGACGGGAGAGGAGTACCGGTGGCGGCTGGATCTCGACGACATGGAGTCGCTGCTCCGTAGCTTCTTCGAGGCAGACCTGTGGGAGGTGGTGGAGCACCCGCCTTCCCGGCTCGAGGTGCACCTGATCCGAGCCACCGAGTCGTCGGTGTTGGATGACGCCGCAGCGGAGCGCGTGCGAGCGGCGGAGGAAGCGACCGGTCGGGTCCACCTCCACGACGTTGCCGGCGGGCACTGGCTGAACGCCGACAACCCCGCCGCGCTGGTCGCGCTGCTGCGAGAGGGGCTGTGAATTGACGCCCTTCGCACCGTTCGGCTAGGTTCAGGTCCGACGATGGCCGACGCCTGCACCGGCGTCGGCCTTCTTTTTTGCACGGAAAGGAAGACGATGCGGTTCGAGGTGCCCGAAGGGCTGATGGTCAGCGTCTCCGGGGTGCGCGGACGGGTCGGAGAGGCATTGACGCCGGATGTGGTCGCCCGGTTCGCCGCCGCGTTCGGGGCGTACATGATCGAGCGCGCCGGCGGCAGGGCCCGGGTGGTGCTGGGCCGGGACTCCCGCACCTCCGGTCCCATGCTGTCCAGGGCCGTCAGCGCGGCGCTCGAGGGCGTGGGCTGCGATGTGATCGAGGTGGGACTGGTGCCGACGCCCACGGCGCTGATGGCGGTCCGATACCACGGCGCCACGGGCGGGATCGTCGTCACGGCGAGCCATAACCCGGTGGAATGGAATGCTCTGAAGCTGGCCTCGGACGCGGGGATGTTCCTGGACGCGGACGAGGCGGCGGAGATGCGGGGCCACCTGGACCGGGATGTGCCGTGGAAGGGGTGGGATGGGCTGGGGAAGGTCACCTGTGACGACGGCGCCGCGGAGCGCCACGTGGCCGCGATCCTGGAGCTGCCGTACCTGAACGTGGAGGCGATCCGGGAGCGCCGGTTCACCGTGGCCCTGGAGTGCATCCGGGGGGCGGGAGCCGTCACCCTCCCGCGCCTGCTGGACGCGCTCGGCTGCGAGGTCCACGGTCTGAACCTCGAGCCGGACGGCCGCTTCCCGCGGAAGCCCGAGCCGGTGGCGGAGAACCTCGGCGAGCTCGCGGACCTGGTCCGGAAGACGGGAGCGGACGTCGGGCTGGCCACGGATCCCGATGCCGACCGGCTCTCCCTGGTGGACGAGCGCGGCCGGGCCATCGGCGAGGACTACACCCTCGCCCTCGCGGCGCGGGTCGTCCTGAAGCACCGGATCGGGCCGGTGGTCACGAACCTGTCCACCAGCCGCGTCGTGGAAGACGCCGCGCGGGACGCGGGGGCTCCGTTCCACAGGGCGTCGGTCGGTGAGATCAACGTGGCGCGGCGGATGCAGAGAGAGGGGGCGGTGATCGGCGGGGAGGGGAACGGCGGAGTGATCCTGCCGGACATCCATCACACGAGGGACGCGCAGGTCGCGGCCGCGCTGGTGCTGCAGCTGCTGGCGGAGACCGGGCAGCGAGTGAGCGAGATCGTCGCCGGCTCGCCGGGGTACGCCATCGTGAAGGACAGCGTCGCTCGCCCGCCCGGAGACCTCGAGCCGGCGTATGCCCGTCTCGAGGAGGAGCTGGGAGCCGGGACGACGGACCGCCAGGATGGTCTGTGGCTGGGGTGGAGCGAGAGCGGGAAATGGCTGCACTTCCGGCCCTCGGGAACGGAGCCGATCGTGCGGATGATCGCGGAGGCGCCGACGCGGGAGGAGGCGCAGTCGCTGGTGGACGCGGCCCGGCGGGCGCTGGGCGGCTGAAGACGTCACACGGGAGCTGAGCATGTGCGGGATCGTAGCCTATATCGGAGAGCGTGAGGTGACACCGCTGCTGCTGGAAGGACTCCGGCGGCTGGAGTACCGCGGGTACGACTCCGCGGGGGTGACGGTGGCGAGGAACGGCACCCTTTCAACGGCGAAGGCGGTGGGGAAGATCGCCGAGCTGGAGAACCGTCTGAACAATGGTGGGGACGCCATGCTGGGCAGCACGTGCGGGATCGCGCACACGCGCTGGGCCACGCACGGTCCTCCGACGGAGCTGAACGCGCACCCGCACACGGGGAACAAGGGCGAGGTGTGGGTGGTGCACAACGGCATCATCGAGAACTACGGCACGCTGAAGAAGAAGCTGCGGGAGCTCGGACACGAGTTCGAGACGGATACCGACACCGAGGTCGTCGCCCACCTGATCGAGGAGGCGTACGACGACTCCCTGGAGGAGGCGGTCCGGGCGGCGCTGTCGCAGATCGAGGGGACGTACGGGCTGGCGATCATGAGCTCGCGGGAGCCGGGGAAGATCGTGGGTGCCCGGAAGGGGAGCCCGCTCCTCGTCGGGGTGGGGGAGGACAACGAGTACTTCCTGGCGAGCGACGTGGCGGCGGTACTGGCCCAGACCCGCAATTTCATCTACCTCGAGGATGGCGAGATGGTGGTCCTGACACGGGAGGGCTACAACATCTTCTCGCTGAAGGGGCGGGAGATCACGAAGGAGGTCCAGCACGTCTCGTGGGACCTGGACGCCATTGAGAAGAGCGGCTTCGACCACTTCATGATGAAGGAGATCACCGAGCAGCCCGAGACGCTGGAGAACACCATGCGTGGGCGGCTCCTCGAGGAGGAGGGTACGGCGAAGCTGGGCGGGCTGGAGCACCTGCTGGACGAGCTGAAGGAGACCAAGCAGATCGTCATCACCGCGTGCGGCACCTCGTGGCACGCGGCGCTGCTCGGGGAATACATGCTCGAGGAGTTCGCCCGCATCCCGGTCGAGGTGGAGTACGCTTCGGAGTTCCGCTACCGGAACCCGATCCTCCCGCCGGACACCACGCTGATCGCCATCAGCCAGTCGGGCGAGACGGCGGACACCCTTGCGGCGATCCGCGAAGGGAAGCGGCAGAACGCCACGGCCATGGGGATCGTCAACGTGGTGGGCTCGACGATCGCCCGGGAGACGGACGGCGGCGTCTACATCCACGCCGGCCCCGAGATCGGCGTGGCCTCGACGAAGGCGTTCACGAGCCAGGTGGTGACGCTCGCGCTGTTCACGCTGCTCATGGCCCGGCAGCGGGGGATGTCGGTGCTGCAGGGTCGGGAGATCGTCCACGCGCTGCGGCAGCTGCCGGACCAGGTGGCGCAGGTGATCGACATGAACGACGCGATCCGGGAGCTCGCGCGGATCTACAAGGATGCCGGCAACTTCCTGTACCTCGGGAGGGGCTACAATTTCCCGACCGCGCTCGAGGGGGCGCTGAAGCTGAAGGAGATCAGCTACATCCACGCCGAGGGGTATCCGGCGGCGGAGATGAAGCACGGCCCGATCGCCCTGATCGACGACGACGTGCCGGTGGTCTTCCTGGCGCCGCGGGACTCCGTGTTCTCGAAGGTGGTCTCGAACATCGAGGAGGTGAAGACGCGGGGCGGGCGCGTGATCGCGATCGCCAGCGATGGGGAGTCGGGGCTGGAGGGCAAGGCGGAC
>JAHWKI010000340.1 GCA_019347975.1 Gemmatimonadota bacterium
CGGTCTGCGCGATGGGCGGCTGCGCCGTGCTCTCCAGCGTGATCTCCATGTCCCGCACGGTGCCGCCCAGCAGCACGCGGATGTCGAAAGCCTCCCGCCCGGGCAGCCGCACTTCGTGCTCCGCCGCCACCTGGAGCACCGGGTTGATCTCGGACTCCGCGACGAACGTCGCCGCCCCCCGGGTCAGCTCGAAGCGACGGCTCATGAATTCGTACTCGCCCCGGTCGGTCGCCAGGGAGCCCTCGATGGCCAGCCCGGTGCCGGGGCGGTTCAGGCGGATCCGGAGCGGCCCCACCTCACGAGGCGTGTAGATCTCCACGTTCGCCTCCGTGGAGCGCAGCCAGACGTCCCGGCCGACCCGGACCGCGACGTCCAGACGCAGTCGATCGAGCAGCGGCATGCGGCGGTTCAGCCGGAGCTGGTCCGCGAGAAACTCCTCCTCGATCCGGCCCGAAGTCGCGGGGGAGTGCAGGCTGACCACCTCCGTCTCTCCCAGCTCCGTCAGCTCGGGGATCCGGATCACGCCGCTCCGCGTGCGCACCTCGCCCCCTACCTCGATGGCCGCGAGCGAACCGCCCACGCTGATGTCCGCGTCCACCTTCAGCGTGACGTCCTCGGTATCGATCACCAGCGTCTCGCGTGACTCCACGGCCAGGTCGAACGTGGGGTCCGTCAGGCTCTCGATCCCGATCTCGCCGCTCAGCCGCAGCGCGCCCCCGCTCCGGCCGACCAGCGAGTCCACGCGGATGACGTTCCCGTTCACCTTCAGCGTCCCGGCCACGTCCTCCAGCCGGACGTCCAGCGGCACCACGCGGACCGAGCCCAGGTCGAGGTCGACCTCTCCGGTGACGACCGGGTCCTCGAACGTGCCCCGGATCGAGACATCCCCCCGTACCCGTCCGCGGGCGTCCGCCACCTGCTCCGAGAGCGATGGGATCGCCTCGATCGGGAGGCTGTCCGCACGGATATCGACCGACAGCGCGCCGGACAGCAGCCGCGGGGCGACCCCACGCAGCAGGGAGAGCTCGATCGGCAGCCGCGCCTCCATCTCCGCCAGCTGCCGGCCCTCGTGCAGGAGCGTGGCGTCCGCCGTCAGCTCGGTCCCGGCGTAGGCGAACGTCGCGTGCACGTCCGGCACCTGCCCGCCATCCAGGCGCGCGTGCACGAGCCGCGCCGTCCCCTCAACGTGCGGGCGCTCCAGGGTGCCCGCCACGTGGGCGTCGAGGTTCAGCCGCCCTTCCACGTCCTGCTCGAGCTGGAGCAGGGCGGCGACGGGAGCGAAGTCCAGGTCCTCGATCAGCACGTCGAGATCGCCCGTCCCGTCCACCGGCAGCCGGCCGTCGAGGCGGACCCGACCGCCGTCGTCGTTGACGACCTCGATGCTCGCCAGCTCGATGGCATCGGCGGCCCAGCTGATGACCCCCGGCCCCGTCGTCCGCCACGTGACCGTGTCATAGCGGAGGGTCAGGTCGGCCAGGCGCAGCTCGCTCCGGTCGAGCGACAGCGCGAACTCGGCGTCCGCGCGGTACTCGGTGTCGTCCGTGCCCCGGGCGACGATCACGGCCTCGCCCTCGCCCTCCCCGCGAACGCCGTGGTAGCGGCCCCGGGCGGATACGCTGTCGAACGCGAGGGCGGCGGTGCGGACGTCGCGCAGCTTGGCGTCCAGCCGGATGTCCGGTGAGGGTGTGCCCACATCGGCCAGCGCGTATTCGGCCTCCCCGCCGCCGATGTAGGTGCCGCGGTAGAGCAGCTCGTCCACCACCGCACGCCCGTCGAAGTCGAAGCGGGTCACGTTCCCGCGCAGCGTGCCCGACGCCCGAAGGCTTCCGGCGAGGGAATCGGGCGGGGCCCGGGGGGCACGCGGCGCCGGATCCGCCGCCCGGGCCGCGGCCGCGCTGTCGGGCGCGGCCGGCGTGGCGTCGGCGCGGGGGCCGCTACGCGCCAGCCCGGCGCCCTCCTGCCGAGGCTCGCGGTCTAGACGCTCGATGCCAGCCTGCACCTCCGTCGTATTCACGGTCACGCGCGCTCCATCCGGCGCGATGTAGCGGCGCTCCACCTCGTCGCCCGCCGTGGCGAGCTCGGGAGCCCGCTCGGCCGGATCGATCGGCTCCGGTACGGCAACCTCGTCTTCCGCCGCGGCCAGCGCGGCGCCCGGCGGGGGCGTCGGCGAGGGGAGCGTTCCCACGGCTGTATCGGCGCCGGGGAGCCAGGGCGCGAACGCGTGCAGCGAGTCCACCGCGACCCGGTACGACAGCACGCCTTCCCGCCCCGCGATCAGACCGAAGCTCCCGTCCAGCACGGCCTCCGCGCCGCCCAGGCGGATGACGGAGGAGTCCACGCGCGCGAGGCCGCCGTCGAGCTCCGCGCGGAGCCGGACGCGGTCCGCCTGGAGGTCGTCGACACGGCTGGCCCTCAGGTCCGCGGCGATGGTCGCGCGCATCGTCGCCGGGTCGAGACCCCGGCCCCG
>JAHWKI010000132.1 GCA_019347975.1 Gemmatimonadota bacterium
GCTGGACCGTCTCCTCCAGCTCGCCGAAGCGGTCGGCGTCGAAGGACTCGTGGGCGTTCGCCAGCAGCTCCTCCTTCTCGACGAGCGCGTCCCAGAGCTCCCTGTTGCCCATCATGGCGACGCCGAGCACCTGCTCGTCCTCGTAGAGGAACTGGTCCTGCCGGAGCACCCCGAGCCGCAGCGACTTGGGGATGGCGACCACGCCCTCGCTCGCGTCCTGATCGCCGCTCAGGATGCTGAGCAGCGTCGTCTTCCCCGACCCGTTCGCGCCCACGAGCCCGTAGCGCTCCCCGGGGTTGAGCTGGAAGGACGCGCCCTCGAAGAG
Source organism: Gemmatimonadota bacterium (assembly GCA_019347975.1). GTDB lineage: Bacteria > Gemmatimonadota > Gemmatimonadetes > Longimicrobiales > RSA9 > JAHWKI01. Next base: position 326 of record JAHWKI010000132.1, read on the forward strand.
AACGCGGTCGCCGAACGACTTGCCGAGATTGGATACCGAAATCATGGCCGAGAATGTAATGGAAATCGTGGGCGGGCGGGGGTGGGGACGGTCGAATGGTCGCTGCGCGCCCTTTCGGAGCGCCTGCGGCGCCCGCCGGTCGCCGGATTCGAAGCGCCTGCGGCGCCCCGCGTGCGCGGGATTCGAGGCGGGAGGTGCTCCGGGCTTCGTTGAGGACCGAGGCGCCAGCGACCCGGCCCGGCCTCGGACGCTTCATCGAATCAGCGCTACGCGCCGGCGAGGGCCGAAGGCCCGAAGCGAATCGACCCCGCGCCAGCGGTCCGCGAGGCCGAAGGCCGAGCGGATTCGAACCTCGATCACGCCTGTCCCAGCCGCTGCAGCAGACCGCCCAGCACCCCGCGCCGGATCGGCCGCACGTCCGCCCTCCCGTCACGCAGGAACGCCGCCGCGTCGTCGGCCATGAGGGGGCGGGCGAAGAGGAAGCCTTGCACCTCGCTGGGGCGGAGGCTCCGGATGCGAGCGAGCTGACCGGAGGTCTCGACGCCTTCGATGATCGAGTGGATGCCGAGGTGGCGGGCCAGGGCGGTGATGGTGGCGACGAGCTGGAGGTCGCGGGGGGAGTGATCCAGCCGGCCGACGAACGAGCGGTCCACCTTCAGGGTGTCCAGGGGGAAGCGTCGGAGGTGCGCGAGTGAGGAGTAGCCGGTGCCGAAGTCGTCGAGGCAGAGGCGGATGCCCAGGTCCCGCAGCGCGTCGAGCCGGGCCGCGGCCTGCTCCGGGTCCTGCATCAGCGCGGTCTCGGTGACCTCCAGCATCATCCGGTCGGGCCGGACCCGCTCGTCCCGGAGGATCGCCGCCACCTGGTCCACCACGGTGGGGTCCAGGAGCTGACGGGGGGAAAGGTTGCAGGACATGACGATCTCCTCCCCCGCCTGCCTCGTCTGCGTCCAATGCCGGAGCTGACGTGCGGCCTCCCTGAGGACCCAGAGACCGAGAGGGACGATCAGCCCCGTCTCTTCCGCCAGCGGCACGAAGTCGTCCGGGACCAACGTGCCGCGGCGGGGGTGGTTCCAGCGGACCAGCGCCTCGAAGCCGGTGGTGCGGCCGGTGCTCATGGAGAGAATCGGCTGGTAGAGGAGCATGAACTCTTCACGGCCGAGCGCCTGGCGGAGATCGCTCTCCACCTCGAGCCGCGAGACCGCGGCGCGATGCATCGCCGGGTCGAAGAGGACGTAGCGACCGCCGCCGTGTGACTTGGCGCGGTACATCGCCTCGTCCGCCTCCCGGATCAGGTCCTCGGCGCTCCAGCTCCGCTCCGCGGGCCAGCTGATCCCGATGCTGGCCGTCGTATAGAACTCCCGCCCCTTCAGGCGGTACGGACGGTCGAGCAGCCGCAGCATCCGCTCGGCGATCTGGATCGCCTCCCCCACCGAGCCGATCCCCTCGAGCAGAACCACGAACTCGTCGCCTCCCAGCCGTCCGACCGTGTCGCCGCCCCGCACGCACGAGCGGAGCAACCCCGCCGTCCGTCTCAGCACCTGGTCTCCGGCGTCGTGGCCCAGGGTGTCGTTCACCCATTTGAACCGGTCCAGGTCGAGGAACAGCAGCACGAACGGCGAATCCGGCTGCCGCGACCAGACCCGCACCGCGTGCTCCAGCCGGTTCATCAGCAGCGCCCGGTTCGGCAGACCCGTGAGCTGGTCGTGCAGGGCATCGTGCTCGAGCCGGAGCTCCGCCCGCTTCCGCTCCGTCACGTCGTGGATGATCCCCTGTGACCCGGAGGAGCCCCCGGCCAGCTGGCCCCGCGCCGTCGCCGCCAGCAGGCACCACAGCTCACGGCCCTCGCGCGTCCGCATCCGCACTTCCAGCTCGCGGACGGCGCCGCTCGCCGAAAGCTGCCTCTCCAGCGCCGCATGGTCGGCCTCGTCCGCGAACAGCAGCCGGAGATCGCGCCCGATCAGCTCCTCCGCGCTGTAGCCGAACAGCTCCATCGCCGCCCGGTTCACCTCCACCAGCCGATGCGCGTCGTCCGCCAGGTAGACCGCGTCTCGCGACTGCTGGAACAGCGTGCGGTATCGCTGCTCGCTTTCCCGCAGCGCCAGCTCCGTGCGGTTCTGCTCCACCGCGTAGCGGATCGAGCGCACCACGGGGGTGGGGTACAGCTGGTCGCGAGGCAGCTGGTCGTGCGCCCCCTGCTGCAGCGCACGCAGCGGGATCGGGTCGTCCGCCCGCTCCGACAGCACAACCACCGGCGCGCCGCCCGCGTACGTCAGCAGGATCGCGAGCGTCGGCAGCCCCTGGCTGTCGCGCAGGTTGAGGTCCGCCAGCACGGCGTCGAACGGGTCCTCCCGCAGCGCTCGAACGGCGTCGTCCAGCCGTGCGGCGCTCACGACCTCGAACGGCGGGTCCGCCCCCGCCGTCAGAAGCGTGTGCAGGGTTTCCGCTCGCTGCCGATCGGCGTCGGCGACGAGCACACGAATCGCGTCATAGCCCATGCGACTCTCCGGGCTGATGCGGCATGGCGGGATCGCACACTGCTGCCTGCGCGACGGTTCAGGGGAGGCTGAGATGTGGCTGCAATAGACAGGCCACGACGGTTCGATCGGACCCGCCAGCGCCCCGTAGGGCGCCGCCGCCATGCGGTGGGCCGTCCCGCCTCGACGAGGTCGTCGAGGCCTCAGCAGCGACGCCGACGGCACCCGCCGGGCCTGCGCCGGCACGGACGGTGCACGCTTATGGACGGCAGATGCACCCGCGCGAGGAGGAGCAAATGCCCGACGAACGCCAGGACTCGATCCGCCAGGGGATCAACGCGCCGGAGGAGAGCCCGGAAGGACAGAAAGCGGCCGAGCGCCGCCGCGAGCTGAACCGTGATGCCCCGGAGATCGGCGGCGGCCTGGGCGGGACGTCCGACTCCGACTCGCCGGCCGACGAGTCCCTCTACAAGGCCCAGCGGGAGGAATCGGACGAGACATCTTGAGGCGTTATGATCGCGCCCGGCATGCCAGTCCTCCGTGCTCTCCGTGCCTCGGTGGTGAACCGGAGTTTCAGCGCCCGCGCTTGCCTTCCCGGTAACGCCGCACCGTCACCCGGTTGCCCTTGATGCCGCTGCCGCGCAGCGCTCCCAGCACCTCGTCCGCGACGTCCTCGGCGACCTCCACCACGGTGAAGTCGTCGGCGATCTGGATGGCGCCGATCTCGCCCCCGCTGATCCCCGCCTCGCCCGTGATCGCGCCCACCACATCCCTCGGACGGACGCCGGCGCCCCGACCGGCGCCGATGAAGAGGCGGGCGATCCCGCCCCGGGGGCCGCGCGCCCGGCCGGCGCCCCGGCGGGGCGCCGCCTTCTCGCCGCGGGCGGCCGTTCCCTTCCCCTTTCCGGGCGCGCCCTTCCGGCGGCCGGCCTTCTCACGGGGCGGCGCCGCCTCCGGGATGTCGGCCCCCTCCTCGTCGACCTCCGCCCCCGTCGCCTCCTGCACCAGCTTCACGGCCGCGGTGGCGATGTCCATGGGATCGAACTCCTCCGCCAGCGATTCGACTACGCTGCGGAATCCGTCCAGCTCCCCCGCCAGCAGCGCCTCCCGAAGCGAAGCCCGGACCAGGGCCAGCCGCCGCGCCCGGAGGTCCGCAACGGTGGGGACCCGGGAGATGTCGATCTTCCGTTTCGTGAGCTGCTCGATGTTCTTCAGGAAGCGGTGCTCCCTGGGCTCGGCCAGAGTGATCGCCACGCCCTCCCGCCCCGCCCGCCCGACGCGTCCGATCCGGTGCACGTAGGACTCGGGCGCATTCGGCACGTCGTAGTTGATCACGTGACTGAGCCGGGAGATGTCCAGCCCTCTGGCCGCGACGTCCGTTGCGATCAGCAGGTCCGCCGTCCCGCTCCGGAGCTTCTTCATGACCCGCTCGCGCTGTTCCTGCGTCATCCCGCCGTGCAGCGCCTCCGACCGGTAGCCGTGGGCGTTCATCTTCTCCGTGAGCTCGTCCACCTCGTTGCGGGTGCGGCAGAAGACCAGCGCCGCCTCGGGGCTCTCCATGTCCAGCACCCGCCCGAGCGCCGCCAGCTTGTGGGCCCGGGGCACGATGTAGGCCGTCTGCCGCACCAGCGGCACGGCGCCCTCCGGGAGCTGCGCCCGGGCGATCCGGATCTGGACGGGGTTCTCGAGGTGGCGCTCGGCGATGGCCGCGATGCGGGGCGGCATCGTCGCCGAGAACAGCACGGTCTGACGGTCCTCCGGCGTCGCGGCGAGGATCGCCTCCAGGTCCTCCGCGAACCCCATGTCCAGCATCTCGTCCGCCTCGTCCAGCACCACCACCTGCAGCGCCCCGAGGTCCAGCGTACGCCGGTTGAGATGGTCCAGCGCGCGGCCGGGCGTAGCCACCACCACGTTGACGCCCCTCTTCAGCACGCGCAGCTGCTGCGTGAACGACTGACCGCCGTAGATCGGCAGCACGCTCACTCCCAGGGGCCGCCCGTACCGGTGCACCGCTTCGGCCACCTGCATGGCCAGCTCCCGGGTGGGGACCAGCACCAGCGCAGCCGGGCCGCGAGCTTTCGAGCGTCCGGCCTCCAGCCGCTGCAGCAGCGGGAGCGCGAACGCCGCCGTCTTCCCGGTCCCCGTCGCCGCCTGGCCCACCAGGTCCCGCCCCTCGAGAAGCGGCGGGATCGACGCCTCCTGGATCGGCGTCGGCTCCTCGTAGCCCAGTGTCGTCAGCGTCTCCACCAGGCGTGGCTCCAGCCCCAGCGCCGCGAACCCGGCGCTCGCCTCTCCAGACATGTCGAACCCCTCGTCGTCGCTCCGCTTGACCTCGCAACCGAACCTATCCCGTGGCAATCCATATTCCGATGGGTGATCGGCCGCCGGGCGGTTCTCCCCCCGCCGCGAGACCTGCCGCACTGGAAGGGCGGCCCGGATTCGATTAGATTCAGGGCATCGTCGGGCCTTCGCCCGGCCTCGACACCGCCGTTACGCTTCCGCAGCGTGCGCGGGTCTCTCCGCTTCTTCGCCCCGGAGGTACCGCAGTGGCCAGTCTCGCCAACTCCAGCCGCCGTATTGCGCTCGAAAGCCTGCGCGTCACCCCCTCCCCCGAGCGCGCCGACTGGATCAGCGCCGCCGAGAGGCTGCCGGCCGTGGGTGAGCAGGTGTGCTGCGCGGAGGGGCTGGCGGAGGTCTCCCGCCTGCTGGGCAAGACCAGCGACGGGACCCGCCTCCTCGAGCTGGTCCTTCCGGACCGCCCCCGGCACCCGTTCTTCGCGTCTGCGGGGAACGTGCTGGTCGCGCCGGCCTGAGGCGAACCATTGACCCGGGAGGGGCCCTCGCCTAGCGTGGAGCGGCCCGTCCCCCTGAACGGATCCGACAACGATGCACGACCCCGTCACCGACGCCGCCAGCGCAGTGATCCGCCGCGTCAAGTTCGCGACGGACCGGGAGAAGGAGTTCATGCGCGAGCTGAAGGAGCGCGTGGCCGCCTACTTCGATGAGCGCGGGATCTCGGACAAGGCCGACGGCCGGATGGTCCTGAAGACGGTCCTGGTTCTGCTCCTGACCTTCGTCCCCTATGGCCTGATCCTGACCGGCCGCTTCTCGCCATGGGCCATGCTCGCCTTCGCGGTCATCATGGGGATCGGCACGGCGGGGATCGGCTTCTGCATCGCCCACGACGCGCTGCACGGGGGCTACTCCTCGAGCCGCCGCGTCAACGGCTGGCTGGGGCTCTCGTTCGACCTGATGGGAGCGAACGGCTACCTGTGGAAGATCACCCACAACGTGATCCACCACACCTACACGAACATTCAGGGGATCGATGAGGACCTGGAGGTATCCCCGCTGCTCCGGCTGTCGCCGACCTCCGCGCACCGGTGGATCCACCGTTACCAGCACGTCTATGGCCTGGCGACGTACAGCCTGTCGACGCTTTTCTGGGTGTTCGTGAAGGACTACAAGTACATCCTGCAGAAGGACCTGGGACCGTATCAGGACATCCGCCACCCCCGCCGCGAAGTGGCGAAGCTGATCGGGATGAAGCTGTTCTATTACGGCTACACGATCGTCGTCCCCCTGCTCGTGCTGGACATCGCGCTCTGGCAGTTCGTCGTCGGCTTCACCGCCATGCACCTCACCGCCGGGCTGATCCTCGGGGTGGTCTTCCAGCTCGCCCACGTCGTCGAGGGGCCCGAGCACTTCCAGACCCCTGACGACGACCTGATGCAGGACAGCTGGCTGGTCCACGAGATGAAGACCACCGCGGATTTCGGGCGGGACAACCGCCTGCTCTGCTGGTACGTCGGCGGGCTCAACTTCCAGATCGAACACCACCTCTTCCCGCGCGTGTGCAGCACCCACTATCCGGCCATCAGCCCGATCGTGGAGGAAGTGGCGCGCAAGTACGACATCCCGTACCACAGCCACCCCACGCTCCGCGCCTCGATCGCTTCCCACCTGCGAATGCTCAGGCAGCTGGGGGCGCCTCCGGTGGGGGGACGGGTTCCGGTGGCGGCGGCCTGAAGGACGTGCGCCGTCTGGCGTGACCCGGTGACCGTGGACCGGCTTTTCCTGCAGGATGGTCCACGCGTTTCCGGCATCCGACGGGCACCACCGGATCACGGCTTTCGGCGCACGCCAGACGGTGCACGTGCGGGGGACCAAAGAACCCTCCGGTCCACGGGGCCGGAAGGGAGGAGGCCCCGGTCAGCGCCTCACCGACCGGGCGCCGGCGGCCTCCATTCGCCCCTCGCCACGGCCGGCACGAAGTCCTCCAGCCCCTGGGGCGGGAACTCCACCGTCCGGCCCTCCTCGGCGCTCCGGTAGGCGGCCATCAGGATCTCCACGACCTCGAGGCCATCCCGGAACGTCAGCAGCGGCTCCTCGAGCCCCAGGAAGGCCCTGGCGAAGTGGCGGTCCTCGCCCTGGTAGCCGTACGCCACCGGCTCGTCCGCCACCACCGGCATCAGCCCCATTTCGGCGTTCTGCTTCTCCACCAGGTCTTCCCCCTCCCGCCCCTGCACGGCGCGGCTGAAGAACAGGTTCAGCCCTGAGTCGAGGGAGTTCCACTGGAGGGAGTACTCGGGGCCCAGGAGCTCGGCCGACAGGCGGAGGCCGGCGCCGATGAAGCTCCAGGACGTGGAGGCCTCTCCGATCACCGTATGCCCGTCCGCCGTCTCGAATTCGATGAGGACGCTGGCAAAGTCCTCGGAGGGGGTGCGCGCGTAGTCCACGCCCTTCATCCGGTCCGAAAGGATCCGTGCATACTCGGGCCGGGTCCACTTCAGGCTCGCGATGTGGCTGGTCACGCGCACCGGGCGAACGGTGGAGAGCGGCTGCCCGGGCTGCGTCAGCAGGTGACGGACGACCAGGGCCGAATGGCACATCATGTCGTTCAGCACGCCGCCGCCCTGTAGCCGCCCCTGCCAGAACCACGGCTCGTGCGGCCCGCTGTGCTCCTCGGCGGCGCGGGCGAGGTACGGACGACCGGTGGTCGCGGCGCCGCGGGCCCACAGCAGCTCCCGTCCCCGCTCCACCTGCGGGGCGAACACCTGGTTTTCCAGGTAGCCGGTCCTGAGCCCGACGCGCTCGGCGAGCGCGACCACCTGCTTCGCCTCGGCGACGTTCCGCGCCAGGGGCTTCTCGCAGGCCAGCCCCTTCAGCTCCCCCCTCCCGCTCTCGATCGCGGCGACGATCTCCTCCATGTTCTCCACGCGGGCGTGGTTCGGCCCCGACAGCCAGATCGCGTCGATCGCCGGGTCCGCGACCATGTCGCCGATCGAGGCGAACGGCCGCGCTTCACCCAGATCGAGCTCCCGCGCCAACGCGGCCGCGGCGCTGCGACGCGCCTCGTTCGGGCTCCAGAACCCGAGCACGTCCGCCTCCCGGACCCCGACCCAGCTCCGGAGGTGGAACTGGGCGTTGAAGCCGCTCCCGATGAAGCCCACACCCAACCGGTCTCCCGCCATCCTCACCCCTCCTCGTAGCTGACGCCGAGGTGGCGGCACGCCTCGGGCGGGCAGCCGTTCCACTGCGGCACGTAGGTGTTGCCCATGTACTGCACGTCCTCGATCCCGATCCGGCTCGTGTAGAACCCGCTGGCCACCAGGTCGCGGAATCGGTTGAAGAACGCCACCCCCTCCTTCACCTCCGGGGCCGCGCGCTTCGGCCAGGCGATGGCATCGAGCAGCGCCGCCCGCTCCGCCTCGCCCGCCTCCACGAAGACCGCGCCGAACCGCTTGCGGCTCTCGTCGTCCAGCCAGGCGAGCCCGCCCCGCACCGGCACCTGATGCCCGGGGCGGTCGTTCACCGTGAAGTCGATGAACTCCGGCACGCCCGCGTCCGTGGCGCTGCCGGAGCGGCCGTCCCGGGGAATGATCATGTCCGAGAGCAGCCGCACCGTCCGCCATTCGGCAGGGGTGAAGAACACGGGGTCGTAATGGCCCAGGAGGAGGGCCTGCTCGGCGGCCACGGCGGCGCGGCGGATCTCGGGCGAGAGGTGGGCGCGGAGCGGCTTCGGGACCGCGGCGGCGAGCGCCCCCGCCCCCAGGACCGTGAGCGCCTGGCGCCGGGTGAAGTCGCTCACAGGGCCCCTCTCTTCATCTGGTCGGTGATATGCTCGCTGGTCCGCATGGACAGCGCGAGGATGGTCCACGTCGGGTTCTTGTCGGCCTGGGACACGAACGGGCCCCCATCGGCCACGAAGAGGTTCTTCACATCGTGCGCCTGGCCGTAGCCGTTCACCGCCGACGTGGCGGGGTCGTCGCCCATGCGGGTGGTGCCCAGCTCGTGGATGATCTCGCCGCCGGCGGCCAGCCCGTAGTCCCGCTCGCGTGAGGGCATCTCGCCCCACGGCTGCCCCCCCATCTCGACGATGATCGAGCGGAAGGTCTCGTGCATGTGCCGGGCCTGGTTCCGCTCGTAGTCGCTCCACTTCCAGTGGAACCGCAGCACCGGGATGCCGTACCGGTCCACCGTCCCATCGGGGTCGATCTCGCAGTAGCAGTCCTCGCTCGGGATCATCTCGCCGCGGCCGGCGAAGTAGACGGTCGAGCCGTAGTAGCGCCGGTAGTCCTTCTTCAGGTCGGCGCCCCACCCGCCGCCGGACGGGAAGTTCTGGATCCCGCCCATGAACCCGTACTGCGGCATGTGCTTGCCGCCGCCCACCTCGATGTGGTAGCCCCGGGGGAAGTCCAGCTTCGCGTTGTCCAGCCACCACGGCATGTAGACGTGCATCCCGCCCACGCCGTCCTCGTTGTGCGGCGGGGTGTCCATCATCTTCGGGACGAACCCGCCCACGCCGGCGCCGGTCGTGTCCGTCAGGTACTTCCCCACGACGCCGCCGGTGTTGGCGAGCCCGTCCGGATAGCGCGACGACCGGGAGTTCAGCAGCAGCCGCGCCGACTCGCACGCGCTCGCCGCCAGCACCACCACCCGCGCCTGGACGTGCTCGTCCCGCCCTGTCGTCTTGTCGATGTAGGAGACGCCCGTGGCGCGGCCGTCCCGTCCCACGGTCACCTCCCGGGCCATGGCCCCGGTGACGAGCGTCAGCTTGCCCGTGGCCATGGCCGGGCGGAGCAGAACGTCCGGGCTGGAAAAGTTCGAGATGGTCTGGCACCCGCGATTGCACTGGGCGCAGTAGTGGCACGGCTGGCGGCCGGGCATCGGCTTCGTGATGATCGACAGCCGGGACGGGATGCACGTGATGTCCAGCCGGTCGCACGCGTCCTTGATCGCCAGCTCGTAGCAGCGCGGCCGCGGCGGCGGGTGGAAGATCCCGTCCGGCTCGTTCGGCAGCCCCTCCACGCTCCCGAAGATCCCGATCAGCCGGTCCACCGCGTCGTAGTACGGCTTCACATCGTCGTAGGAGATCGGCCAGTT
>JAHWKI010000133.1 GCA_019347975.1 Gemmatimonadota bacterium
TGGTCGCGGCCGATGACGCGGTGATGCCGCAGACGGTGGAGGCGATCAGCCACGCGCGGAACGCGGGCGTTCCCATGATCGTGGCGATCAACAAGATGGACCTGCCTGGCGCCAATCCGGAGAAGGTGAAGCAGGCGCTGCTCGAGCACAACGTGGTCGTGGAGGAGTACGGCGGCGAGGTGCTGGCGCAGCCGGTCAGCGCGAAGACGGGAGAAGGCGTCGACGACCTGCTGGAGAAGGTCCTGCTGCAGGCCGAAGTGCTGGATGTGAAGGCCAACCCCGACCGCGAGGCCCAGGGCATCGTGATCGAGGCGCAGATCGATGTGGGGAAGGGACCCGTGGCCACGGTGCTGGTCACGAGCGGCACGCTCCGCGTCGGCGACGACTTCGTCTGCGGCTCCCACGGCGGGCGCGTCAGGGCGCTGCTCGACGAGCGCGGCAACGTCGTGGACGAGGCCGGTCCGGCGATTCCCGTCCAGATCCTGGGCGTTCAGGGGGTACCGCAGGCCGGCGACAAGCTCGTGGTGATGGAGCCCGAGCGGGCGGCCGAGATCGTGCAGACGCGCCAGCGGCTGGACCGGGAGAAGAAGATGCGGATCCAGCGTCGGGGCGTGAAGCTGACGGACATCAGCCGCATGCTCGCCGAGGGCGAGACCGCTCAGCTCAACGTGGTGATCAAGGGCGACGTGGACGGCTCGGTCCAGGCGCTGGCGGATTCGCTCGAGCAGCTCTCGACCGAGGAGGTCGCGGTGGAGGTGATCCACCGGGGCGTGGGCGCGATCAACCGCTCGGACGCGCTGCTCGCGGCGACGGCGGGGGCGATCATCATCGGCTTCCACGTGCGGCCGGATGCCGACGCGCGGAACATCGCCGAGCAGGAGGACGTAGACGTCCGCGTCTATGACGTGATCTACGAGGCGATCGAGGACGTGCGCGCGGCGCTGGAGGGACTGCTGACGCCGGACGAGAAGGAAGTCCTCCTCGGCGCGGCCGAGGTCCGGCAGATCTTCAAGGTGCCGCGGGCCGGGACGGTGGCGGGCTGCTACGTGACCGAGGGCGTGATCCGGCGCGGCGAGAAGGTGCGCCTGGTGCGGGATGGCGTGCAGGTCTACCAGGGGCAGCTCGGGAGCCTGAAGCGCTTCAAGGACGACGTCCGCGAGGTCCGCGAGGGCTTCGAGTGCGGCCTCAGCATCGACGGCTTCAACGACATCAAGACGGGCGACGTGGTGGAGTCCTTCACCATCGAGGAGGTCGCCCGGACCCTGGCGGGCGCCGCCGGCGAGCGGGGCTGAGGCCCGGCGGGTCGGCCTCGTCGTGGTCGTGGGTGTGATCGGCTGGGACATCCAGGTCTACGACGCGCAGTCGCTGAAGGAGAAGCGGGCGGTCGTGAAGAGCCTGAAGGAGCGGCTGAAGAGTCGCCTGAACGTCTCGGTGGCGGAAACGGGGCATCAGGACCTCTGGCAGCGGGCCGAGCTGACGGCCTGTGTGGTCGCCACGGATCGCCGGGGGGCGGAGGCCATTCTGGACCGGGCCGACCGCATGGTCGAGGGGGAAGCGCTCGGCCGGATCATCGACAGCTACAGGGTCTTCTATTAGGGCGGCGGGCGCTCGCGCGAGCGGTCGCCGCCATGTGCTGGGTGCATGGCGGGTTTGCGGATCAAGCGGCTCAACGAACAGCTGAAGCGGGAGATCGCCGAGATCGTGCTCGGCGAGGTGAAGGACCCGCGGGTGGGGCCGGTCACGGTCACCGCCGTTTCGGCGGCGCCGGACCTCACGCTGGCCCGCGTGTTCGTGCACCCGCTCGGCTCCGACGAGGAGCGCCGCGAGACGCTCGCCGGTCTCCGTGCCGCCGCACCGTTCATCCGTGCGGAGCTCGGCCGGCGGCTCACGCTCCGGCGTGCGCCCGAGGTGCGCTTCGAGATCGACGAGTCCATCGAGCACGCCCGTCGCATCGAGCGCCTCCTGGCCGAAGTCGCGCGGGACGACCCGCCGGAAGACGCGGAACCGTCGGGCGAATGATCGGCGTACTCTCCGTGGACAAGCCGGCGGGACCCACCTCTCACGACGTCGTCGCCACGGCGCGCCGCGCGCTGAAGCTGCGCCGGATCGGCCACACCGGGACCCTCGACCCCTTCGCGACCGGGCTCCTGCTCCTCTGCCTCGGCTCCGCCACGCGTCTCGCCGAGTACCTCACCGGCATGGACAAGCGCTACGTGGCGGTGGCCCGTCTCGGCGTCCGGACGGACACGCTGGACGCGACCGGCGAGGCTTCGGCGGAGGATGGCCGGTGGCGTGACCTGGGCGCGGACGCCATCCGCGAGGCGTTCGCGGCGGAGACCGGAAGCCGCCTGCAGCAGCCGCCCGCCTTCTCGGCCAAGAAGGTGGCCGGTCGCCGGGCGTACGAGCTCGCCCGCGCGGGTGAGCCGGTGCTGCCGGACCCCGTCGAGGTGACCATCGGCCGGATGGCGGTCGAGGCCATCGACGGGCCGCTGGTCCGCTTCAGCCTGGCCTGCTCCAGCGGGACCTACGTGCGGGCCGTCGCCCGGGACGTGGGCGACCGGCTGGGTGTCGGTGCGCACCTGACGGAGCTTCGCAGGACGGCGATCGGTGCCTTCGAGGTGGACGGTGCGCTGCCGCTGGAGCGGCTGGAGGACGCCGAGTCGGTCGAACGCGCGCTGATCTCCCCCCTGGCGGCCATGGCGCACCTGCCCGGTGCGGACCTCGATGCCGACGGCGTGGGCCGGATCCGCAACGGCCAGGCGGTGCCGGCGCCCGCGGGGGCCGGCGGGGATGGCGACGTCGTGGCGGTCTCCTCCGGTGGGGTCCTCGTCGCGGTGGCCCGGCGGGACGGCGATCTGCTGCGGCCGGCCAAGGTCTTCGCGTGACCGACGCCGTCGATCCGCGCCTCCCGCCGGGGCTCCCGGCCGAGCCCGGCACCCTGGTGACGGTAGGGACGTTCGATGGCGTGCACCGCGGCCACTGGAAGGTCCTCGAGACGCTCCGTTCCCGTGCCGATGCCGCCGGGCTTCCGGCCGTCCTCGCCACGTTCGATCCGCACCCGCTGCGCGTGGTCCGGCCGGCAGACGCCCCGCGCCTCCTCACCACGCCACTGGAGAAGAAGGAGATCCTGGCCGAGTCCGGTCTCGACTACGCCGTGTTCATCCCGTTCACCGACGTGCTCCGGTCCTACTCGCCCGAGCGGTTCGTGAAGGAGATCCTCGTGGACCGGCTCCGGATGCATGACCTGGTGATCGGCTACGACCACGGGTTCGGGAAGGGGCGCTCCGGCGACGTGGAGACCCTCCGCACCATCGGCGAGCGCCTCGGCTTCGGCGTGGAGGTGGTGGAGGCGCTGGAGATCGATGGCGAGGCGATCTCCTCCTCCCGCATCCGCACCGCGCTGGTCGAAGGGCGCGTCGTCGACGCGGCCCGCGCCCTCGGTCGGCCCTACTCCCTCCGCGGCCCCGTGATCCGGGGAGAGGGACGGGGCCGCGCCCTCGGCTTCCCCACGGCCAACATCCAGGTGCCCGATAGCGACAAGCTGCTGCCCCGTGAGGGCGTCTACGCGGTGACGGCCACGCTCCGCTCGGCCACACGTCGCGGCGTCCTTCATCTCGGACCGAGGCCCACCTTCCAGGGCTCGCCGCCGTCCGTCGAGCTGCACCTGTTCGACTTCGATGGGGACCTTTACGGAGAGGAGGTGCGCGTCGATTTCTGCGCCTGGCTCCGGGAGATCCACCGCTTCGCCACCGTCGAGGCTCTCATCGAGGCGATCCGGGACGACTGCGCGCAGGCGATCGATCTCTTCCAGGGCGGGAGAACGGCGTGCAGAGCGGGGGAAGACGCCCGGCGCGTCGCAGCGGAGGGGGGCCGGTTGTCGTGACAGGCGTGGTCGTGGTATACTTAAAGACTGTGCAGCAAACGGGACGGCTTCCCGACCAGCGTAGACTCTCGGAGAGGCGAACAGCAGAGTATGAGCATCGACAGGTCCGACATCATCCAGAAGTACCAGCTCCACCCCACGGACCGTGGGAGCGCGCCGGTCCAGATCGCAATCCTCACGGCGCGCATCAATGATCTCACCGACCATTTCAGGGCGCACAAGAAGGACCACCACAGCCGGCAGGGATTGCTGAAGATGGTGGGCCGCCGTCGTCGGCTGCTGGACTACCTCCGGCGGACGGACGTGGAGCGGTATCGGGAGCTGATCGAGGACCTCGGGCTGCGGCACTAGGACCGGCGGCGAGGTGAAACGAGAGCCCGGAGCCCGAGGGGGCCCCGGGTGCTGATTGCGGCAAGAGAAAGGCCAAGACGCACGTGAAGAGAGTAGAGCGGGAGTTCGCCGGCAGAACGCTGGTGGTGGAGACGGGGCGGATGGCGCGTCAGGCGCACGGTTCCTGTCTGGTGCAGTACGGAGAGACGACGGTGATCTGTGCCACGACGGTGCAGGACAACCCGACCCACCTTCCCTTCTTCCCCATGACGGTGGAGTACCGGGAGAAGATGTACGCGGCGGGGAAATTCCCCGGCGGGTTCATCAAGCGGGAGGGCCGTCCGAGCGAGACGGAGATCCTGACGTCGCGGATCATCGACCGGCCGATCCGGCCGCTGTTCCCGGACGGGTTCCAGCACGAGACGCAGATCGTGATCTACGTCGTCTCGGCGGACCAGCAGAACAACGGGGACATGCCGGCGATGTTCGGGGCCTCGCTTGCGCTGAACATGTCGAAGATCCCCTTCCGGACGCCCGTGGCGGGAGTCCGGGTGGGACGGCTGAGCGGGCAGTGGGTGCTGAACCCGACGTTCGAGCAGCTGGAGTACAGCGACGTGGACATGATCGTCGCGGGGACGGAGAACGCGATCCTGATGGTGGAGGGTGGCGCGCTGGAGGTGCCGGAGTCGGAGCTGGTGGAGGCGCTGGAGGCCGCGCACACGGGGATCAAGGAGCTGATCGGGCTCCAGAAGGAGATCCTGGCGGAGCTGGACGTCCCGGCGGAGATGGCGTGGTCGCCGACGGTGAACGTGACCGACGCGATCCGCGGCCGGGTGGACGAGCTGGCGCTGGCGCGGGTGCAGGACGCGCTGAACATCGCGGAAAAGGCGAGCCGGAGCGAGGCGCTCTCGTCGATGCGAACGGAGGTGCTGGCGGCGCTGGAGGAGGAGTTCCCGGAGGAGGAGAACCGGACCGCCATCAAGGAGCACCTGCGCTCGACCGAGAAGAAGGTCATGCGGCGGCAGATCCTGGACAGCGGAAAGCGGATCGACGGCCGGGGCCTCGATGAGATCCGCGACATCACGGCGGAGGTGACGGTGCTGCCGCGCGTGCACGGCTCGGCGCTGTTCACGCGTGGTCAGACGCAGGCGCTGGCGGTGGTGACGCTGGGGACGTCGGCGGACGAGCAGCGCGTGGACACGGTGGACACGCCGGCGGAGACGTCGAAGTCGTTCACGCTGCACTACAACTTTCCGCCGTTCTCGACGGGAGAGGCGCGTCCGATCCGGGGGACGAGCCGGCGCGAGGTCGGCCACGGGAACCTGGCGGAGCGGGCGCTGCAGCCGCTGCTGCCGGCGTACGACGATTTCCCGTACACGATCCGGGTGGTGTCGGAGATCCTGGAGTCGAACGGCTCGTCGTCCATGGCCAGCGTGTGCGCGGGGTCGCTCGCGCTGATGGACGCGGGCGTCTCGATGAAGGCCAGCTGCGCCGGGATCGCCATGGGTCTGATCAAGGAGGGCGACGAGGTCGCCGTCCTGACGGACATCCTGGGCGTCGAGGATGCGCTGGGAGACATGGACTTCAAGGTGGCGGGCACGCGGGAAGGCGTGACCTCGATCCAGATGGACATCAAGATCGAGGGGCTCACCGTGGAGATCATGAAGGAAGCGCTGACCCGGGCCACGCGGGCGCGGCTGCACATCCTGGACGTGATGGAGCGGACGCTGACGGGCGGGCGGGCGGAGCTGAGCGAGTTCGCGCCGCGGATCATGACGATCCGGATCAACCCGGAGAAGATCGGGGAGATCATCGGGCCCAAGGGGAAGACGATCCGGGGGATCCAGGAGGAGACGGGCGCCAAGATCGACATCGACGACGACGGAACGGTGAAGATCTCGAGCCCCGGCGGCGTGGGCGGGGAGCGCGCGCGTCAGATGATCGAGGCGATCACGGAGGAGCCGGAGGTCGGCCGGATCTACGAGGGCGTGGTGAAGGGAACGACGACGTTCGGCGCCTTCGTGGAGATCATCCCGGGGACGGAAGGTCTCTGCCACATCTCGGAGCTGCAGGAGGACCGTACGGAGAAGACCGAGGACGTCCTGAAGGTCGGGGACGTGACGAAGGTCAAGCTCCTGAGCATCGACGAGAAGGGGCGGCTGCGGCTCTCACGGAAGGCGGCGCTGGCCGAGACGGAGGGTTGAGCGAGGACGGCATCCGCCGCACGGAACTCGACGGAGGCCTGAGCGTCCTGAGCCAGCCGGTTCAGGGGGTGCGCTCGGCCTCCGTCGGCGTTTGGGTGCGGTATGGATCGGCCCACGAGGGTCCGGGTGAGCAGGGCGTGGCACACCTGCTGGAGCACATGGTCTTCAAGGGCACGGGAGCCCGGACGTCGAAGGACATCGCCCTTGTGCTGGAGCGGCTGGGCGGGTCGCTGGACGCGTATACCTCCCGGGAGCACACGTCCTACCAGGCGCGCGTTCTGGACGAGCACCTGGACACGGCGCTGGAGGTGGTGGCGGACCTGGTGGCGGACCCGCTGCTTCGGGAGGAGGACCTGGAGGTGGAGCGGGAGGTGGTCCTGGAGGAGATCTCCACGGTCGACGATACCCCGGACGACCTGGTCTTCGAGCTGCACACCCAGGCGCTCTGGCCCGACCACTCCTACGGCCACAGCATCCTGGGGACGCGCGAGACGGTCGGATCGCTCTCGGCGGAGGATCTGCGGCGGGCGCACGCCGCGGCGTACCGGCGGCCGGGGCTGGTCGTGGCGGCGACGGGGAACATCGACCACGATCACATCGTCGAGACCATCGACCGCCTCCTGGCGGGGGTCCCGAACGGCGGGGCTCCGGCGGTGGTGCCCGACCCCCCACCCGCCCCGAGAGGGGACCGCGTCGTGGACCGGGCCGGAGCGCAGACGCACATCGTGCTCGGCGGCCGGGCGGTTCCGCATTCGGACCACCGCCGGTTTCCGCTGGTGCTGCTGTCCAGCGCGTTGGGCGGCGGCATGAGCTCCCGGCTGTTCCAGCGGGTGCGGGAGGACCTGGGGCTTGCCTACGCGGTCTTCACCTTCCAGTCCTTCTATCGCACGGCGGGCTCGCTCGGGGTGTACGTCGGCACGCGTCCGGAGTGGGCGGAGCGGGCGGTCTCGGTCATCCGGGAGGAGCTCGGCGCTGTGGCGGCCGAAGGTTTGCTGGCTGAAGAGCTGGAGGATGCGAAGGGGCAGGTGAAGGGGCAGATGGTGCTGGGGCTCGAGTCGCCTGGCGGCCGCCTCTACCGGCTGGCGCTCCAGGAGCTCTACGGGGAGCCGTACCGTAGCGTGGACGAGCTGACGGCGCGCATCGACGCAGTGACCATGGACGAGATTCGTGAGGTCGCGGGTGAGTTCCTGGATCCGGAGCGCTGGCTCACGGTCCGGCTCGGCCCGACCCACTGAACCACGAGGAGACGGACGCGATGATCATCGGGGTGCCCAGGGAGATCAAGACGAACGAGAACCGCATCGCGCTGGTGCCGGCGGGTTCGGAGGCGCTGGTGAGCGCGGGCCACACGGTGCTCGTCGAGCGGGAAGCCGGAGTGGGCGCCGGCTTCGTGGACGAGGCCTACGAAGCCACGGGCGCCACCATGGTGGACGCCGCGGACGAGGTGTGGTCGCGCGCGGAGATGATCCTGAAGGTCAAGGAGCCGATCGAAGAGGAGTGGCCGCGGATGCGGGAGGGGCAGGTCCTCTTCACGTACTTCCATTTCGCCGCCTCGGAGCCGCTCACCACCGCGGTGATGGAATCGGGGGCGACGGCGATCGCGTACGAGACCGTGCAGCTCCCGACCGGCGAGCTCCCGCTGCTGACGCCGATGAGCGAGGTGGCGGGACGCATGGCGGTCCAGGAAGGCGCCAAGTACCTCGAGAAGTACTACGGCGGCCGTGGCGTGCTGCTGGGCGGCGTTCCGGGTGTGGAGTCGGGAACGGTCGTGATTCTCGGCGGCGGCATCGTCGGAACCAACGCCGCGAAGATGGCCGCCGGGCTGGGCGCCCAGGTGGTTCTGCTGGACGTATCGCTGAACCGGCTGCGCTACCTGTCGGACGTGATGCCCGCCAACGTGCTGCTCCTCTACTCGAACCGCCACAACATCCTGAACTGGGCCGAGCGGGCCGACCTGCTCATCGGCGCGGTGCTGCTGCCGGGCGCGCGTGCACCGAAGCTGGTGCGGCGGGAGGACCTCCGGCGAATGAAGGATGGCGCCGTGATCGTGGACGTGGCGGTGGACCAGGGGGGCTGCGTGGAGACGATCAGGGCGACCACGCACGAGGACCCGATCTACACCATCGATGGCGTGATACACTACGGTGTGGCCAACATGCCGGGTGGCGTCGCGCGGACCTCCACGCTGGCGCTGACCAACGCCACGTTCCCCTACGCGCTCACGCTGGCGAACAAGGGATGGGAGCGGGCGTGCCGAGAGGACCGCGCGCTGGCGCTCGGGGTGAACGTGGTCGAGGGGCGGGTGACGTACCCGGGCGTCGCGGAGGCGTTCGACCTCGAGTACACGCACATCGAAGAGGTGCTGGATGCGCACGCGGGCGCCGGCGCCTAGAGGCGCTCCGGCGCGCGCTCCCCGGGGGCCTCACGGGTGACCGACGAGGTCGCGGTCCCGGTCAGGCGACTGGAAAACTTCCCCGCGGAGTGGGACCTGCCCACCTACGCGACGGTCGGATCCGCGGCGGTGGACCTGCGCAACGCCGGGCCGGACGTGACCCTGCCGCCCGGCGGGCGCGCGCTCGTGGCCACGGGACTGGCCATCGCGCTTCCGGATGGGCTGGAGGCGCAGGTGCGGCCGCGGTCCGGGTTGGCGATCCGGCAGGGGATCGGCATGATCAACGCGCCCGGGACGATCGACAGCGACTACAGGGGCGAGATCCACGTCCCTCTCATCAACCACGACCGCGAGACGCAGACGCTGGCGCACGGCGAGCGCATTGCCCAGATGCTGGTCGCGCGGGTGGTGCGGATCGCGTGGCAGTCCGTCGAGAGTCTTCCGGAGACGACGCGCGGGAGCGGGGGCTTCGGAAGCACCGGGCGTTGAGGCGGGTGAAAACCCGCTTGCCCATGGATTTAGCGGTCCGTAGTTTGCGCACGCCCGCCCCGGCCTCGCTCGGGGCGTGTTCTTGGTAGAGACCTTCAGGACCGGCGCATCGCCGGTGGGGAGACGATCCACTGCCTAGCTGGCTACAGTCCGGGCTGCTTCCGGTCAACGACATCGCGGTCGATCTCGGCACGGCCAACACCCTGGTCTACGTGAAAGGCGAGGGGATCGTGCTGAACGAGCCCTCGGTGGTTGCGGTGGAGCGAGGGTCGAACAAGATCAAGGGGATCGGCCTGGAGGCGAAGCGGATGCTCGGCCGGACCCCCGAGGGCATCATGGCCATCCGCCCCCTGAAGGACGGGGTGATCGCCGACGTGGACATCACCGAGGTCATGCTGCGCCACTTCCTGCGGCAGGTCACGTCGAAGCGGATCTTCCGGATCAAGCCCCGCGTCGTGGTGGGCGTTCCGTCGGGGATCACGGAGCTGGAGCGTCGAGCGGTGCGCTCGAGCGCGGCGGCGGCCGGCGCGAAGGAAGTCTACATGGTGGCAGAGCCGATGGCGGCGGCCATCGGGGTCGGGCTCCCGGTGGACACGCCGACGGGCAACATGGTGATCGATATCGGCGGCGGTACCACGGAAATTGCAGTGATCGCGCTCAACGGCATCGTGAGTGACACCTCGATCCGGGTTGGCGGGGACGAGATCGACAACGCGATCGTGACCTTCCTGCGGAAGAACTACAACCTGCTGATCGGCGAGCCGACGGCGGAGGCGATCAAGATCCAGATCGGCTCCGCGTTCACGAGCGGCGAGGAGCGGGAGATGGAGGT
>JAHWKI010000134.1 GCA_019347975.1 Gemmatimonadota bacterium
TCGGCCGCCGGGTCGCCTGGACGGGCGAGGTGCTGTCGGCGATCGGGATGACGGGAGAGTGGAGGACGGTGGTGGGCGTGGTCAGCAACACCCGCGACGACGGCCCCGACATGCCGCCGCCGGCGGTGCTGTTCCAGCCGCACACGCAGAACGACCTGGCCTATTTCCCCGGCGCGTTCATGATCCGTGGCGCCGGGGCTCCGGCGCTGGCGCCGCGGGTCCAGGAGATCATCAACCAGATGGCGCCGGAGCAGCCGGTGCTGCGGGTCGCCACCCTCGAGCAGATCCGGGAGGAGACGATCGCCGCAGAGCGCCTGAACACCTTCCTCGTCGGCGTCCTCGGGACGCTGGCGCTGGTCATCGCGGCGGTGGGGCTGGCGGGCGTGCTCATGTTCTTCATCAGCGAGCGCACGGGCGAGATCGGGATCCGCATGAGCCTGGGCGCCGATCCGAAGCGGGTGCTCGGGATGGTACTGTGGGACGGCGGTGTCCTCCTCGTGGCGGGCACCGTGCTCGGGCTCCTCGGGTCCCTCGCGGTCGCGCGGCTCCTGGAAGGGATGCTCTTCGGCGTCACGCCCGGCGACCCGGGCACCCTCGCGTTCGTGGTGGCGACGATCATGACCGTGGGCCTGATCGCCGCCGGGCTGCCCGCCCTCCGCGCGGCCCGGATCGACCCCCTCGTCGCCATCCGGAAGGAGTAGCCGGTGGCCCCCGACCCGCGCGCGCCCCGGGACACCCGGCGGCGAATCCTGGAAGCCGCCTTCCAGGAGTTCTACCTGCGTGGCTTCCAGGCGGGCAGCCTCGACAGCATCCTGAGCGCCGCCGGGGTGACCAAGGGCGCGCTCTACCACCATTTCCGGGACAAGGCCGCGCTCGGGTACGCGGTCCTGGAGGAGGTGGTGCGGGAGCCAATTCTGGACGCCTACCTGGCGCCCCTCGCCGCCGCCAGGGGAGACGAGGACCCCCTCGCCGCGCTCCAGGGCGCGCTCCGCCGCCGGCCGGACGACTTCGTCGAGACGGGGATCGGCCTCGGCTGCCCGCTGAACAACCTGACCCAGGAGATGGCGCCGCTCGACGACGGATTCCGGATCCGTGTCGCGGCCACGCTCGAGACGTGGACCGACGGCTTCGCGGACGCCATCCGGAGGTCGCAGGAGGGCGGCTTCGTGCGGGCGGACGTGGAGCCGCGCCGGATCGCCGGCTTCGTCGTCGCTGCCATCGAAGGGGCGTTCGGCGCCGCGAAGGCCGCGGACAGCGTGGATGTCCTGCGCGCGAACCTGGAGGTGCTCGCGGACTTCATGGACACGCTCCGGCCGTAGCGGGCGTGACGCCACAGCGGTTTGGAGCGGGGGCGGCTCTTTCGGCGAGACGCCGTCCCTGTTATTCCAGGAGGCCAACCCTTCTCAGGAGCCTCCGGAACCTCGGCTCGGGACGCAGGGCGTCGAACACGGGGTCGACGAGGAGCTCTCGGACCGCCGGGTCGCCTTCGTCACAAGCCCGCTCGAGGACATCGAGCGCGGGACCTGTTTCACGGATCCCGAGGTACGCCACGACGAGGTCGAGCGCGGACACGTACTCCGTGTCTGCGATGCTCTGCATCCGGTGGATGGTGCTTCTGGCGTCCGCATCGCGTCCCGCGAGGCCCTGCGCGAACGCGAGTCCGCCCAGGTAAAGGCCTGTCTCGCCGCCGTGGGCGATCGCCTCGCCGGCGGTGGCCATTCCCCGATCGTGCTGTCCCGTGAGCGCGTACGCTCCGCTCAACCAGTAGAGAGCGGGCGCGTAGGTGGGGTCCATCTCCAGCACGCGCTGGTACTGCTCGATCGCGTGGTCGTAATGGCGGAGTGCCCGGTAGATCAAGCCGATGGTGAGCATCACCGCCATCGACAGCGGGTCCAGCTCGAGGGCGATCTCGGCTTCCCGGAGTGCCTCGTCCAGACGGTTCCGGTGGCGCAGGAACGACGCATACCACTGGTGCGCCTGGGCGTAGCCCGGATCGAGTTGTATCGCCCGGCGGTATTCCCGCTCCGCGCCCGCCGCGTCTCCCTCCCACGAGAGGAGGCTGGCGAGCGACGCGTGGGCTTCCGCCAGGTGATCATTGATCTGCAGTGCCTCCGTGGCCGCGGCTCGAGCCTTGCCGCGGGCGGGACCGAGCGGTGCAAAGCCGTAGAACGCCTGGAGCTGATATGCGTCCGCCAGAGCGGCGTGTGCACGCGCGTGGGTGGGGTCGCGGTCGATCACCTCACGAAAACAGCCGATCGCCTTGCGGAGCCCGTCGCTGGACCGCTTCGCCTTGAAGTAGCGGCCCTTCAGGTAAAGTCGATACACCTCCGGATTCTCGTCTCTCGCGTGCGGTAGCGCTTCGCCATTGTCGATGCGCCCGTGAATCGCACGCACGATGGTTCGCGCGATGTCCTCCTGGATGGCGAGCGCATCCTGCCGGTCGCGATCATACGTCTCGCCCCAGAGGCGGAACCCGTCCGAAGTCCCGAGGAGCTGAGCGGTGATGCGGAGGCGGGTTCCCGACGCGCGAATGCACCCCTCCAGCACCGCTTCGACGCCCAGCTTCCAGCCGATCTCGCGGACATCGGCTTCCTGGCCCCGGAACGCGAACGTGGATGTCCGGCCGGGGACGCGGAGGCCGGGGACGCGGGCGAGCGCACCCATCAGCTCTTCCGCGATTCCGTCGCCGAGGTATTCCTCCGACTTGCCCGGGCTCAGGTCGACGAACGGAAGCACGGCGACCGACCGGACCGGTCGTCCATCCGGCCGAGACTCTCCCTCCGGGCCCCCGCGCGCCAATGAGTGCGACGCGTGCTCGGCGGCTTCGGCCAGGCCGCTCCGGGCCCGGATCCCGGCGATCAGCGCCAGCGTCTCAGGAGCGGGGACCATGCGGTATTCTCGCTCGAGGCGGTCCGCGTACTCTTCGTACGCGCGCAGGGCGGCCGCACGCTCGGGAACGCGATCGAGAACACGGAGCAGCCGGCGCAGCGTGGCTTCGTCGCCGGGAGCGAGATCGAGCGCGCGGCGAACCCAGTCGGCGGCTTCGCTCAGCTCTTCCTCCGCCTCGTACCGTGCGGCCAACCCCAGAGCGGCCTCGCACGCGCGGCCTCGCAGGTAGCCGCGTTCCCGTTCCAGCCAGGATTCCAGCCCCGGGGCGCCCGCCACAAAGAAGCCGGGCAGGAGGTCACCGCGATAGAGCTCCAGGGCCACACGGTCGTCTCCCCGACGCAGCGCTTGGTCGAACGCGGCCACATCGCACCACAATGCGTCGGGGTCCAGCCCGACCTCGTCGTCCCCGCGACTGAGCACGACACCCTCGCCCAGAGCCTGACGGAGGCGGTGAAGCGCCTGATTCAGCGCGTTCCGCGCCCGAACCATGTCGGACTCCGGCCAGAACAGCGCCAAGAGGGTATCGCGCCGCTGGAATCCGCGCGGACGAGCCGCGGCGAGGTAGGCGAGCAGCGCCGCGCTCCGGGGCCGGGCAGGCAGGGGCTGGATCTCCAGGCCATCCGCCGCGTGCAGTTCGAGACGGCCCAGCAGGTGAAGACGCACCATGGAGCGAAGCGGCGCCTGAACGATCTCGAGTGGGAAGTAAGGGCGCGGTAAGCGGGCAGCAGTAAGCTAATGTGCACGCGACCTGGAGAGAACACCCGCAGGCTGGACCGCCTCAACCCGGGATCCGACCCTCAGACGAAAAGGATGCGCCATGACTGCTATCGCAATCGCCGACGTCCTGCCCGAGCTCTCCCGCCGGTTCTCGGGACAGCTGCTCCGTTCGGTCGATGCCGAGTACGACGAGGCGCGACGCGTTCACAACGGCCTGATCGACAAGCGCCCCGCCGTGATCGCCCGGTGCCGGGGCGTGGCCGACATCGGCGAGGCTATCCGTTTCGCGCGGAGGCATGGACTCGAGATCGCAGTTCGGGGCGGCGGACACAACGTCGCCGGTCGGTCCACCGTCGAGGGTGGACTGATGATTGACCTCTCGCCGATGCGGCGGGTGGTGATCGACCCCGATGGCCGCGTCGGGGTCGCCGACGGGGGCGCCACCTGGGCGGATTTCGACCGCGCGACGCAGGAGCACGGGCTGGCCACGACCGGGGGCGTCGTGTCGAGCACCGGGGTGGGCGGGCTCACGCTCGGGGGCGGCTATGGCTGGCTCCAGGGGAGACACGGTCTCTCCGTCGACAACCTGCTGGCGGTGGAGATCGTGACGGCGGAGGGACACGCCCTGACGGCCAGCGAGGAGGAGAACGCCGACCTCTTCTGGGCCGTGCGCGGCGGCGGCGGCAACTTCGGCGTCGTCGCGTCCTTCCATTTCCGCCTCCACCCCGTCGGACCCGCGGTCGTGGGCGGGCTGGTGGCTCACCCGCTGGAGAACGCGGGCGAGGTCCTGCGCTTCTACCGCGAGTTCACGGCCTCTCTCCCGGACGCGCTCACGGTGGCCGCCGGCATGCTCCACGCCCCCGACGGCTCGGGCGCCAAGCTCGCGGCCGTTCTGGCGTGCCACTGTGGTCCCGTCGAGGAGGGTCAGGCGGCGGTACAGCCGATCAAGGAGTTCGGTTCGCCCGCCATGGACGCGATGGGGCCGATCCCCTACGCGGCGCTCAATTCAATGCTGGACGCCGGCTTCCCCAAGGGCGCGCTCAACTACTGGAAGTCCAGCTTCCTCTCGGGCCTGAGCGACGGAGCGATCGATCGCATGGTGGAGTGCTTTGCTCGCTGCCCCACACCGCTGGGGGGCATCATTCTCGACCATTACCACGGCGCATCCACTCAGGTGGACGAGCGGGCGACGGCGTTCCCGCACCGGTCCACGGGCTACAACATGCTCGTCGCGGCGCAGTGGTTGGACCCCGCCGAGGTGGACGGGAGCATCGCCTGGGCGAGGGAGAGCTATGCGGCCATGAAGCCATTCCTCGCCGCCGGTCGTTACGTCAACTACCTGGATCGCGACGACTCCGGCGCGCAGGTCGCAGCGGCGTACGGGCCCAACTACGACCGGCTCCGACAGGTGAAGACGAAGTACGACCCGGAGAACGTCTTTCACATGAATCATAACATCCGACCCCGGAGCTGATCCGGACGTCCTGAGCGAGGAAGCCATGAAATTCGCCCCCATTCTCCTGCTGCTCGGCTCGTTGCCGGTCCCCGTCGGGGCGACCCCGCAGGAGGCGCTGGAAATCGCGCGGCTCACTGGCCCGATCACACTGGACGGCCGAAGTGACGAGCAGGCCTGGCAGGCCGTGGATCCGGTCCCCTTCATGATGTTCCAGCCTGTGCACGGCGGTGCGCCGAGCGAGCATACGGAGGCACGGTTCGCCTATGATTCGGACGCATTCTACGCGTCCGCGCGCTTCTACGATTCCGAGCCGGCGGGCATGCGGGCGACCACCCTCAAGCGCGACATCCTGAACTGGGCCAACGACTACTTCTGCTTCCTGCTGGACACGTTCAACGACAAGGAGAACGCGCTCGGTTTCTGCACGACGCCGGCCGGCGTCCGGCTGGAGTACGCCGTGCAGGGTGACGTGTCCGGCCCGAACCCGGTGAACGAGGACTGGAACACGTACTGGGACGTGGGGGTCGTCCGCGACGAGACGGGATGGTTCGCCGAGATCCGCGTGCCGTGGTCGTCGCTGCGCTTCCAGCCTGAAGGAGACCGCGTGCACATGGGGCTGACCACGTTCCGGCTGATCGCACGGAAGAGCGAGCTTTCCGTGTTCCCCGTAGTCCCGGCGCGGTGGGGGACGGTCGGCGTGAACAAGCCCTCGCAGATGCACCCGATCGTGCTGGAGGGCGTACGGAGTCGCCGTCCCCTGTACATCGCCCCCTATGCTCTGGGCGGGCTCGGGCAGTCCTTCGCGCTCGATACCGCAGGCACGGCATACGCCCGGCGGGACGACCCCGCCCGCGAGCTCGGCGTGGATTTCAAATACGGCGTCACCAGCAACCTGACCCTGGACCTCACCTACAACACCGACTTCGCGCAGGTGGAGGCGGATGACCAGCAGGTGAACCTCACCCGCTTCTCCCTCGTCTTTCCCGAGAAGCGGCAGTTCTTCCAGGAGCGCGCGAGCAACTTCGAATTCTCCACGGGTGACTTCGATCGCGTCTTCTACACGCGGCGGATCGGCCTGGCCGGGACGGAGAGGGTCCCGCTCCACGGCGGCGCGCGGCTCGTCGGACGGCTGGGGGCGTGGGACATCGGCGCGCTCAGCATGCAGTCGGCCGCGGGCCCGGCGTTTCCGTCGGAGAACTTCGGTGTGGTCCGCCTCCGGCGCCGCGCGCTGAACGAGAACTCCTATGCGGGCGCGATCGTCACCAGCCGTGTGGGCCCGGGCGGGGATCACAACCTCGTGTACGGAGCGGACGCGATTCTGCGCGTCGCCGGCGGCGACTACCTGACGCTCCAGTGGGTCCAGACCCTCGACGATGGAGACACGGAAGCGTTCCGGAATCTGCGGACCGGCCTGGCGCGCCTCGGATGGGAGCGCCGTGCGGTGGAGGGATTAGGCCACAACACGGGCGTGGTCTGGATCGGCACGGACTACAATCCCGGCCTCGGTTACGTGCAGCGCCGGGGCGTCACCCGGCTGGACCAGCGGACCGCCTACGGCCGCCGCGCCCCGGATTCTTCCGGCGTTTTGCGGCAGACTTGGGCGGTCGGCGGGTCCGCGGCGCTGGCCGACATCGGCCGCTCTCCGGAGTCGTGGGAGATCGGACCGGAGTGGAGGCTGGAGATGAAGAGCAGGGCGGACTTGCAGGTCGTCGCCCGCACCGTCTTCGACCAGATCGAAAGCCCCTTCCAGCTCTCGGCCACGGCTCATGTCCCGGCAGGCAGCTACACGTTCCACGAGATCGGTGCACGCTACAAAATGGCGGACGCCCGGAGACTGCGGACCACGATTGATGCAAGGGGCGGCACGTTCTACGACGGCACGCGGGTGATCGCCATGATCCGCCCCACTTGGAGCATCTCGCGCCATATTGACCTCGAAGCGGCTTACCAGTACAACCGCGTCGACTTCCCCGAGCGTGGCGAATATCTTCGCGCCCACATCGGGAGAGTCCGGGCGGAGGCGATGCTCAACACGCGCGTGTCGGGCGCCGTGTTCGTGCAGTACAATAGGGCCGTGGATGGTGTGATCACGAACGTGCGGTTGCGCTTCAACCCCCGTGAAGGGCACGACCTCTTCATGGTCTACAACCACGGGATCAACACCGACCGCGATCGCCTCGAGCCGATGCTCCCGTTCACCGACGCGCGCACGGTCCTGATCAAGTACACCCGCACGTTCGACCTCGGCTTCTGAGCGTATCCGGGCTCGGTCGCTGCGGGCGCGGGGGCTGGCCGGCGAGCTATGGGCGGCGGACGAACGCGGCGGGCTCGGAATCGTCGGAGCGCTCGGAGAGCGCCCTCACCTCACCGGCCTCCGCGGATACGCTTCCCCCCCCCGGCGGCGAGGGCGTCGGTGTCAAAAAAATTAGATCGCAACCATTCCGTTGCCTCCGAACTCTCCGAACGCTCCGTGTGAAGCTGTTTTCGAGCGTCGGGTCGCCCCCGGGGCCGGGAGAACACCGGGTCGTTGAAGCAGGTGGCGGATGAACGCAAACGGGCCCGGGATTGACACCGGCGTGAGCCTACCCGTGAATTGGGACCAGGTTTCCATCCTCTTCTCCTCATAGAGGCCCATGACACGCGTGCTCGTCGCGACGGAGAGCCAGGTGCTGGTGGTGAACCCGGAGCGGGGGACGGCGTCGCCCACCGACGGTCCGCACGACCGCCCCACCTCCCTCGCCGGCGACCCGCTGGTCCCGGGGCGGGCGTGGTGCGGCACGCGGAGGGGCGGCGTGTTCCGGAGCGACGACGGGGGCGCGTCGTGGGAGCCGGTCGGGCTTGAGGGGCGGCTGATCATGTCGCTCGCCGCGAGCCCCGCCGAGCCCGGCCTGGTGTGGGCGGGGACGGAGCCGAGCGAGGTGTGGCGCTCGGCGGACGGTGGCGGGACGTGGGAGCGGGCGCCGGGGCTGGAGGCGCTGCCGTCGTCGCCCGAATGGTCGTTTCCGCCGAAGCCGGAAACGCACCACGTGCGGTGGATCGCGTGCCACCCGGCCGATCCGGCGCGGCTGTGGGCGGCCATCGAGGCCGGCGCGCTGGTGAGCACGGCGGATGGCGGGCGGACTTGGCGGGATCGCGTGCCCGGCGGGCCGTACGACACCCACGAGCTGGCGGTCCACCCCGACGCGCCGGACACGCTGCGGGTCTCCGCGGGCGACGGGTACTACGAGAGCCCCGACGCGGGCGCGACCTGGACCTCACCGGACGACGGCCTCGAGGTCGGCTACCTGCGCAGCGTCGCGATCGACCCGGGCGACCCGGAGGTCGTGCTGATCTCCGCCGCGTCGGGGCCCCGGACCGCGTACGTCGCCGGCCGGTCCGACGGGCGGCTGTACAGGCGGGTCGGCGAAGACCGCTGGGAGCGGGTCACGCGCGGGTGGCCGGACCCGGCGAACACGATCGCGCCGCTGCTCATCGGCGGCGCCCGGGCCGGCGAGCTGTGGGCGGCGGACGAGCGGGGCGTCCACCGGTCCGACGACGGCGGCACGGGGTGGCGGCGCGTGGCCTCGTACCCGACCTCGCCCGATCACCTGCGGGGGCTGGCGCTGGTACGAGGGTAGAGGGATCCGCCCGGCGGTGTGGGAGATCCGCCGGCGGTGCGGGGATCCTCCCGGGTGGCCGCAACCGTGGACGAGTCCGCGTCGGCGGCCCGCCTCGCGGGAATTGACGGCGCAGTGCCGGGAAGTCCCCACGAACGTTCCGCGATTTGCCCGGTCTGTGGGTTGACCGCGCATCGTGCCGGAAAGTCCCCACGAACGCTCCGCGACTTGCCGAGTCTGGGGGGTTGACCACACATAAAACCGGAAAGTCCCCACGACTGCTCCGCGGCCGGCCAGTCCGGGGGGTTGACCGCAGATAGCCGTAAAGTCTCCGGCCCCTCGACCGTGCCGTGCGCCGGTCACTCCTCGGACACTCCGCGGCGGCCACGTCTGCAGGGTCTACCGTACATTTTCCGCGTCGAGTCTCCACCAGCGTCCGCGACTGCCACGGCGCTCGGCGGCGAGGGCACGAAGTCGACGTCGAAGTCGAAGTCGAAGTCGAACTCGCGCGGCTGCCGCTCCGGCCGGAGGTCCGGGTCGTGCGGGAAGACGATCGCCGCGGGCGCGCCCCGACGGCGCGGCCGGACACCGGACGCGGAGGCCACGAAATGATCCGGAAGCTCAAGTCCGGGAAGTATCGGCTGTACTCGAAGAAGAAGGACCCGAAGACGGGGAAGCGGAAGAACCTGGGCACGTTCGATACGCGGGCCGCGGCGGAGAAGCACGAGCGCGCGGTGCAGCACTTCAAGCGGAAGGGCCAGGGCGCATGAAGGGCGAGCCGGATGGGAGGAGCCACCCTGTCTGACGACGGCGCGTTTCCCATCGAGCCACCGATCAAGCCGATGCTGGCGAAGCTGACCGACGAGCTGCCCCCGGCCGGGAACATCCTGTACGAGCCGAAGTGGGACGGCTTCCGCGCCATCGTCTTCCGCGGCGGGGGCGACGACGTGTACATCCAGAGCCGCACCCTGCGGCCGCTCGACCGCTACTTCCCGGAGCTGCATGAGTCGCTGCTCGCGCGCCTGCCGGAGGGGTGCGTCGTGGACGGCGAGATCGTGATCGCCACGCCGACCGGGCTGGACTTCGACGCGCTCCAGCTCCGGCTGCACCCGGCGGCGTCGCGAGTGGAGAAGCTGGCGGCCGAGACGCCGTCGTCGTTCGTGGCGTTCGACGTGCTGGCGGCGGACGGCGAGGACGTGATGGCCGCGTCGCAAGCGGAGCGCCGGGCGCGCCTTGAGGCGCTGCTGTCGGGCGTGGAAGCGCCGCTGCACCTCACGCCGGTAACGCGGGACCGGGCCACCGCCGAGAGGTGGCTGAAGCGATTCGAGGGCGCCGGTCTCGATGGCGTGATCGCGAAGCCGGTCGCCGATCCGTACCAGCCCGGCAAGCGGTCGATGCTCAAGATCAAGCACGCGCGCACCGCCGACTGCGTCGTGGCGGG
>JAHWKI010000341.1 GCA_019347975.1 Gemmatimonadota bacterium
GGAAGAGGTCGCGCATGCGGGCGGCGCCGACGCCGGTGTACATCTCGACGAAGTCCGATCCCGAGATCGAGTAGAACGAGGCGCCGGCCTCGCCGGCCAGCGCCCGCGCGAGGAGGGTCTTCCCGCACCCGGGCGGGCCGAAGAGCAGGACGCCTTTGGGGACCTGGGCGCCGACCGCCCGGAAGCGCTCGGGCTCGGCGAGGAACTGGGAGACCTCGCGCAGCTCCTTCACGGCGTTGTCCTGACCCGCCACCTCGTCGAAGGTGATCGAGGCGTCCTCCTTGGTCAGCAGGCGTGCCCCGCTGCGTACCCCGAATATCCCGCTGCCCTTGCGGTAGGAGATGATGAAGTAGACGAACACGATGACCAGGATCAGCGCCGGTATCAGCAGGGAGATGGGGCCTACGAAGCGCTTGCTGCCCTGCTGGTCGACGGTGGTGGGGATGTTGTTCGGGACGAGGACGCTGAGGAGCTCGGACCGCAGGACCTCCGCCTTGAAGTGCGGCGTGTTGTATTCGCGCCTCTCCCCCGTTCGCTCGTGGATGTACTCACCCACCACATAGCCGTCCACGTCGAGGATGCGCGCATTGAGGATGCCGTCCCGCTCGGCCAGGTCGACGAAGCGGTCGTAGGTCAGCGTGTCGCCCGACACGTGGGGTCGCGAGTACTCCAGTAATCCGACGTACCCGGCGAGCAGCACGAGGATGGCCAGGAGCGCCCACGTGCCGGCGGACAACTGGGGCAGCCATCCGCGGGATTGAGCCTTGCGCTGATCGGCAGCCATATACCTGTCAGCCTAGTGCGTCCCCGTAGGTCGGATGCTCAGGTGCGCGAGTTTCAGGACTCACGGCGGCGTCGGGCGAACCCGACCGCGATGACGGCGAGCACGATGCCGACCAGGACCAGGGCGATCACGCCGCCGACCCCGATCCCGCCGCCGGCCTCGTCCGCCGGCGCCGCGGGTGGAGCGGCGTTCGGGGCAGGGTCCTCGGCGCTGATCTGCCGCGGCAGGAACGAGCGCTTGTCGAGGATGCCCGTCCCCTCCACGTATCTCCATCCTTCATAGATGCTGGGGTTGACGACGAACGCGCCCTCCGGATAGAAGAGGGGGACCACGGGCGCGTCCCGGTTGATCAGCTCCAGCTCGGAGCGGAAGATCTGGAGGCGGTCGTCCGGGTTGGTCTCCTTAGACGCGCGCTCGGCCAGCCGATCGAACTCCTCGCTGCTGTAGCCCATGTAGTTGAGCGGCGCCTGTCGCTCGTCCGAGCCGAACACCATGCGCAGGTTGTCCCCGCTGTAGGAGGGGAGCGGCGAGATGCTCCAGATCGCCGCCTCGAAGGTCGGCGGCTCGTCGCCCGTCCCCACCGCGGCGGCCAGCTCGTCGTACGACACGGTCTGCAGCTCGGCGTCGGCGCCCGCCCGCTCCAGCGACAGGACGACCTGGCGGCCGGCCTCGCTGCGGAACGGGTCGTTCTCGGGCGCGAGCACCGTGATCCGTGGCAGGTCGAGCGCAGCGAACTCCGCGCGGGCGCGGTCCGGATCGAAGCGGTGCAGTCGCCCCTCGGTGTACGCGCCCGTCGTGGGGTGGATGTAGCCTCGATCCGCGGGGAATGTGAACTCGTCCACGCCCACCACGTTGCGGGCGATCCGCCTCAGGTCGAGCGCGCTGGAGACGGCCTGGCGTGCGCGCGCGGAGTCGAACGGCGCCTTGCGCAGGTTGAACATAAGCTGGGTACCGGTGAACAGGTATCCCCGCTCCGTCTCGAGGGAGGGCCCTGTCACCTCCTCCTGCGTGCCCTCCGGCAGCGGCACCGAGATCATGTCGATGTCCCGGTTGAGCAGCCTCCGAACGCTCTCCTCGAAGTCGCTGTTGAACGGCAGCTCCAGGGTCGCGACGCGCGGGCGCCCGAGGAAGTAGTCCTCGTTGGCGCGAAAGACGTAGCCCTCCTCCGCGTCGCTGCCCACGAGGCGGTAGGGCCCGCTTCCCACGGGCATCCCGGGCGGCGTCTCGCCCGACGGCACGTCTTCCCACAGGTGACGCGGGATGATCGGTACGTCGGACAGCGGGTTGGCGAAGCCCGTCGCCGGGTGCTCGAGGTTGAACGCCACGGTCAGGTCATCGACCACCTCGGTGCTCTCGATGGCCTCTAGCTGGGGCGTGAAGCGCGGCTGGTATCGCTCCGCGAAGTAGTCGTAGGAGAACTTCACGTCGCGCGCCGTGACCGGCCTGCCGTCGTGCCAGCGTGCCCCATCGCGAAGCCGCACCGTCACTCGCGTGCCGGCTTCGCTGCGGCGGATCTGACGGGCGAGCCACTCGGAGCTGCGGAGGGCAAGGGCGCCACGGGATGACGGGCTCCCGCCACCCATCCCGCCAACCATCCCGCCACGCCACATAAGCGTGTCGTAGACGAGCGTCATCAGCGGGTAGCC
>JAHWKI010000008.1 GCA_019347975.1 Gemmatimonadota bacterium
GCTGATCGCTGTGGCGCTTCAGCTCGTCCGGCAACCCGAACCACTCGATGGTCATGGGGAACATCCAGTCCACCGCCCGCTGCAGCTTCTCCTTCGCCTCCCCGCCGGCCGCGGAGAGTCGCCGCATCCAGACCTCGCCGTGCCGCAGGTGGAACGTCTCCTCCATGTCCACCTTCACCAGCGCACGCTTCAGCGGACCGTAGCTCGTGTTCCTGTGCACGTCGCTCAGGAGCGTGATCCCCGCCCGGTCGAAGAACCCGTTCGCCGTCACCAGCTCCGCCCAGTTCTCCAGCGGCTGGTCGAAGCCGTAGGGATGCTTGAACTCGTGTGGCTCACGGCCGTAGAGGAGGTGCTCCTTGTCCTGCCCCATGTCTTCCAGGATCCGATACGCGATGTTCGCGTGCGCCAGCTCGTCCTGGATGATCGCGACCGCGCTCACCATCGTATTCGTCGACGGCGCGTCCTGCGCCGCACCCCAGTAGGCGGGCGCGCTCATCAGCTCCGTGTCACCCTGCACCAGCAGCTGGATCGTGAGCGCCTTCAGATATCCCGGCGTCATCTCCTCCGGGGATTCCAGGATATAGCCTTCCTGGACCTTCTTCTTGAGCTCTTCCTCGGTGTACTGCGTCATGCGGCAGCGCCTCTCCGGTTGGATACAGGATCCGTAAGCTAGTCCCGGCCCCGAACCCGTGCAAAGGCCGCGCTACCACGGCTGAACGGCGTTCTTCGTCCCGCTGCGTGCGGGCCGCCGGCTCCGGCACTGTCCTTGCCCCTCTGCATGCGTGGCCAAGGACAACCTGGAGACACACAGCCCGATGACCCTAGAGACGGAAACTCCTGATGGCCCGCAGCCAGAGCCGCCGGGGCCATTCAGCGTCCGCAGCATCCTGATCGCGCTCGGCACCGTCGCGGCGGTGACGATCGTGGTCCTCTTCGCCGCCTATCACACGTGCGGCTTCGACGGGTGTCCGGACCTGGACGGCATCCGCGGCTACGTCCCCGACGAGGCGTCCCTCGTCGTGGACCGCGACCAGGAGGAGATCGGCAAGCTGTTCCGGGTGAACCGTGAGATCGTCCCGCTCGACACGCTTCCGGAGTACGTTCCGCAGGCGTTCGTTGCCATCGAGGACCAGGACTTCTACGGCCACGGCGGAGTGGACCTCTCCCGGGTCCTCGGCGCGGCGTGGGAGAACATCCGGGCGGGAGGAATCGCCGAGGGGTTCAGCACCATCACCATGCAGGTGGCCCGGAACGTCTTCCCGGACCGGCTCCCCGCGAACCAGCGGACGCTGGCCCGGAAGATATCCGAGATCAAGGTGGCCCGGGAGATCGAGAGCCGCTACGAAAAGGACGAGATCCTCGAGCTGTACCTCAACCAGATCTACTTCGGCAGCGGCGCGTGGGGCATCCAGGCCGCCGCCCGGGAGTACTTCGGAAAGGACGCGACGGAGCTGGACCTGGGCGAGGCCGCGCTGCTGGCCGGGCTCCCCCAGGCGCCCTCACGCCTGAATCCGCGAGAGAACATGGACGGCGCCCTCCAGCGGCGCCGTACCGTGCTGCAGCGGATGGAGGAGCAGGGCTTCATCACGGCGGCCCAGGCCAGCGATGTGGCCGATTCAGAGCCGGACCTCGCCCGCAGCCGCCTCGACACGCCAGACCGCGCCGCCTACTTCATGGAGCACGTGCGGAAGATCGTGGAGGAGCGGCTCGGCGACGAGATCTATACGGGCGGCTACACGGTCCATACGACGTTGGACCTGGACGCACAGGCGGTGGCGGAGCGGGAGCTGTCGGAGCAGCTCCGGGCGATCGAGTCCGGCCAGTACGGCTCGTTCCCGCACCCGACCTACGGAAGCACGTCCGACTCCGCGGCGGCGGCGAAGGTGACGTCCCCCTACCTCCAGGGGGCCCTGGTCACGATGGCGGTGAACAGCGGAGATGTCCTCGCCCTGATCGGCGGGCGCGATTTCGATCAGTCGAAGTTCAACCGTGCCGTCCAGGCCCGCCGGCAGCCCGGCAGCGCCTTCAAGCCGTTCGTCTACGCGGCGGCCATTCAGGCGGGCTACCCGCCTAACACCATCCTGGAGGATACGCCGTACCGGCTCGCCCGGGACGGCCAGGTGTGGGAGCCGAAGAACTACGACGGCACCTTCGCCGGCCGCATCACGATGCGGCAGGCGCTGGTCAACTCCAGGAACATCGCCACCGTCCGACTCGCGGAGAGCGTGGGGCTCAGCCGGGTGGTGGGGATGGCGCAGCAGCTCGGCATCTCCGGTGACATCCCGAACTACCCGTCCGTGGCCATCGGCGCCGCGGAAGTCACGCTGCTCGAGATGGTGGCGGCCTACTCCGCCCTCGCGTCGCTCGGCGAGCTGCCCGAGCCCCGCTTCGTCACTCACGTGACGGACCGCGACGGCGCCATTGTCTGGCAGGATCCCCCGCAGCGCCGGAACGTCCTCGGCCGGGACGTTGCGTTCCTCACCGTGGACCTCATGCGGGACGTGGTCGACAGGGGGACCGGGAACGCGGTCCGAAGCGTCGGGTTCCGGGAGCCGGCGGCCGGCAAGACCGGCACCACCAACGAGTCCGCCGACGTCTGGTTCATCGGCTTCACGCCCGAGATCGCCACCGGGATCTGGATCGGGATGGACGACCCTCAGCGGATCATGCGCAACGCAACGGGCGGACGTCTCGCGGCGCCGGTCTGGGGCCGGATCATGCGCGGGATCAACACCGGCGGAGGAGACTGGACGCCACCCCCCGGCATCGAGAAGCTGCAGGTGGACGAGAGGGGCAATACCCTGGCCTCCAACTGCCCCGTGCACGGCGCCGTGCGCGAGGAGTACTTCATCCGCGGGACCGCCACGGTCAGCGACTGCTTCAACTACGGCTACTCGGACTCCCTCTACGGGGACCCGATCTACGGCACGCCCGAGGACGACTCATGGTGGCGTCGTCTGCGTGACCGGCTCCTGAGAGAGGACGAGGAGCGGGACTCCGCCGCGGACACCACCCGGCGCCGGCCTCAGAGGGACACCATCATCATGCGTGACGCCCCCGAGCCGCGGGACACCATCCGCATGCGGCCGACACCGCCCGACACCCCCTCGAGACCGATCGGCAGGGACACCGTCCTTCGGGACACCGCGCCTCGTCGCCCACCTCCTCCGCCGGACAGCGGCGCGGCGCCCGTCGGCGCTCCGGTGGGTGGCGATGACGCCGCCACCGGAGGCGGTGATGGGACCGGATCGGGGTCCGCGGCCGGCGGCCGCTGACGCGCGGTTCCCCACCCTCTCCATGGGCCGCCCGGCCTTGCGGCGGGACGCCGCTCCCACCATCCTCGCGCCGCCCGGCACGCTGCCGGGATGACCGAGCTGGTGTCGAGGAGAATTATGAGATTCGTTGTGCTGGGCGCGGGCCTGCAGGGATCTGCCTGTGCGTTTGATCTGCTGCGGAGCGACGGTGTAGAGAAGGTCGTCCTGGCCGACCTGAACGTTTCCCGGCTGCCTCGCTTCCTCGAGGGCTACACTGGAGACGAGCGGCTGGAAACGGTGCGGCTCGATGCCAATGATGAGGACGCCGTGCGGCAGGTCCTCCAGGGCGCCGTCGCGTGCATGAACGCGCTCCCGTACTACTTCAACTTCGACATGGCCCGGCTCGCGGTCGAAGCCGGCGCTCACTACGCGGACCTGGGCGGGAACACCGAGATCGTACGGCGGCAGCTGGAGCTGGACGAGCTGGCCCGTGACAGGGGGATCAGCGTCATACCCGACACCGGCCTCGCCCCCGGCATGGTCAACATCCTGGCCGAAGCGGGGATCGCCGAGATGGACTCCGTGGAGTCCGTAAAGATCCGCGTGGGTGGACTCCCCAAGGACCCGATGCCGCCTCTCAACTATCAGATCGTCTACTCGCTGGAGGGCGTGCTCGACTACTACACCACCAGGTCCTGGATCCTGAGGGACGGGAAGCCCACCGAGGTGGACGCGCTGTCCGAGGTCGAGAACGTGGAATTCCCCGAGCCCGTCGGCACTCTCGAAGCGTTCCACACAGCCGGTGGCCTGTCGACCATGGCCTGGGACTACGAGGGGAAGATCCCGACCATGGAGTACAAGACGCTCCGCTACCCCGGACACGCGCATATCATGAGGGCCATCCGCGATCTGGGGCTCCTCGACCTGGAGCCGGTCCGCGTCGGCGATGCGGAAGTCGCGCCTCGGGACCTCTTCATTGCCGTTACGGACCCGAAGCTCCGCCGCCCCGACTCCGCCGACCTCGTGGCCCTGCGGGTCGAGGTCATGGGTGAGCTGGACGGGCGGCCCCGGCGTGTTCGCTACGACCTCCTCGACTACTTCAATCCAAAGACGGGGGTCAGCGCCATGGAGCGGACGACCGCATACTCCCTCTCGATCACGGGGCAGATGCAGGCCGATGGACGCATTGGCCGGCGGGGCGTATTCACGCCCGATCAGGGCGTGCCCGCCGACGAGTACATACGGGAGCTGGGTCGCCGAAATGTGATCATCCAGCGAACGGACACCTGAGCCGCCCCGAACGGGAACACATGTTGCACTCCGGGCAGCCGGGCTGGTCGCCGGATCCGGCCCGGCTTTCCACTACCGGAGCTGCAGCGCATGGCTCGAATCGACGTCGAAAAGAAGCGGAAAACGGTCTGGCCCCTGGTGATCGGGCTCGCGATCCTCGTGCTGGCCCTGTGGGGCGTCACCACCCTCCTGACCGACGATCCCGCCGCGGAACCCGAGGTCACCGTTCCCACGGTGGAGGACACGCACCCGCCGGCCGCCGTGCCGGCGCCGCCCAACACCGATCCGGGGCTGACGGGCACCGAGTCCACCAGGGCCGTGGAAGAGATCGCCCCGGTCGGTGAGGAGGATGTGGGGCAGACGGTCCGCGTGGCCGGCGAGGTCGTGGCGACCGGGAACCAGGCGTTCTGGCTCCTCGCCGGCGAGGAGGTCCTCCGGGTGGATTCGACCCGCCGCGTCCGCAAGGGTGACTCCCTCTCGATCGAGGGAATCCTCCGCCCGGCCGATCCCGCGAAGACCGACGTGATCGCCTCCGATGTCCTCTCCAGAAACCCCGCCTCCCCGGAATGGAGCGTGGTGCGTGTGGTGAAGCTGGTGGAGGCCGACGGGACCGACGAGCGGACGGCCGTCCCGCGCCCGGAAGCCTGACCCGCCCGGAGACCCCGCCGGCGGGAAAAGGGAACCCGCGGGGCCTCTCGGCCTATCATCCGTGAGTCTTCAATGGAGGGGTCCCCTGTCATGCGCAGTCTTCTTTTCGTTCTCCTCGGCCTGTCCGCCGCCGCGCCCGTGGCCGCGCAGGAGTGGCTCGTCAATCGGGAGCGGTTCCGCTACATCGGCACGCGTCTCACGGTCGACGTGGTCTCCGAGGCGGCCGGGACTCTGCGGATCCTACGCGGCCAGGATGGCTGGGTCGGAGTCGCCGGGCGAGTCCCCGCCGGATTCGCCGTCGCCGGCCTCACCGATGACGACCACCTCATGCTGAGCGCCGCCGGCGCCGGCCCGGTGGATTACATGATCACCATCCCCGACGGGGTATGGGTCGTCGTACGCCTCCCGGACCGCAACCAGGCGGAGTCGGTCGGCGGGCACACCCGGCTTCGGACGTTCGAGTGGGGCGAGGCCGTCGCCCGTGATGCCCAGGTGGCCGCTCCCCATTCCGAAGTCCTCCCCATCCTCGCGGACGAAGAGGCCGGGCCCGGCCTCTTCACTACCTACGCCGCCCCCCTCGCCCCCGCCGTCATCATGCTCCCCGACCTGCGGGCGGTCCGCACCTTTACCGTCCGCACCGGCGCCTCGCGATTCCGGATCGCCACCAGCCGCCCCCTCGCGCTCCAGGCGGGCAGCCCCGCGTCCTTCGAGATCCGCCCGGTCGGTGAGCCGATGGACATCGTGATCGACGTCCCCGAAGGCACCCCCGCCTTCGGCCTGACCGCCGCCGGCGCCCCCGTCCTCACGGTCCAGGGCGTGGACGTGACCCCGCGCTGCGGGCCGCTCACGCACCAGTGGTTGTCCGACGGGCGCCAGTGGGTCACCTTCACGCCTCAGGAGGGCCGCCTCGACTGCGTCGTGCCACCGGCCACCCCGGCGACCCGCCACAGCGGCTGACACGCCGCACTCCGGTGCTCCGGATGGATGGATTCGTGCGTCCTTCCGACTCGGGGTCGCACGAGCCGCGGTCCGGGCCCGGCGGCCCCGCTGCGGCTCATGCTTCACGTTCTTCTCCAGCAGGGAGGTTGTCATAGCCAGGACCAGGACACGCATAAACGACGACATTCGCATCAGCCCCGTTCGCCTGATCTCCGAAGACGGCGATCAGATCGGAATCGTTCCGCTCGAGCAGGCCCGCCAGCAGGCCGCGCAGGCAGGCCTCGACCTCGTCGAGGTCGCCCCCAGGGCCAGACCCCCGGTGGTCCGCGTCATGGACTGGGGCAAGTACCAGTACGAGCAGCAGAAGGCGGCGAAAGAGGCCAAGAAGAAGCAGCACACCTACGAGCTCAAGGAGCTCAAGTTCCGCCCCAAGACCGACGACCACGACATGGCGTTCAAGGTCCGCAACGCCCGCCGCTTTCTGAAGAAGGGTCAGCACGTCCGCATAACCGTTCGCTTCCGCCGTCGCGAAATGCGCCGCCCGGAAAACGGCCAGCGAGTTCTCGAAGAGGTCGCGCAACAGCTCGACGACGTAGCCAACGTCGCCAGCCGCGACCAGCGCCTCGAAGGGCGCACCATGCAGATGATGCTGGAGCCCGCGGAGGACTGAGCGCCGCACGCCCGCGGTCGCCGCGAGCCGTGGCCCCTCCGTTCCTTCAGCGGTTCTTCGCCTTTCCTCGGGAACCGTGCGCCCTCCCCGTGTGTTGGGAATCGGACCCGAAGAGCCACCGAAGCGATTGTTTCAACGACCGCTGAAGAAGGCCCTTGCAGGGCGGCCCGTCCGGCCCTATATTTCAACAGGAATTGAAGGAATCGGCCCGGCGATTCGCGGCGGGGAGCCGGGCCTTCTCATAGACGGCGACAGGGGGTTGAATGGCGCACATGATGTTGGACGAGAGGAATCAGGCGGTGTCGCTGCTCGACATGAGCGACAGCGAGCTCGTCGCGGCGCACCTCGAAGGACACCCGCTGGCGTTCTCGGAGCTGTACAATCGGTATCGGGATCGGCTGGTGCACTTCATCGCGCGGAAGACGGGAGACCGTGACCGGGCCGAGGACCTGGTGCAGGAGGCGTTCGTGCGGGTGACGCGACATCTCCATCGGTTCGATCAGTCGAAGAAGTTCTCGACCTGGATCTATACGATCTGCTCGAACCTGTCGAAGAACGAGCTGCGGAACCGGTCGCGGAGTCCTCTGGTGCTGTTCCAGAAGCTGACGACGCACTGGGAGCCGGATCACCGGCCGCTGCAGTTCGAGGATTCGGCGATGAAGCCGGACAAGATGTTCCGGAACCGGTACCTGGAGGAGATCGTCGAGAAGACCGTACAGGAGCTGCCGGAGCATCACCAGCTGGTGTTCCGACTGCGGGAGCTGGAAGGAAAGAGCTACGAGGAGATCGCGGAGATCACGGGGGTGAACCTGGGCACGGTGAAGAGCCGTCTGCACAGGGCGCGGACAAGTTTCGCGGAGATGATCGAGCCGCTCCTCAACTAGACCGGTCCGTTGCCACGGCACCGGCAGGGTCCGGCCACGAGAGTGGTCGGGCCCTTTTCGCATCCGCTCCGCCTCCGTCGGCGGATTACTGCCATCTTGGTACGGTAGCTCAAGTTGCTGGGACGCAGCCCAACCATCCGGAGCCGGGGTCTATCAGATCATCCGGAATGCCTCACATGGCCATAATGGGACCTCCGACCACGGACGCCGAAGACGTCGCGCTCGCAACGGCGGGCGACACGGGTGCATTCGAGCGCCTGTATCGGCGGCACGCGCCGCGGATCAACGCGCTGTGCCGGCGGATGGTGGGTCCCGGGCTGGCGGAGGATACGACACAGGACGTGTTCATCCGGGCCTGGGAGAAGCTGGAGCTGTTCGAGGGCAAGTCGGCGTTCGGGACATGGCTGTACCGGCTGGCGATCAACGTCTGCCTGGCGCGGCGCACCAGGGCAGGGAAGCGGCGGGAGCGGTTTCGGAGGGACGAGATCGCGCTGGAGCGCGCAGAGTCACCTCCTCGCCGGCACATGGATCACGGGATGGACCTGGACCGGGCGATCGAGCGGCTCCCGTACCGGGCACGGCAGGTGTTCGTCCTCCATGACGTGGAGGGCTACAAGCACCGGGAGATCGGCGAGCTGCTGGGGATCTCGGCGGGGACGTCGAAGTCCCAGCTGCACGAGGCGAGGATGGCGTTGCGAGGGCACCTGAGAGCGTGAGATGAGCATGCACTGGACGGACCGACTTTCCGACTATCTGGATGGCGAGCTCTCGCCCGAGGAGGCGCTGGCGCTGGAGCTCCACCTGGAGAGCTGCGCGCCGTGCGCTGCGGCCCTGGACGAGATCCGGGCGGTGGTCGCGGCCGCGGCGGCCCTCCCGGAGCATCCACCGACGCGTGACCTGTGGCCCGGGATCGAGGCGCGGCTGACGCCGCGTACCACGGAGGGCCTGACGGCGGACGTGGTATCCCTCGACGCGTTCCGCGCTCGTGGCCGCCGCGTGTCGGTGACCGTGCCGCAGCTCATTGCCGCCGGGCTCGCGCTGGTGGTGTTGTCGGCGGGCGGGGTGTGGCTGGCCGTGGGCTCGGACGCGCGGGCGGTGGCCGGGATGCCGCCGGAAGCGGCCGAGGCGACGGCGCCCGTCCAGAGCCCCTTCACGTACACCGCCGCGTGGGAAGAGGCGGTCACGGAGCTCCAGGGCGAGTTCGATCTGCGGCGCTCGGAGCTGGATCCGGCCACGATCATGGTGGTGGAGCGCAATCTCGCCCTGATCGACGAAGCGATCGCGGAGGCCCGGCAGGCGCTCGAGGCGGATCCGTCGAGTGGCTTCCTGAACGGCTATGTCGCGGAAGCCATGCGGAGGAAGGTCGACCTGCTGCGGCAGGCGACGCGTGTTCAACGGACGGAGACCTAGGCGGTAGAGCGATGCTGATCTCCTTGATGGTTGCGGCTCTCGCGGCGGCGGCGCCCCCGATGGCTGCGCAGGATACCACGGTGACCGTGGAGCGCGGGACACGGCTCCACGTGGACAACCACCGGGGCGAGGTGCTGATCACCACCTGGGGCCGGGATGCAGTCCGCGTCCGGGCCACCGAGCTCGGTGATCGTCAGCGCCTTGCCGTGACACGGAGCGGGTCTGTTCTCCGCGTACGCCCGGACGGCTCGCGCGGCCCACAGGAGGCCGACCTCGAGATCGTCATTCCGGCGTGGATGGACGTACGTGTGGAGGGGAACCAGCTCGACGTCGGGATCCGGGGCGGCCAGGGGGAGATCAGCATCGAGACCATCGGAGGCGACGTCGTCGTCCAGGGCGGGGCCGGTCTGGTGGCCGTGCGGACGATCCAGGGCGAGGTGACGATCCGGGGTGCGCGCGGCCGGATCGAAGCCGTCTCCGTCAACGAGGACGTCACGCTGAGCGACATCGGCGGCGACCTGTACGTCGAGACCACCAACGGCGACATCACGCTCCACGGGATCCGATCGACCAGCGCCCGCGCCACGACGGTGAACGGCGACATCGATTACCGGGGCACGATCCGCGACAACGGCCGCTACATCTTCGCCACCCACAATGGGGACATCGGCGTTACCGTGGCGGCGGCGACCAACGCAATGGTGACCGTGTCGACGTATCACGGCGAATTCGAGTCGGAGTTCCCCGTGCGCCTCACCGGCGCCACGCGGGATCGGCAGTTCAACTTCACCCTCGGCTCCGGCAGCGCGCGACTGGAGCTGGAGTCCTTCAATGGAGAGATCCGGCTCCGCCGGCCCTGATCGGCCGCGAGCCCTTCACAGGAGATCGTCATGAGCAAGCTCATCGCACTGGCAGTCATCGCGGCCGCCGCCGCTCCCGCCGCCGCTCAGCAGGACTTCGAGTGGCGCGGCCGGATCGCCGCCGGGAACACCATCGAGATCCAGGGCGTCAACGGCGATGTCCAGGCGCTCCCCGCCGACGGAGACGAAGTCACCGTTCGGGCCCAGCGACGCGGCCGGCGCAGCGACCCCATGAGCGTCCGTATGGAAGTCGTGGAGCACGCCGGCGGCGTCACCATCTGCGCGGTCTATCCGACGCCCGAGAACGCCCGTCGTGAAAACGAGTGCCGGCCGGGCGGCGGGACCAACAGCGTCCAGCGCAACGACGTCCGGGTCCATTTCATCGTCCGCATCCCGGCCGGCGTGCGGTTCACTGGCGCCACGGTGAACGGCGACATCGAGGCCGAGGGCCTCGGGGCGGACGTGAAGGCCAGCACGGTGAACGGCGACGTGGACGTGCGGACCACCGGCTTCGCGGAGGCCCGCACCGTCAACGGGGACATCTCGCTCCGACTGGGGCGAAGCACGTTGACGGAGGACGTCGAGTTCGAGACCGTCAACGGCAGCATCACCATCGAGATGCCGGAGGGGCTGAACGCGGACTTCCGGGCCAGCACCGTCAACGGGAGCATCGACTCGGACTTCCCCATCACCGTCACGGGGAAGGTGAGCCGCCGCAGTCTCCGGGGCTCCATAGGAAGCGGCGGACCCGAGCTCAGGCTCTCCACCGTCAACGGGAGCATCCGGCTGCGCAGGTTGTGACCGCCGCATACGGGCGCCATGCAGAGAGGGCCCGGGAGCACGGTGCTCCCGGGCCCTCTCCTCGCTCCGCCACCGGCCGTCAGCCGCCGAGAACCTTGCCGGCGTACCCGTTGTCCGGGTTGCCACCCCGCTTGAGAATCTTGTCCACGGTACCGGGCCCGCGGTTGTACGCAGTGAGCGCGTTCTCCACGTCGCCGCCGTACTTGTCGATCATCATCCGGAGGTACTTGAACCCGAGGTCCAGGTTCTTGTCCCGGTTGAACAGCTCATTGGCCGAGACCGTCGGATCCAGCCACTTCGCCGTACGGGGCATCACCTGCGTCAGCCCACGCGCTCCCACGTGGCTGACCGCCCGATCACGGAACGTGCTCTCCGTGTTCACCAGCCCGAAGGCCACGTCCGCCTCGATCTGGTGCCGCTCCGCGGCGTCAAAGATCTGCTCCGCCAGGCTGCGGTCGATCCCGTAACGCGTCATCGCGCCCTCGATCGTGTGCTCCCGGACGATCTCCTCTTCCGCGTCCGCCCAGTAGTCGCCCACTTCCTCATCGAGGTCGCCCCGCTCCGCCGTTGCGGTCCCCGCTTCGGCGGCCGCGGCCGTCGCGGCCTCGTCCCGCTCGGCCTTCGCCGTCTCCTCACCCGGATTCACGCCCGCGTTGATCAGCGGCGCGGCGACACCCGCCAGCGTCAGGCCGATCAGCGGCTCCCGCAGGCGCCGCACGAGGCGGCGACTCTCCGTCGCCAGCGACCCGCCGCTGCCCGAGTCCAGCACGTCCGCTCTCCGTCGACCCCTGCGCCGACGACCCGGCTCATCACCGCCGCGCGCGTCTTCAGAGGCTGCTGCCTCGAGGTCCGGCGCCCGCCGGTCACCGGTCCGCCTCCGCTCGAACGGTCCGTGGTCGCTCTCCGTGCTTTCCCACGGCCGCTCGTGAAGACTCGATCCCGGATACGGCCCCGCCCCGGGATTTGCGAATTCCTGATCCTCGCGTCCATTGTTCATCCAGATACCGCCTTTGTTTGCTTAAATTCAAGGCTCGCTGGGAGTTACTAGTTGCATCTATCGTGCCCCGAATCGCCTCCCGAAACGCGAAAAAAGGGGCAAAATCGTCACCTTCATGGGACACTTGGAGGGAAAACGATGGGTCAATCCCTCGCGGGGGCGGAATCGGCCGCCTCGCCGCGGGGGTTACAGCGGACGACTGAAATGGTCGCGGG
This sequence comes from Gemmatimonadota bacterium, assembly GCA_019347975.1. GTDB lineage: Bacteria > Gemmatimonadota > Gemmatimonadetes > Longimicrobiales > RSA9 > JAHWKI01. The sequence goes on from JAHWKI010000008.1 coordinate 11,969, forward strand.
CACGCGTCCGCCGGCCTCGCCGGTGAGGACGAGGCGGCCATCGGTCATGAAATCCACGCCTTCTCCGAGGGGCTGTGCGGGGCCGGAAAAGTCTGCCTGTGCCACGTGCCGGAGGGTATCGGCCCCGGCGTCGAAGAAGCGGAGCCCCGCGTAGGTCCGGAGGACGACGGTGCGACCGTCCGGCGAAGCGGCGGCGGCGGTGACCTGGGCGGAGACCGACGTCGGCGGGGGCGCGAGCCCCTGGACCCGCTCGAGGGAGCGGGCGGGGGCTGCGGTGAAGGGCGGTGGGATCCTGTAGAGCTCGATGCTCCGGGTCCTTCCCTTGCTCACCAGATGGATGCCACGGTCGGTGACGTACAGGGCCTCGGCGTCCTGGCCACCGTCCGGATAGGAAGCCTGGAGGCGCACCGCGGGGCGGCTCACCGAATCGGGGCCGGGCTCCGGCTCCGGGACGATGAATACGACGACGTTCTGCCGCCTCTCCCGGTTGTCGCCGATATCGCCGATGAAGAGGCAGTCCACGCCGGAACCCGGCGAACAGGGGGCGACCGCGATGTCCTCCCAGTCGCGGTTCGTCGCGCCCCGGACGCGTACGCGGCCGATGACCGTCCCGGTGGAGTCCAGGGCGAAGACCGCCGAATCGCCTTCCGAGTCGTTGTGGGTCCAGAAGATCCCCGGGTGAGCACGGCTCGCCGCGACGCCGCTGGTCTCCCTCACTTCGGCGGGCAGCTCGGCCCACGGCACCGGCGCCTCGCAGGCCCCGGTCACATGGACGGCTTCGTCTTCCGCTGCGTCGGGCGCGCAGGCCGCGGCGAGCGCGACCAGGAGGAGGGCCCCGGCTCTCACAAGCGCTCCTCGTCGGCCGACGATCGATCTTCGTCGCGTGTAGCCCACCGTGGGGGCGGGACGGGCTGGACCTGATTGCGTGGGTAGGAGGCGAACACGCGGTCGGCGACGTCGTCGGCCGCGAGAGCCCTGTTGACGGCGAGGAGGAGCCTGGAGGACCAGCGGCGCATCTCCCGGGCAGGGACGAGATACCGGACCGTGATGTCGGTCCACGCGTCCTGGGTGGATGCGTAGACCTCAGGATCAGGCGAGACATCCCAGGCCAGGTTCGACCGCTCGAGGAGGTCCGCGTAGGCGCGCGCCGCCCCTTGCATTCGCTCGCCGATCACCTCGCCGGCGGTCTGCTGGATCACACGCGCGGCGAGGGCGATGTCGCTCTCGTTTGCCACTCCGATGGTCAGCTCGTCCCAGACGTACGGGAAGTCCCTGGTGTAGTTGACCACGTTCGAGCGCAGCACCTCGTAATTGGGGAAGGTGATCAGTGCTCCCGTGGCCTGCGCGGCCTGGACGCGCTTGTCGGGCCCTCCCGCTTCGAAGACCGTCGTCGTGAGGAAGTCGATGCGGACCACGTCGCCGAATACCTCCCCCACACCGATGCGGTCGCCGATCCGGTAATAGGAGCGAAACGAGTTCAGGAGCCACCCGGTGAAGCTCTCGATGGGAGTCTGGAGAGCCCAGGACAGCGCGAGGCCGAAGAGTCCGACGGAGCCTACCAGCGCGCGGGCGTCGCCCGCCAGAACGCTCAGGGCCGCGCCGAGCGCGAGGAGCCAGATGAGGACGGCCACGAGGGCGGCCGTGGCGTCGGCCCGCTCCCAGCTGGCGAGCGCCGCGCGAAGGCCCATGCGGACCAACCGGGCCAGCACCGCCGCCACGGCCAGCAGGGCGAGGGCTATGCCGAGGGCGGGGAGGAAGTTGAGGAAGTCGCGAAGCAGGGCGCGCAGCGTTCCGGTCGCGCGGCGGGCGGACTCGCCCGGGTCGGCGGAGACGGTGTCGGCGGTGTCGGCGGCCGGCCCCTGTGGCGACCCGGGCAGCACGGTTTCGGCGGAGACCTGTACCGTGGCCGCGGGTGGCGGATCGGTCGTCGGTGCGGCGCCGGCCGGATCGCCGATGAGAAGGAGGACCAGCGCGGTCGCTCCGACGGCGACCATGGAGGCCTTCCGGAAGCGCGTCAGTCGGCGGCGGGCTGAGAGATGGGCGGCGCGGGCGCCCAGGTGACGCCGCCCCGGCCGCGAGCCGACTCGCCGGGTGCCCACGCGCCTGGCCTTGCCGCGCGTCGGCCTCACCCCGCGGGTACCGTGTAGTCGAACTTGAAGAGGACGCGCAGCTCGCGCGTCCCATCGGTCACCGGACAGTCGGACTTCCCCTGGAGCCGGCGGCCCGCCTGATCGGCCCACGCCGATGTAATGGTGATCCGGCAGGTGGAGCGGGGGGCGAACGGCGCCCCATCCGGCGGCACGAAGCCCACGTCCACGTCATCGGTGCCGGTGACCAGAACACCGGTCTGCTCGATGTCGGCGAGCGTCAGCAGCAGAGCCGAGGTCCCGGCCTCCAGGGAGGTCTCGTAGATCAGCTCGGGAAGCGGAGGCGGGGTCCTCAGCGCGTAGGCGTACTGGGTGAGCGCGCTCATGTCGTGATCGCCGCCCCCGTCGCCGAGCGGCTCCGTGAGCACCACCATGGCCGTATTCGAAGGCGGCGGGCTCAGCTCGTCGAGCGTCAGCTGCACCGGGGCGGTGCTCAGGCCGTCGCAGGCCACCAGGATCAGGAGCGGTACGATAGAAAGGGGTTTGCGCATTGATCGGTTGTCCGTTGTTCGGATTGCGGTGGCAAAGATAACACCACGACAGGGGTATGCCCTCCCGGCCCTCCCCTTCGGCTCTTGACGCGGGGGGGCGCCCCGGGCTCGTTTACCGTTGCATCTCCACGACGAAAGGGACCGTGAGCAATTCGAAAATCGGCGTGCTGTTCGTCTGCCTGGGCAATATCTGCCGTTCCCCCCTGGCGGAGGCGCTGTTCCGGAAGGCGGCGGCGGAGGAAGGGGTGGAGTCCCGTTTCCGCATCGACTCGGCGGGGACGTCCGGCTATCACGACGGCGACGCCCCCGATGCCCGTACGACGGAAACGGCCCGGATGCGCGGCGTGGAAGTCACCGGCTCGAGCCGCCGGATCATCGGCGAGGACGTCGAAGCGTTCGACTACCTGGTGGTGATGGACGCCGAGAACCTCCGGGAAGTCAGACGTCTGGTTCGGGGCGACGGGGCGCGGATTCACCTGCTCCGGGAGTTCGACTCCGAGGCGGGGGATGACCTCGACGTCCCCGACCCGTATTTCGGCGGTCCCCGCGGGTTCGAGGACGTTCACGACATCGTGGAGCGCTCCACCCGAGCGCTTCTGGATCGGATCCGGGCGGATCACGGCTTCTGATGCTCCCGGTCGGCGTCCGCTCGGGGGTGGAGTCGGCGCTCTCATCGCGCGCGGGGCGCCCCGTGCGGATCACCGCGACCGAACCCGTGACCGGCGGCTGTATCAGCCCGGTCGCGCGGGTGGCCACGGAGCGCGGCGAGCGGTTCTTCCTCAAGTGGACCGCCGCAGGGCAGCCGCCGGGTCTCATCGAGGCCGAAGGCCGGGGGCTCCGACTCCTGCAAGCCACCGGCGCCGTGCGGGTTCCCGAGCTGATCGCCGCCCGGGCCTCGGAGGACCGCTGGCTGCTCCTCGAATGGATCGAGCCCGGCCCCGCTTCGCCCGCCGCGTGGCGCCGTCTCGGCGAGGACCTGGCCTCCCTGCACCGCTCCCGGGGTGATCGCTTCGGCGCCGAGCACCCGAATTTCATCGGTCCGCTCCCGCAGACCAACGAGGCGACGCCGTCGTGGCCGGCATTCTGGCGGACGCGACGCCTGGAGCCTCAGCTGCGGCTGGCGGTGGAGCGGGACATGTTCCGCCCCGCCGATGTGGATCGCTTCGAGCGTCTGCTGGAGCGCCTCGACGACCGGATCGCCGCGGGCGACGAGGAGGGCCCGTCGATCCTGCACGGCGACCTGTGGAGCGGAAACATCCATATGGCCGCGGACGGGCGACCCGCCCTGATCGACCCCTCGGCGTACCACGGGCACCGCGAGGTCGATCTGGCCATGGCCGAGCTGTTCGGCGGGTTCGGGCGGGAGTTCCAGGACGCGTATGAGCGGGCGTGGCCCCTGTCGCCCGGGTTCGCCGCGCGTCGCGCCGTATACCAGCTCTACTATCTGCTGGTCCACGTGAACGTCTTCGGAGCAGGATACGTCGGCGGGTGCCGGAGAGCGCTTCAGGAAGCCGGCGTGTAGACCGCCACCGCCAGCCCGTCGCGCATCGGGATGATGGTTCCGGTGAGCGCCGGGTGCTCCGCCAGTCGGCGATTGAACTCCCGCACGCCGCGCGTCCCCTCCTCCTCGGGCTCCTCATCCAGGACCCGCCCGCTCCAGAAGGCGTTGTCCGCGATCACCAGCCCTCCCGGACGCAGGAGCCGCAACGCGTGCTCCAGATACGCGGGGTAGCCCTCCTTGTCCGCGTCGATGAAGACGACGTCGAAAGGCTCCGCCGCGTCCAGCGCCTCCATGGTGGCCGCGGCCTTGCCGGTCCGGACCTCCACCCGGTCCTGAAGCCCGGCCCGCGCGACGAACTCCCGGGCGAAAGCCGCATGCCCCGGGTCGATCTCGAGGGTGAGGAGCCGGCCGTCGGCCGGGAGAGCACGGGCCATCCAGATCGCGCTGTAGCCGCCCAGCGTCCCCACTTCCAGCACGCGGCCGGCGCCCACGGCGCGGAGCAGCACCTGGAGGAGGCGGCCCTGCTCCGCCGATATGTGGATCTCGGGGAGCCCGCGCCGGGAGATCTCGTACCGGAGCTCCTCCAGGACCTCGTCCTCGGTGGCGAACAGGCGCCGGACGTACCCCGAAAGAAGGACCTCGTCGCTCACGAGCCGAGCGCCCGCCCCAGCCGAGCGAACGCCTCCTCGAGATCCCGTCGGGAGGCGGCGAAGGACAGGCGGACGTACCGGTCGTCTCCGAACGCCGAGCCGGGGACCATCGCTACGCCCGCGTGCTCGATCAGCCACGTGCAAAGCGCCACCGAGTCGGCACGCTCGCCGTCGAACCAGCGGTCCACCCGGAAGAAGAGGTAGAAGGCGCCCTCGGGCTCCACGCGATCGGTCCCGGGGAGGTGCCGATCGAGGAGCTCGACCACCAGGTCGCGGCGCGCCCGGAACTCGGCGGCCATGGCGTCCAGCTCCGCCGCCTGCTCCGCGGTGGCGGTGAGGGCCGCGAGGGCGGCGTACTGCGAGGGTGTGGCGGCGTTGGACGTCGTATGGCTCTGGAGGGCGCCCAGCGTGGACGCGAGGCGCGCATCGGACACCGACCAGCCGATGCGCCAGCCGGTCATCGCGAAGGCTTTCGATGCGCCGTCTATGAGGACCGCGCGCTCCAGCAGCGTGTCGGGGAAGTCGAGGATGCCGGGCGCCGGATGCTCCAGGTAGCACAGGCGGCCGTAGATCTCGTCCGAGATCACCCACACGCCGCGCTCCGCCGCCCACGTCAGGATCGCCTCCAGCTCGGCTGGCCGGTACACCGAACCGGACGGATTGGAGGGGGAGTTGATGAGCAGCGCCCGGACATCCGGGCTCCACGCCCCCTCCAGCTCCTCCGGGCTGATCCGGTAGCCGGTTTCCTCCCGTCCCTGCACCGCTACCGGGGTGGCACGGGCCAGCGTCACCATCTCGGGGTAGCTCGTCCAGTAGGGCACCGGCACCAGCACCTTGTCTCCGGGGCCGGTCAGGGAGAACAGGACGTTGAAGAGCGCCTGCTTCGCTCCCGCGGATACGACGACGCGCGCGGGATCGATCGGCCGGCCATGCCTCTGCTCCAGCGCGGCGGCCACCGCCGCGCGCAGCTCCGGCACACCCGGCGACGGCGTATACCGCGTTCGACCCGCCGCGATCGCCGACCGGCCCGCGTCGGCGATGAAGCCTGGAGTGGGGAAGTCCGGCTCCCCCGCGCTCAGGTCCACGATGTCGCGACCCTTCGCCTTGAGCTCCTTCGCCTTCGACGACACCGCGATGGTGGCGGAGGGCTGGAGCTTGCGGACGTTCTCGCTGAGGCGGTCGGAGGTCGTGGTGCCGGGCATGTGTTCCTCGGTTCTCGATGAGTCCCCGGCCCAACATGCGACCGGCGGCGCCGCCAGGGCAAATCCCCTGGACGCATTGGCCGGGCGGTGCCAGCATTGTATGCTAGGTGCGGCGCCGGCGGGCGGAGGGCGCCCCGATACGGTCCGGGCCCAGGGCGATCAAATGGCTTCCTATCAGAGACTTACAGCGACGAGCGGCGCCGAGGCGGTCCGTCTTGCGGCCGAGTACCTCCGGGAGCGCATTCCCCTCGAGGTCCAGTCCCGCGACAGCCACTCGGTCACGCTCGCCGGCGGGGACGGCACGGTGACGATCAGCGCGCACAGTCACGGCCTGGAGACGGCGGTCACGGTGTCGACGGACCAGCTCCGGACGTCGAGGATCGACATGGAGTCGCAGCACTACCTGAACCAGCTCCCGTACGAGCCGGAAGACCGGCAGCGGCGCTAATCGGGCGTCCCGCGCTCAGCTCCGGGCGGCGGCCACCAGGGCGCGCACACGCGCCGGGTCCACGCGCGCGCCGGAGATCCCATCCCGCTCCAGCGCCGTCCCCACGATGGCCCCATGGGCGGTCTGCAGGAGCGCCCGAGCCGTTTCGGCCGTGACCCCGCTCCCGACGAGCACGGGGGCCGCGGGCAGAATGCGCTGAACCCGGTCCACCTCCTCCGCCGACGTGGCCTCGCCCGTTCCAGGGCCGGACACGATCAGCCCGTCCGCGAGCCCACGCTCCCACGCGTCACGCGCGGCACGCTCCAGCGTCAGCCCGGCCGGAGGGGTGGCGTGCTTGACCAGAACGTCAGCCAGAATGGCCACCGCGGGTGCGATCCGCTCCCGCTCGCGCAGCGTGTGGGCGGCCTGCCCTTCGATCCAGCCCTGGTCCGTGACCATGGCGCCGGTATGGATGTTGACCCTGATGAAGGACGCTCCCACGGCCGCGGCCACCGCCAGCGCGGTGGCGGCGTCGTTGCGCAGCGCGTTGATGCCCAGGGGAACGGAGACCTCCGCTGCGACGGCCGCAGCCGCCACGGCGAGAGCGGCCACGGTTTCAGGGGGAAGCCGGTCCGGGTGGAACGGCGCGTCGCCGAAGTTCTCGACCAGCACGGCATCCACGCCGCCGTCCGCCAGCGCCGCGGCATCCACCCTGGCCCGGTCCACGACCGTGGCCATGGAGCCGCCCCAGCGGGGGGAGCCGGGGAGCGGCGGGAGGTGGACCATTCCGATGATCCCGCCCGGGGCCGGGCGTCGGGTCCAGCCGTCGAGTGCCGGGGTCATGGAGAGGGCGGGGCCGAAGGTGGCCCCGAACGGCTTACTTCGCCGAGATCGACGGGATCCGCAGCGTCTGGCCGGCGTAGATGCGGCTCCCCGTGAGCTTGTTGGCCGCCTTCAACGTGTCCACGTCCACGCCGTAGTCCCTGGCGATGCTCCAGAGGCTGTCCCCGCGCCTTACGCGGTGATGGGTGACCGCCGCGGGGGTGGGCAGGCTCTGGTCGGGGAGCGACGCCACGTGCCGCGCGTACGCTTCCGGGAAGACGGCGACGTGATAATGCGGAGGATACCGCTCCCGCGTCGCCTCCAGAACCTCGTCCTTCTCCAGCTCGAGCAGCGTATCCTCCAGCCAGGACCGGCAGGTCCGGTCGGTGCTCCGCCGGAAGTCCACCGCCATCCCGGTCGGGTGAACGCTGCGCCGGGAGGCGTTGTTGGGCTGGCTGCTGCGGGGCCGCGTGAGGCTGGTCACGACGAGGGGCTCTCCGCACGCGGCCCGGTAATGCGCGGCCAGACGCTCGATGAACAGCTTGACCTCGGGACGGGCGTACGGGTGTGAGACGGAGGCGAGGACATAGTTCCCGTCCCCGGGGACCATGACCAGATAGCCCTTCGAAACGAACTCCCGGACGCCGCGGCTCGTGTTCAGAAAGGTATAGTCGTGATCGTGCGCCACCCGGTTCTGGCGCGTGATGGACCACGGTGAGCCGCGCAAGCTCTGCGCGGCCACCGGCGTCGCCAGGACGCCGAGGCAAAAACAGATGCCGATGGTACGATGGATGGTCGTCATCGACCGATCGTCCAAAGTTCGTGCTACATGGGCCGCCACGGGAAGACCGCGCCGGCGGGCTGGTGCGCCAAGTCCCTCTGCCGCGAGGACTAAGCTGACTCCGCCTCACCTGCGCTGTCAACCCTTTTTCGACGGATGCGCGGCGGAGGGTGCATGGACCGGGCCATCGATGAGCCGGACCGGCCGCCCAAAGGCAAGGTGGGGAGGGCCCCATGCGCTTCTCCGCGGGCACGTCGACGTGGGGGTGATTCGCGGTTCTTTTACGGTCGCGGGTCCGCCGGCTGGCTCACCGGCCTGGCGAGAGCGGCGGAAGGGCCCGGCAGCGGGCGGCGCGCCCAGCCACCCACTCCGGCCGACCGGCCAGCTAGCTCCCCCTCGCCGCCCGCTTCTCCGTCGCCCGGGCCCGTCCCGGGAATCAGCCGGAGCGCCTCCAGCGAGGCAATACGTCCGGGTGACGCCGCGCCATCAGAACGACCACGCCGAGCCAGAACAGGATCCAGAGGGGCATGGCGAGCCACCAGTCCTGCGTGTCGAACCCGTCGCCGACCGTCGAGCTGCCCCCCTGGTCGATGAACAGCTCGTGAACCCTCGCCATGGCATGGAGGAAAGGCGCGACGATGGTCATGGCGAGACCCCAGTCCCTGCTCGTGAGGGGCTTCAGTAGGAACTCCAGGGCGGGGCCGAGCCCCAGCCACTCGTCCACGAGACTGAGCGTCAGCGGCACTCCGAGCAGGATGCCGAGGAACCAGCGGATCGGATGATCGCTGGAGACGGTCAGGACCGAGATGATGAGAAACCCGATCAGTGGCCCCGTGATCAGCGCGACCCAGGCCGTGAACCCCACGGCGCCGAACTGCGCGAGATCCCCGTCGAGGGCCGCGAACGCGGCTCCGCCCAGCACGAGTGCGCCGTACAGGACGACGAGCCAGGCGGCCCCCGCGGCCAGCCGGCCGAGGGAATGCGTCGTCCGGGAGACCGGGTGGCTCCAGAAGTAGAGCCGGTTGCCGGGTCCCTCGTTGTGCCACACGGCGAAGGCCCAGAGCGGCCCGGCCAGGAGCATCCAGATCGGCCACATGCTGAACAGGCGGGCCGCGGGTCTCTCCGTCCAGGGCTCGCCGAACAGGGCGAGGAGCCCCACGATCCCGAGCATCATGAATAGCGGTCGGCGGCTCATCCACAGCAGCCGGAACTGCTCCGCCGTCGCCTTCCCGAACCCGACCGCGTGGTAGGCGCCCGCACGTTCCATCGCGCTCTCCATGGCTATCTCACCTCCGCCTGTGTGGCTGCGGGAGCGGGCTCCCGGGCGATCCGGTTCTGGTTCTCGCGCATGGCGAGCAGCGCCACGGCGGCCTCCTCCAGCGTCAGGGGGTCCACGTGCCGCACCGTGGCCCCACCGGCTTTCAGGCGCTCCACGACCTCTCCCTCCTCTCCCCAGACCGTCCAGGCGACCTCCCGGCCAGAGCCCGTGCGCCGGATGATGCTCTCGTTCACCTCCGGCACGCCCTCCCATCCCTCCGCGACCTCCAGCGTGTACCGGCGCAGCCGCTGCCGCAGCGTCTCCCGGTCGAGCTGAGCCCTCAGCACTCCTTCCTTGAGCACGCCCAGATGGTCCCCCAGACCCTCCACCTCGTAGACCAGGTGCGTCGAGATCACCAGCGTGGCACCGGTGTCCGCCACGTGGTCCGACAGGATCGCCAGCGCTTCGTCCCGCATCACGGGGTCGAGCCCGTCGGTGGGCTCGTCCAGCAGCAGGAGTGGGGGGCGGTGAGCCAGCGCCATGACCAGCTGCACCCGCCGCGCCTCGCCCTTCGACAGCTTCCCGAACTTCGTATGATCCCGCACTTCCAGCCGCTCGACGAGCTGCGTGGCATATGCGGCGTCCCAGTTGCTCCTGAACCGCGCGTGGTGGTCGAGGAGCTGCTGCACCTTCATCCAGCCGTAGCCCGCATCCTGCCGCTCCGGCAGATACCCGCAGTGGGCGCGCACCTCCGCTCCCGCCGAGACCGTGTCCAGCCCCAGCACCCCGGCTCGCCCCGCATCCGCCCGCACCAGGTCCAGGAGGATCCTCAGCGTCGTCGTCTTCCCTGCGCCGTTCGGACCCACCAGGACGTACACGGCGCCCTGCGGCACCGTCATGTCCATTCCGTCCAGCGCCACCCGCCGTCCGTACCGCTTGGCCAGCCCGGCCGTCTCCACGGCCGGCTCGATCACACTCAGCTCCGTCGGGATCATCAGGCTCATCGAGCTCCTCCCGTATTCGGATCCTCGCTCCACCTGGTCTCCGCGTCGCGGATCGCCTCCATCAGCTCCTCGACCGTCAGCCCGTTTCGGTATGCCTCACGCAGCGCCTTCGTCGCCACCATGCCGGCCAGCTGCCGTCGCTCCCTGGCCGTCCCCCCCGCCCCATCCGGCGCGACGAACGTCCCCTGGCCCCGCCGTACATAGACCAGACCGTCCCGCTCCAGCTCCCGATAGGCCTGCTGCACGGTGTTCGGATTGACCCGGAGCTCGCTGGCGAGGTGCCGCACCGAAGGAAGCGGATCATCCGGCTTTACGGTCCCCAGGACGACCGCGCGCTTGATCTCGTCCATGATCTGGACATAGATCGCTCGGGCATCCGAGGCATCAATGGTGATCAGCACACCGGTCCTCCGCCGTGTTGGTGTATGGGTGTTCTAATACACTAAAGAAGCGGCGGCCGGCCTGTCAAGAGGCCGATCGGTAGGCGACGCGGCGATTCAGGCGTCGCGGCTGCTCCGGGAACGCTCGAGCTGGACTTCGGGAGAGCCGGTGATGAGGCGGATTCCGCGCTGATAGGTGAGCCAGGCCCACGCCCACTGGATCATGACGAGGATGCGGTTGCGGAAGCCGATGAGCTTGAGGATGTGGACGAAGACCCAGACCAGCCAGGCGAGGTAGCCGCCGAAACGGACGCGGCCGAAATCGGCGACGGCTGCGGCACGTCCTATGGTGGCCAGGTTGCCCCAGAACCGGTAGCGGAAGGGCTCGCGGGGGCGACGGGCGAGGTCGTAGCGGATCATACGGCCGGCGTGGCGGCCGGACTGGATGGCGACCTGCGCGACGCCGGGCAGGGGTTCCCCGTCCTGCTGGATGTGAGCCAGGTCGCCGAGCACGAAGACCTCGGGGTGCCGGGGGACGGAGCAGTCGCTCTCCACGAGGACCCGTCCGCTACGGTCGAGGGGTGCATCGAGGCTGGCCGCGAGGGGCGAAGCGGCGACACCGGCGGCCCAGTAGACGTTTCCGGCGGGAATGACCTCTTCGCCGATGTGGACGCCCTCCCCGATATCGGTGACGATGGCGCCGGTGCGTACCTCGACGCCGAGCCGTTCGAGCTGGCGCCGTGCGCTGGCGGAGAGATCGGGGGGGTAGCCGGGGAGTACGCGGTCGGCGCCCTCCACGAGGATTACGCGGGCGGAAGCGGTGTCGATGAAGCGGAAGTCACGGGGGATGGACTGGCGCGCGATCTCGACCATGGACCCGGCGAGCTCGACGCCGGTGGGCCCGGCGCCGACGATGACGAAGGTGAGGAGGCGCCGCCGCGACGCGGGATCAGCCTCCCTCTCGGCGGCTTCGAACGCCAGGAGGAAGCGGCGGCGGATCTCGAGGGCGTCATCCACGGTCTTGAGGCCGGGAGCCCGGCCGGCCCACTCTTCGTGGCCGAAGTAGGCGTGGGTGACGCCGGTTGCGACGACGAGGTAGTCGTATTCGAGCCGGCCATCCTTGAGCTCGACGACGCGGTTCTCCACGTCCACGCCGATCGCCTCGCCGAGCCATACCTGGACGTTCCTGACCCGCTTGAGGATGGACCGGATGGGGCTGGCGATGTCGGCGGGAGAAAGGGACGCGGTCGCGACCTGGTAGAGCAGGGGCTGAAAGAGATGATAGTTGCGGCGGTCGACGAGGGTGACATCGACCGGGGCGCGTCTGAGGGCCCGTGCGCAATGGAGACCAGCGAATCCGCCGCCGAGGATGACGACGTGTGGACGGGCGACGGTGCGGTCGGGCGGAGGCTGGAGAGGCTCGCTGCTCACGCGCTCAGCTCGGTCTCGTCGCCGCGCACCAGCACGGGATCGAACGATATGCGCGGGATCGGGATGAGCACGGGCCACGCATCCTCGGGGGCTTCCCGGTTCTCGGCCACCAGGTGGCGGCAGATGGCGCTGTGGGCGAGTAGCCCGTCCACGTCGATGCCCAGGTAGCCGGGCCGGTGCTTCTCCAGGAGAGGATCCGCCTTTCCCAGCTGCGCGGCGATGCCGTGGCGGTTCCCGCGCTGGACGTGCACGAAGGCGCTCGCGAAGAGGATCAGCGCGTGGTAGAACTCGCTGCCGGTCCTCCGCCAGGCCGCCTCGAGCGCCTCGTGGCTCTCCCAGAACTCGCCGGCGTTGAACCGCTCGAGGAACGCCGCGAACGCGGGGTCGACGTCCGCGGGGCTCGTGACGACGCCGGACCGCGGCGGCTCGATTTCGGATCCTGACAGGGGGTCGGTCATCCGGGCCAAGCTAGACCCGTGTCCGGCGTGGGTCCAGCGCCTGCGGCCCGGGAATCGTCACATCCCAGGGGGTCCGGACGGCGGCATCCGGGCAAGCTCGGCCTCGGCGGCGAGGAAGCCGAACGCGGGCCAGTAGCCGGTCGTCATGAGGTCCTCGTAAACCGCACGTGCGGCGGCGGAGTCGCCCCTGATGAGGTGCCAGGTGCCGAGTCCGTAGCCGTACGTGGCGAGGGCCAGCGCATCGGCGTCGGCCGGCAGCAGGGAGTCGGGGGCGATGTCTCCACGGTAGAGGCGGAGGCGGCGGTGATACGCCTGGTTCTCCAGGATGTCCATGCTGTCGGCCAGGACCTCCTGGAGGAGAGCGGTGGCGTCGGCCGAGCGACCGGTCCGGGCGAGGGCGAGCCACAGCCAGTCGGCCATGGCCACGCGCATGTCGTCGTTCGGCGAGATGGCGAGGCCGTGGCGGAACGCGTGGATGGCGCCCGGGAAGTCGCCGGCGACGTAGCGCGCGAGCCCCAGGTGATACCAGATGTTGGTGTGCAGGGTGCTGCGGGGGATCCCGGCCTCGTTGGGCTGGCCGTCGGGCTCGACCACATCGCGTTGGCCGCTGACGAGGCGGGCGGCGTGCTCCAGGTCGAGGATGGCGCTGTCGAGCTCCCGGACGCTGATGAAGCGGTGGCCCCGGTGGCGGTAGAACCGGGGATCGTCGCGGTGGCGTTCGATCCCTTCTCCGAACGCGTCGATGGCTTCGCGGTACCGGCCCAGGTACCCGAGACGACGGCCGACCCAGATCAGCGCATCGGCGTCATCCGGGTCCGCCTCGTAGGCGGCCTGGGCGCTGTCCAGCTGTTCTCCCATTCGCTCGGCCGCGGCGGAGTCCGGGAGCAGCGGGAAGAGCGGCTCTCCAAGGAGCGAGGTCCCCTCGGGGGTGGCGGTCAGGTCGCGACGGATGTCAGCGGTGCCGCCAGCCTGGTGGTCCCCCGGTGGGGCCGCGGCCGGAACCGCGCCGGGGTCCCGCCGCGGGGGATCGCAGGAGGCGAGAACGAGCGGGCACAGGGCGGCGCTCAGGATCAGGAGGCGCGTGACGATACGGGAGGCTGACATGAGCGCAGGTTACGGGCGCAGGCGCCGCGCGCAAGGTCCGGGTTTGCCGGCGCCGGTGCGGCGCTCTAGAATTGCGCTCCACCATGCAACCCCGGCACCAACCCGGAGCCAGTCGTCGATGACCTGCCGTCCCGCGCGAATCTCCGCCCCGTTCGTCTTCGTCCTGCTCGCCACCGCCTGCGCCAGCGCGGGTGCCGCCCCTCCGCTGAGCGGGCAGGAGCAACGGTCGCCGAGGGCGGTGGCGGTGGACAGCGTCTTCCACGGGCTGGATGCGCGGCCGATCGGGCCTCCGGGCACGTCCGGCCGGATCGCGGCGCTGGACGCCTGGCGGGGCGAACCCCGGGTGATCTGGGCCGGGGCGGCCACCGGCGGCCTGTGGAAGTCGGCAGACGCAGGGCTGACCTGGGCGCCCGTGACCGACTCCCTGCCAGTGAACTCCATCGGGGCCGTTTCCGTGTCGCCGTCCGCGCCCCACGTGGTGTGGGTGGGGACCGGGGAGGCGAACGCGCGGAACAGCATGGGTGTCGGCCGAGGGGTGTGGCGGACGGAGGATGGCGGACGCACGTGGACCCACCTGGGACTGGAGAGGTCGGAGCACATCGAGGCGATCGTGGTCGACCCATCCGACGCCGATGTGGCGCTGGTCAGCGCGATGGGGCCGGCGTGGAGCGATGGCGATCAGCGCGGCGTGTTCAAGACGACGGACGGCGGCCGGAGCTGGCGGAAGGTGCTGTACGTCGATGAGCGGACCGGTGCGTTCGAGCTGGTCATGGATCCGTCCAATCCGCGTCACCTCCTGGCCTCCACCTGGGAGTTCCGCCGGTGGCCGTGGTTCTTCAGCAGCGGCGGCCCGGGGAGCGGGCTATGGCAGAGCTGGGATGGTGGAGAGACGTGGCGTCGCCTGACGGAGGAGGAGGGGCTCCCGGAGGGTGAGCTGGGCCGCATCGGCCTGGCCTTCTCCGAGAGCGATCCGTCCGTGGCGTACGCGCTGGTGGAGGCGGAGAAGAGCGCGCTGCTCCGTTCGGATGATGGCGGTGTGACGTGGCGTGCGGTGAACACCGAGACCAACGTGAACGACCGTGCGTTCTACTACAGCCGCGTCTACGTGGATCCCCGGAACGAGAACCGCGTCTACCGTGTGAGCGGCACGCTGTCGATGAGCGAGGACGGGGGCCGTACGTTCGAGGAGATCGCGCCGTGGTCGAGCGTGCACGTCGACCACCACGCATTCTGGGCACACCCGGACGGACGGACGATCATCACGGGCAACGACGGCGGCGTCTACATCAGCCACGACCGTGGCGGCTCCTGGTACTTCGTGGAGAACCTGCCGGTCGCGCAGTTCTATCACCTGGCGGTGGACACGGCCACGCCGTTCAACGTCTACGGCGGACTGCAGGACAACGGATCGTGGGTGGGGCCGAGCCAGGTGTGGGAGACGCCCTCGTTCGCCGGCTCCGCCATCGTGGCGCACCACTGGAAGGAGATCGGGTTCGGCGACGGGTTCGCCGCCATTCCGGATCCCACCGAGCCGGGGACCGGCTACAGCATGAGCCAGGGCGGCAACCTCCGGCGGTTCGACCTGAACACCGGGGAGGAGCGGACGGTGCGACCGCCGGTGCCGGATACGGCGACGGAGCTGCGCTTCAACTGGAACGCGGGGATCGCGCTGGACCCGTTCGACCCGCGCGTGGTCTATTACGGCAGCCAGTTCGTGCATCGCAGCCCGGACCGGGGCGAGAGCTGGGAGATCATCAGCCCGGACCTGACCACGAACGACCCTGAAAAGCAGCGTCAGCACGAGTCCGGTGGTCTGACGCTGGACGTCACGGCGGCTGAAAACCACACCACGATCCTCACGATCGCGCCGTCCCCGGTCGAGCCGGGGGTGATCTGGGTCGGGACGGATGACGGGAACGTCCAGATCACCCGCGACGGCGGGCGCAGCTGGATGAACGTGGTGGACCGGATTCCCGGCGTGCCGGACGCGACCTGGGTCCCGCACATCGAGGCGTCGAAGCACGCGCCGGGGACCGCTTACGTCGTCTTCGACAACCATCGTCGAGGCGACTGGACGCCATACGTCTACCGCACGGCGGATTACGGGCGAAGCTGGCGGGCGCTCTCACCGGGACAGATCGATGGCTACATCCACGTCATCGAGGAGGATCCGGTCGAGCCGGGGCTTCTCTTCCTCGGCACCGAGTTCGGTCTCTACGTGTCGCCGGACGCCGGGCGGAGCTGGTGGAAGTGGACCCACGGCGAGTACCCGGCCGGCGCCCCGACGCGGGCGCTGGTGGTGCACCCCCGGGATCACGATCTGGCCATCGGAACCCACGGCCGGGGCGCGTGGATCATCGACGACATCCGCCCGGTCCGCGCCATGGCCCGGGACGCGCGGATCGCCGCGTCGCCGCTCTACCTGTTCGACGTGCCGGAGGCGATCCAGCACACCCGCGGCATGAGCGGCCCGTTCTACTTCCCCGGCGACACCAAATACCAGGGCCCGAACCGCCCGTATGGCGCGCTGATCTCGTACTACGTCGGCGCTCGGGATGACTCCGCCGAGGCGAAGATCGAGATCATCGAGGCCGACTCGGTCATCAGGACGCTGGACGGGCCGGCGAAGGCGGGGGTGAACCGCGTCGTATGGGGGCTCGAGCGCAGGGGATTCCCGCGCCCGGACGCGGCGCCCGAGGACCCCGAGCCGGCGGGCCCGGAGGCGCTCCCGGGCACGTATGGCGTGCGAGTGACGGTGGGAGACCACGTCTCCGAGGGAACGGTGAGCGTTCGAGCGGACCCGCGGGCCACGCGGTCGGTGGCGGCGATGCGGCAGAACCTGGAGACGGTGATGCGCGGGCAGTCCCGCCAATCGGAGCTCCGCGCGGCGATCTCCCGGCTGGACGCGACCAGCGAGACGCTGTCGCTCTACGAGAAGGCGTTGCGCCGCTGGGAGCCGGCCGACTCGGCGCAGAAGGCCGAGCTGCTGGAGCTCACGGACAGCGTGCAGGCGAAGGCTTCGGCTCTGCTGGACCGGCTACGCCTCCCGCCCGACACGAAGGGCATCGTGCGGAACAACACGGTCACGGCGCGGCTCGGTCAGGCGCTCGGCCGGGCGACATCGACGCCAGGCGCGCCGGCCGCCGGCCGGCTCCAGGAGCTGGAATGGGCACTGGGGGCGGCCGAGTCCATGCTGGCCGAGGTCGAGGCGTTCTACGCGGCGGAGCTGCCCGCGTACCGCCGCGCTCTCGAGGCCGCGGGCTTCGACCCGCTAGGGGGATGAGGCAGAGGGGCGCCGTCGTCCCGCTTCCATCACGCCTCGGAAGGCGCGGCCAGCGGGCTCGGGTCGAGGTGGATCAGGTAGTCTCTGATCCGGTCGCCTTCCATGTGGAAGACGTTGCAGAACGGCGTGGGGATCTCCCGGCCGTCCTGCATCAGATAGGTGACCTCGCCGCGGCATACCCGGGTATCGCCACTCTCGAGCGTCTCCAGCACCACGTGCTGGGTGCCCCGGAACATGCCGAGGAAGGCGTCCACGTAGTCCTGGACGGCGCGCTTGCCGTGGACGGGCTCCTGGGCGCCCCACGTGAAGGTCGCATCGTCGGTCAGGTAGGAGACGAAGCCGGCGGAATCTTTGGTGTCCACCGCGCTGAGAATCCCCTCGTACCAGCTGTTGTCGCGCATCCTACGCCCCCTGATCAGGATCGAAACGGCTTGGGCTGCCGAGTGTAGCGCCGCCGGGCCCGCCGGTCCACCCCCGCTACTCGTGTGGCCGGATCGGGTCGAGGGAGGGTGTGAGGAGGCTGTCGGCGATGGCTGCGATCTCCTCCTCCTGCCTCCAGCGGGTCTCGAGCTCCGCCAGCTCCATCTCCAGGAGGCGACGCTCCGCGTCCTCGTTGAGCGCGATCTCCAGCGCGATGGCGTGCGTCCGGCGCTCGGAACTGAAGAGGTGGTCGAGACGGAGCCCGGCACGGGTCATGTCCCTGGCGAGGGCGTCCGGAGAGCCGATGCGGTCGATGTAGTCCGTGGCCGCGCGAACGCGCGACTCGGAGGCGCCGTGGAAGTGGTGGTAGGTCATCACCCGGCGGAGCACGTGCTCCGCCACGATCCCCTCGAGCTGATGCTCCCCCACCCTGCGCTCGGACCGGCAGTAGCCGCAGCGCATGTGCAGCGCCAGCCCCGTGCCGGCGTTGTCCCGTGTCAGGTGCATGAATTTCGACCGGCGGAAGCTGATCTGCTGGAGGAGGGCTCCGCACGTGATGCAGGCCGTCTCGCCCTGCCAGGCCACGGGACCGAACTTCTGGTAGCGCACGGCGTTGTTGAGGATGTTGCCGCCGAACATGTACAGGAGCCCGCCCGTAGTGACGGAGGCGCCGACGAGCGCGGCGGTCTCGGTCCAGCGGAGGACGCGATGGCGGGAGCGCCGCCGGAGCATCTCCTGGCCGTACCGCCACCAGGCCTCCTCCGTCAGGCGGGCCTTTCCGACGCGGACCAGCTCGACGTCGTTCGCCTGGACGAGAGCGATGTTGTCGGTGCTGGAGAGGACCCGCCCCCGGTCCCGCCGCGCGCGCTCCAGCTCCTCCAGCGCCTCCCACCGGTCCTCGAACGGAGCCAGGTTCCAGCGGGTGCACGACGGACAGACCGCCCACAGTCGGCCGCGGTGGGGATCGTAGGCGATGCGCCGGCCCACCGGGAAGTGCTCGACGGAATCGTTCGCGGGCAGCTTCCCGTGACAGAAGATGCAATGCTGGAACACGGCGGTCCTTCCGGCGTCGTGGCAGGGGCGCGCGGAGCGGGCCCGTGCCCGCGTGCCGGAAATCAAGCGGCGAGTCCATGGGCGGGCAAGGGGCCGCGACCCCGCGAAAGCGTTCGGGACATTCTGCACGGCTCCTCACCCGGTCACCTTCCCGGCCGTGGCACCGCCGTTGCACCCCCTGCGGCGGCGGGGCGGGAAATCCGAACATGGGAGGCGACATGAGACTCGCGATGAAGGTCGTGCCGATGCTGGCGCTCGGGCTGGCGACGGGTGCCTGCAGCGGTGGCGGGCTCGCCGACGTGCTGGGCGGCGTCCTCGGCGGGGGCGGCCAGGGCCAGGCGCAGAGCGGCACGGTGACGGTGGAGGTGCAGGAGGTCCGTCAGCAGCAGCAACAGATCGTCGTGCTCACCCAGGACGGGAAGACCGGACCGATCCTGTACGACGCGAACACCCAGGTGATCTACAACAACGAGAACTATCCCGTGCAGGCGCTGGAGTACGGGGATGTGGTGGACATGCGGGTGCAGCAGGTCCAGCAGGGCTACTACACGGATCTGATCCAGGTGTGCACGCCCGTTCAGGAGCGGCAGGGAGGGACGCGCCGATCGGCGGCCCCGGACGTCTACCGGGTAGAGGGCACGATCGGTCAGATCGACGTTTCCCGGAGCATGTTCACGCTGAACATGACGCAGGGTGGCACCGTTCCCATCTACCTGCCGTCGAACGCGACGACGGCCATGCGGGAGCGGCTGCGGGAGTACCGGGAGGGCGACTATGTGCGAGTGGAGATGAGGGCGCTCGATCAGGAGAGCGCGGAGCTGGTACGCTGGGGCTGGTCCTGACGCCCACCTTCTCGCACCGGCGCGGGGGCCTGCGTATCTTCACCGCCCATGTCCGAGCCCCATCCGACTGACCCGGCCGCGAAGCGAGGCGGGACGTCACCCCAGCGTAGCGTCGCCGAGGTAGTGCAGCGACGCTTCACGTGGACGGCTCTCTGGGGAGCCCGGCGTCTGCGCCAGGGTCTCCGGCGCGCCGGCGTCCCGGTCCCGCGCGTGCACACGTTCCGGCGGCGGTCTCCCATAGGGACGCCGCCGGGAACTCTCATCTCGCACCCGGAAGCGGCGCCGCCCTCCATTCGCGTGATCGGTTTCTCGGCGGACGGCTTCGAGGAGATGGACGCGACCGTGGAGGGGCTGGCGGGGTTCAGGGCGCGATGGCCCGTGGTCTGGGTGGACGTCGGAGGGGTCGGCCATGCCGAATCGGTGGCGTCGATCGGCGCCGAGTTCGCGCTCCACCGGCTGGCGCTGGAGGATGTCATGAACGTGCACCAGCGGCCGAAGGTGGAGGAGTACGCGAGCTATCTGTTCGCCGTCGCGCGGATGGCGTCGCTGGGCGACCGGGTGGACACGGAGCAGATCAGCCTCTTCCTCGGCCCCAGCTGGGTCCTGACGTTCCAGGAGGCGCAGGGCGACTGCTGGGATCCCGTTCGCGACCGGCTCCGGCTGGGGAAGGGGAAGATCCGGACGGGCGGGGCGGACTACCTGTTCTACGCGCTGCTGGACGCCATCATCGACAACTTCTACCCCCTGCTGGAGGAGTTCGGCGCGCGGCTGGAGCAGCTGGAGGAGGCGGTGATCGACGACCCGCACGAGAGCCTGGTCGGCGTGATCCACGGGGCCCGACGGGACCTGCTCGCCCTGCGCCACGCCCTGTGGCCGATGCGTGAGGCCGTCGGCCAGCTGTATCGCGACCCGTCCAAGTACATCACCGACGACAGCCGGATCTACCTCCGGGACGCCTACGACCACACGATCCAGGTGATCGACCTGCTGGAGAATTTCCGGGAGATGGCCAGCGGGCTGCTGGATGTGTACCTGTCCAGCGTCAGCCATCGAATGAACGAAGTGATGAAGGTCCTCACCATCATCGCCACCATCTTCATTCCGCTGACGTTCATCGCCGGGGTGTACGGCATGAATTTCGATACGTCAGTGAGCCGGTGGAACATGCCGGAGCTACACTGGGAATACGGATACCCGGTGGTGATGGGGATCATGCTGGCGATCGGACTGTCGCTGCTGGGCTACTTCAGATGGAAACGGTGGATATGACGACGCGCTTCCCACACCTTCTCGCCGCGCTGTGCCTCCTCGTGCTCCCTGCCTGCGGGCCCGATGACGCGGATGGCGGACAGGTGGCCGCGGCGGACAGCGCCGCGCCGCCCGTGCAGATCGAGCCTCTCGCGTCTCCGGCGGGGCCAGGCAGCGCGGAGCCGGAGCTCGCCGCCGGTCCTGACGGGTTCTACCTGAGCTGGCTGGAGCGGACCGGCCCCGATCGGCACGCGCTGCGCTTCGCGCGGCTGGGGCCCGACGGCTGGACCGAGCCCCGCACGGTCATGGAGCGATCGGGTTTGTTCGTGAACTGGGCCGACTTCCCCTCGCTGCTGGTGCTCGAGGACGGCACGCTGGTGGCGCACTGGCTCGAGAAGAGCGGAAGCGGCACGTACGCCTACGACGTCCGGGCGGCCGTCTCCACCGATGGCGGGCGGACGTGGGGGGACGACGTGATCCCGCACACCGACGGGCTCCAGGCCGAGCACGGCTTCGTCTCGCTCTTCCCCGTGGATGGCCGCGCGGGCGCGGTCTGGCTGGATGGGCGGGAGACGGTGAGCGGGGACCCCATGACGCTGCGCTTCGCGACGCTAGGGGTGGACGGGGCATCCCCGGATGAGCTGCTGGACGAGTCGGTCTGCGACTGCTGCCAGACGAGCGCGGCGATCGCGGCGGACGGGCCGGTGGTCGTCTACCGGGACCGGACGGAGGACGAGATCCGCGACATCTACGCGGTTCGACGCGTGGACGGGCAGTGGACCGAGCCGCGGCCGGTGCACGAGGACGGGTGGGTGATCAGCGCCTGTCCGGTGAACGGCCCCGCCGTGGCGGCGGACGGCCGCCGGGTGGTCGTCGCCTGGTTCACCGGGGCCCCGAGCGCCCGCGTCCAGGTCGCGTTCTCCGACGACGCGGGCGCCACGTTCGGGCCGCCGGTCCGCGTCGACGATGGCGAGGCTCAGGGCCGGGTCGATGTGGTGCTCCTCGACGACGGGACGGCGCTGGTCTCGTGGCTCGAGCGCGCGGGCGGCGGCGGCCAGGCCGAGATCCGGCTCCGGCGAGTCTCGCCCTCCGGCGCCGGTGCCGTCCTGCGGCTGGCCGACACCTCTCCGGAGCGCGCGAGCGGCTTCCCGAGGATGCTGAGACGGGGCGACGAGCTGCTGTTCGCGTGGACGCAGGCGGGCGATCCGTCGCAGGTGCGGACGGCGATCGGCCGGCTCACGGGCGACGGGGCGCCGCGGGCGGCGGGAGCCGCCGTAGGGCCGGCGTCGTGAGGGTTCCGGCGCCGGCCGCGGTATTCGGGGTGGTGCTCGCCCTGGCCGCGTGCGGTAACGGCGGCGACGGGAATGATGCGGAGGGGACGCTCAGCCCCGAGGCCCCGGCTTTCGCCGCCGTGACGCTCGAGGGAGACAGCGTACGGCTCGCCGACCTGCAGGGCGCTCCGGTGCTCCTGAACGTGTGGGCGACCTGGTGCGCGCCCTGTCGGGAGGAGATCCCGGAGCTCCAGGCTCTCCACGAGACGTTCGGCCCCCGGGGGCTGCGCGTGATCGGCGTGACCGTCGACTCGCGTTCGGCGGCCGAGGACGTCCGGCGATTCATGGATCAGTTCGGCATGACGTACGAGATCTGGTGGGACCCGGACCAGACGTCGGTCTCCGCGTTCGAGGCGATGGGTGTGCCCCTCACCGTCCTGATCGGCCCCGACGGGCGGATCCGCTGGCGCCACATGGGGGCGGTGCCACCCGGCGACCCCGAGCTGAGAGAAGCGGTCGAGGCGCTCCTCTAGGGCCAGTGTACGGCGAGGACCTCCGGCTCCACGCGGTGACCGCCGGGGAACTCGATCCTCCGCGTCTCCACGCCGAGCCGCTCGAGCAGCGGAAGCCCGGCGGCGGCGCGCTCCCGAGCCCAGCGATCCGCGTCCCCCACGACGAAGGTGACGATCGTGCGGGCGAGGGCCGCGGCGGCCTGGCTCTGGTCGAGGTCCGCGGCCAGGCCCCCGCCCCAGAGGATCAGCTCGTCGGGGGGCGCGCCGCCGAGGACGGCCCACCGGGAGGCGGTCTCGGCTCCCTGGGAGAACCCGAGGACGACGAGCCGGTCGGCGGGGGTGGCGATGTGGTCACGCAACCGGTCCAGATAGTCGACGTAGTCGCGGATCTCGGCGTCGCGGTCGTGCCGCGTCATCCACGCGGCGCCGACGCGGGATCCGGGGCCATGGGGGCCCGCCGCCTCCCGCTCGATGTAGAACCGGTTCAGGGCTTCGGGCGCGATCACCGCACGCCTCCCATCCGAGATCCCCGGCAGGTCGGAGAATCGGTGGATGAATCGCCCGGCCAGCTGGCGGTAGCCGTGGAGAACGAACCAAGGCTCCGGGGCGGTGGCGGGGTCGCCGCACACCGCGTATCGGGCCGTGCGGGAGATGCGGAGGGAGTGCTCGCGGATGCGTGACATGGCCGACAAGATAGGACGATGACGGAAATCCCCACCACGGACCCGGCGGAGCTGAGGCGCTGGCGGGCCGATACCCCGGCGGCCGGAGCGGGGCGGATTCACCTGAACAACGCCGGCGCGGCGCTGATGCCGCTCCCCGTCTTCAACGCCATCCATCACCACCTGGACCGAGAGATGCGCCTCGGCGGATACGAGGCGGCGGCCGAGGTCGAGGGGCGGATCGGGCGTGTCTACGACGAGGTCGCCGGGCTCCTCCACGCCCCCGGCGCGCACAACATCGCGCTCGTGGAGAACGCCACGGTCGCGTTCGCGCAGGCCCTCTCCGCGTTCGATCCGGGTCCGGGGGACGTCGTGCTCACCACCCGGAACGACTACGCGTCCAACCAGCTCATGTACCTCTCCCTCGCCGAGCGGCGGGGGGTCGAGATCGTCCGGGCCGACGACCTGCCGGAGGGTGGCGTCGATCCGGACAGCATCCGTACCCTGCTCCGCCGGCACCGGCCCGCGCTGGTGGCGGTGACCTGGGTGCCGACCAACTCCGGGCTGGTGCAGCCGGTGGAGGAGGTCGGGCGGATCTGCGCGGAGGAGGACGTGCCGTATCTGGTGGATGGCTGCCAGGCGGTGGGGCAGATGCCCGTCCATGTCGAAAGCCTTCGCTGTGACTTCCTGGCGGGCACCGGTCGGAAGTTCCTGCGGGGGCCGCGCGGCACCGGCTTCCTCTACGTCTCCGACCGTGCGCTCGCCGCAGGCCACAAGCCGCTCTTCCTGGACATGCGCGGCGCGGACTGGGTCGGGGCCGACCTCTACGAGCTCCGCGCCGACGCCCGCCGGTTCGAGAACTGGGAGTTCGCGTACGCGCTGCTGATGGGGCTGGGTGAGGCCGCCTGGTACGCGCGGGGTGTGGGCGTTGCAACGGCGTGGGAGCGGGCGAGGGCGCTGGCGCTCAGGGTCCGGCGGCGCCTCGAGGAGATCGACGGGATCCGCGTCCTCGACCGGGGCGCCGAGCTGTGCGCCATCGTCACGGCGGAGGTGGAGGGGCGGGCCGCCGGGGACGTCGTGGTGAGCCTGCGGGAGCAGGGGATCAACACCAGCGCCATCGACCGCGTGTCCGCCGTGATCGACATGGACGAGAAGGGGGCGGCCACGGCGCTGCGGATCTCGCCCCACTACTACAACACCGAGGCGGAGATCGACGCGGCGCTCGCCGCGCTCGAGTCCCTGGTGCGGGGCCCGCCCTAGTGTCCTGAGTTAGAAATTCATAGGCAGTTTTTGGGGGAGGTTGTATCTTG
>JAHWKI010000135.1:0-7867 GCA_019347975.1 Gemmatimonadota bacterium
GACATCCTGATCCTGGACGAGGCGGACCGGATGCTGGACATGGGGTTCCGTCCGCAGCTGGAGCGGCTGCTGGAGCAGGTGCCGCGGGAGCGGCAGACGCTGCTGTTCTCGGCGACCATGCCGAACGGCGTGCACGCGCTGGCGCTGCGGATCCTGAAGGACCCGGTGTGGGTGGAAGCGACGCCGCAGTCGACGGCGGCGGAGACGGTGGAGCAGCTGGTCTACTCGGTCCGCCCGGACCGGAAGCCGGACCTCCTGCTGGAGCTGATGAAGGACCCGAAGATGGATCAGGTCCTGGTGTTCACGCGGACGAAGCGCGGTGCGGACCTGCTGTACCACCGGCTGCGCTCGGCGGGGATCGCGGTGAACGTGATCCACGGCGACCGGAACATGAAGCAGCGGGGGAGCGCCATGGAGGCGTTCTCCGAAGGCCACTGCCAGGTGCTGGTGGCGACGGACGTGGCGCAGCGCGGGCTGGACATCGAAGGGATCAGCCACGTCGTCAACTACGACGTGCCGCACGACCCGGAGGACTACGTGCACCGGATCGGCCGGACGGGCCGGGCGGGTGCGACCGGGGACGCCATCACGTTCATGACGGCGGCCGAGCTCGGGCAGGTCCGCTCGATCGAGCGGGTGCTGGGCTACAGGCTGCCGCGGATCTCCCTCGAGGGCTACGACTACGCCGGTGCGCCGGTGGAGGAGGCGGTGAGGGAGCAGGCGAAGACGAACCGCGGCGGGCGGCGGCTGGGCTCGCGGAGCACCGCCGACCTCTCTCCCGAAGAGCTCAAGCGCCTGATGGACGTGGGCTGAGCGCCCACCCAACCCTTTTCCCTCCCGGTCCGTCCAAAGGACCGGACCTCAACGAGGGAGCTTCCATGAAACCCACGCTGTGCTTCGCGGCCGCCCTGGCGGCGGTCGCGTCGCCCGTATTCGCCCAGGCACCGATCCGGACCCAGGAGACGGAGTGTCGGAGCCGGGGAGACCGGGATCGGTACTGTGAGGTGCGGGAGTACGTCGTGCCGGCCCGTGGTGCGATCGAGGTCGACGCGGGGAAGAATGGCGGGATCGAGGTCGTCGGCTGGGACCGGAACGAGATCCGGGTTCTGGCGCGGATCCAGGCGGACGGCAGGGACGAGGCCGCGGCGCGGCGTCTCGCCGCCGAGCTGAATGTGCGAGTCGGCGACATCATCGAGGCGGAGGGCCCGCGGTCCGGGTGGAACAGGGACGGGCACTGGTCGGTGAGCTACGAGATCCATGTGCCCCGGGACACGCGGCTCGCCCTGGAGGCCAACAACGGGGGGATCCGTCTCGAGGGCCTGAGCGGGGAGGTGGATGCCTCGACGTCCAACGGCGGCATCTCACTGAGGGGTGGAGCGGGGCGCGTCCGTGGAGAGACCACGAACGGTGGACTGCGGGTGGAGCTGACGGGCCGGGGCTGGGCCGGCGACGGAGTCGACCTCCGGACGACGAACGGCGGCGTGACGATCCGGGTGCCGGAGGGATACTCGGCGCGGCTGGAGACGGGTACGGTGAACGGCGGCATGGAGCTCGACTTCCCGGTGACCGTGCAGGGACGGGTCCACCGTACCATCCGCACGACGCTGGGCGAGGGAGGTCCGCTGATCCGGGCCATGACCAC
This sequence comes from Gemmatimonadota bacterium, assembly GCA_019347975.1. Taxonomy (GTDB): domain Bacteria; phylum Gemmatimonadota; class Gemmatimonadetes; order Longimicrobiales; family RSA9; genus JAHWKI01. Next base: position 1,643 of record JAHWKI010000135.1, read on the forward strand.
CAACGGGGGCGTGGCGCTGGAGCGGAACTGACGGTGTAGCCCGGGCGACGAGGTTCGCCTATCTTCCGCGGTGATCATGGGGCCCGGCACGAGCGCTCGCGCCGGGCCCCGGAACGTCCACGGGAGCGTCATGAGAGCCAGCTACCTCTTCCCCGCCCTCCTACTCCTGACCGCGTGCGGAACCGATGTCTCGGGTCCCGCGGGGTCTCTCTTCTCGTGCCTCCTCACGGACCCCGCGCGCCTCCAGGTTGGAGGGGTCGTTCAGGTGACGGGCGCCGGCAACCGGGGCCTGTGTCTAGACGGCGGGACGGACGGCGCCGAGTTCGTCTATATCCCCTTCCATGCCGCGTCCCGGGAGTCCGGGGCAGGCGCGGCCCTGCGTCTGGACGTCTCCGGGGCCGGGCTGGCGGCGGCCGTAGTCGGCCCGCCGACGCCTTCTCCGGACGTGGACGCGGGGCGGGCGCCCCTGTCCGAAGCGTCCGCTCCCGCCGGGCTCGCCGAGAACGTCCGCTTCCATCACCGGCTGCGCGCCGAGGAGCGGAGCGCCATGGCCGGACGCCTCAGGCCGTCGTCCGGCGCCTCGATCCCGCCCCGCGTGGCGGCGGTGCCGGAGATCGGTGATCTGGCGACGTACAACGTCGCGGTCAGCTGCGATGCGTTCGACGAGCGGACCGGGCGAGTGGAGTACGTGTCCGAAGCCGCTGTGCTGGTCGCCGACACCGAGAACCCTTCGCCGCTCGCCGCGGAAGACTACCGGCACTTCGCCCTGACCTTCGACACGCTCGTCCAGCCTCTCGCGCTGGAGCACTTCGGTGAGCCCACGGACATCGACGGGAACGGCCGCGCGATCATCTTTTTCACGCGGGCCGTGAACGAGCTGACTCCGCCGTCCTCGAGCGTCTACACGGTGGGGTTCTTCTGGTCCGGCGACCTGTTCCCCGAGGAGGCCACGCCGCGGGCGGAAGCATGCCCGGGCGGGAACCAGGCGGAGATCTTCTACATGCTCACGCCGGATCCGCAGGGGGTGGCGGGGCCGCGATTTTCGGCGGCCTTCATCCGGTCCGCCGCCATCGGGATCATCGCGCACGAGTACCAGCACCTGATCAACGCCGCGCGCAGGCTGTGGGTGAACGGGGCGAGCGAGTTCGAGGAGCCGTGGCTGAACGAGGCGCTCAGCCACGTGGCGGAAGAGCTGGTCTTCTATGAGGCGGCGAGGCTCACGCCAGGACAGAACATCGGGCAGGACGATCTGCCGGAGGGTTCCCCCGCCGACGCCGCCTTCGAGCTCTACATGAGCGGGAATCTCGCCAACTACAGGAGGTTCCTGAGCCGCCCGGACACCGTCGCCCTGTTCGGGCTCGACGGGCTCCCGACGCGGGGCGGCGCCTGGAGCTTCCTGCGCTATGCGGCCGACCGGAGCGGGCAGTCCGACCCGGCCTTCTTCACCGCCCTCGTCAACGCCCTGACCGCCGGCCTCGAAAACCTCGGAGCCGTGTTCGGGGAGAGCCCGGTGGCCTGGATGCAGGACTGGACCGTCTCGATCTACGCCGACGACGCCCTGCCCGTGGCCGACCGCCACGTGCAGCCGAGCTGGAACTTCAGGGACCTCTATCAGCGCCGGCTGTCCCTGCAGAGCTTTCCCCTCGGCGTCATCCCGCTGGATGCCGGCGTCGTCCGGACCCTCCTGCTGGGTGAGGGCGGGATCGCGTTTCCCCGGTTCGGCGTGCCGCCGGGGCAGCTCGGGGTGGTGCACACCGAGACCGGCGGCGGCGCTCCCCCTCCGTCCCTGAGGGGCTCGTTCCTGCGTACGCGGTGAAGCTCGTGCCGTCACCGCGCGCCGGAAGACTGCTGACGGGGATCGCGGCAGGGCTGCTCGTGGCTCTTCATGCCGCCGCGGCGCCCGCGGTCGCGCAGGCGTGCAGCACGGGCGAGGCGGCGGTCCTTTTCTCGATCGGTCACGTCAGCTGGCCCCTTGCCGGCGGTGGCCACAGCCGCGGCATGGAGTCCGGGGCCGGAGGCGCCTACGCCCTGGGCAGCACTGCGGTCTCCGGAAGCCTTTTCTACACGATGCCGAACGCGGGTCGGGCCCGTCCGCTGGGAGCCCGGCTGCGGCTGGAGCGGCCGCTGCTGGAGCTCGCGGGGGTCACCCTCTGCGGCGGACTCCTCGGCGGCGGCTCGGCGGCGCGGGACGGAGAGGATGGCGCCTGGACAGCGGCGGGCGGAGCGGTCGTGGGGCTCACGCGTCGCCTGAGCACCGCCCGGCTGTCCATCTCACCGTGGGTGGGCGCGCGGGGGCTCGGCGCGCGGACGAACGGTGACATCCTGGGGGAGTCGTTCGTGACCTCCGGTCTGTCGCTGGGGGTGGAGGCGGGGGTCGGGGTGTCCTCCGGTCGCGCGGTCGGCGCGCTGCGAGTCACGGCGGACAGGTTCGACGCGGCGCTGGGCGCGACGCCGTATCCGTCGCTGGCCGTCCGTCTGGTAGCGGGCTGGCGGCTCTAGGAGCTGCGGCCGCAGCGGCGGTGCAACAGGCCTCCACCGGTGGCGCGTCGCACACGGGCGCCGCATAATTCCGGCCCTGTACCGGCCGGATCTCCAGACCGGGCCCCTGTCACGGAGGAATGCATGCTTCGACGCACCGCGCTCGCCGCTCCGCTCCTGCTGGCCGCTCTCGGGATGGGCGCCTGCGCCGCGGGCGCCGGCTCCCCGCCCGGCTCGCCGGCTCCGCGCGCCGGGGCCGCCCTGCCGACCATCGAGGCGAAGACGGCGGAGATGGTGAGGATGGACGGCTTCCTTCCGCTGTACTGGGAAGAGGCGGAGGGGAAGCTCTGGATGGAAGTGCCGGAGCTGGAGACGGAGCTGCTGTACGTCCACGCGCTCGCGGCGGGGATCGGCTCGAACGACATCGGGCTGGACCGCAATCAGCTCGGCTCGACGCGCGTCATCCGGTTCGAGCGTACGGGGCGGAAGCTCTTCATGGTGGAGCCGAACTACGAGTACCGCGCGATCTCGGAGAACCCGGCGGAGCGGGCCTCCGTCGCGGATGCGTTCGCCCGCTCGATCCTCTGGGGGTTCACCGTCGCCGCCGAGACGGAGGGTCGTGCGCTGGTGGACGCGACGGACTTCGTGCTGCGTGACGTGCACGGCGTGGCGGACCGGCTCCGCCGGGGCCGGCAGGGCACGTACCGGCTGGACCGCGACCGGAGCGCCATCCACCTGGAGCGGACCGGGGCGTTCCCCCGGAACTCCGAGGTGGAGGTGGTGCTGACCTTCGAGGGCGAGCCCGCGGGCGCCTTCATCCGCTCGGTGACGCCCAGCGCCGACGCCGTCACGGTCCGTCAGCGGCACTCGTTCGTCGCTTCCCCGCCTCCCGGATTCGAGCCTCGCCGGGCGGATCCCCGGGCGGGGTTCTTCGGCATCACGTGGGTCGACTACGCGGCCCCTCTGGGCGAGCCCATGGCGCAGCGGTTCATCGCCCGTCACCGGCTGGAGAAGCGCGACCCCTCCGCGCCGGTGAGCGAAGCCCTGGAGCCCATCGTCTATTACCTGGACCCGGGCGTCCCGGAGCCCGTCCGCTCGGCGCTGCTCGAGGGCGCCCGCTGGTGGAACCAGGCGTTCGAGGCCGCGGGGTACCGGAACGCGTTCCAGGTGCAGATGCTGCCGGACACGGCCGACCCGCTGGACGTCCGCTACAACGTGATCAACTGGGTGCACCGCTCGACCCGGGGCTGGAGCTACGGCAGCTCGGTGACGGACCCGCGGACGGGCGAGATCCTGAAGGGGCATGTGCTCCTCGGCTCGCTGCGGGTCCGGCAGGACTATCTGCTGGCGGAGGGGCTCCTCTCTCCCTACGAGACGGGGACTGAGGTGCCGCCGGAGCTGGAGGCGATGGCCCTGGCGCGGATCCGGCAGCTGTCCGCCCACGAGGTGGGCCATACGCTCGGCATCTCGCACAACTACATCGCCAGCACCGCGGACCGCGCGTCGGTGATGGACTACCCGCACCCGCTGGTCCGGCTCAATCCCGACGGCTCGCTCGACCTGTCCGACGCGTACGCGGAGGGGATCGGGGCGTGGGACAGGATGGCGGTCCGCTACGGGTACACGGACTTCCCCGAGGGAGCCGACGAGGCGGCGGCGCTGGAAGCGATCCTCGACGAGGCGGAGGCGCGGGGGCTCCGCTTCCTGAGCGACCAGGACGCCCGGCCGGCCGGCAGCGCCCATCCGCAGGCGCACCTGTGGGACAACGGTGTCGAGGTCGCGGCCGAGCTGCGTCGGATGATGGCCGTGCGGCGCGCCGCGCTGGAGCGTTTCGGCGAGCGCGCCATCCGCGCGGACATGCCGATGGCGACGCTCGAGGAGGCGCTGGTGCCGCTGTACCTGCACCACCGCTATCAGGTCGAGGCGGCGGCGAAGGGCGTGGGGGGCAAGTACTACACGTACGCGACGCGCGGTGACGGGCAGGTCCCGCTGCGGCGGGTGCCGGCGGAGGAGCAGCGGCAGGCGCTCGACGCGCTCATGGAGACGCTGGCGCCCGGAGCGCTGGCGCTCCCCCGTCGCCTGATCGATCTGATCCCGCCGAGGCCGTTCGGCTATCCGGCTCACCGGGAGCTCTTCGATCGGTACACGGGCATCACCTTCGACCCCATCTCGCCCGCGGGGATGGCGGCCGAGCTGACCCTCTCCATGGTCCTCCAGCCGGAGCGCGCCGCCCGGCTCGTGGAGCAGGGGGCGATGGCGCCGGGGATGCCGGACCTCTCGGAGGTCCTCGACCGGCTGGACCGCGCGACGTTCGGGGCCGCGGCGCGGGACCCTTACGAGGCGGAGATCGCCCGGCTCGTCCAGGACGTCTTCGTCCGGGAGCTCATCGACCTCGCCGGAGGCGCGAGCATGCCCCAGGTCCGGGCGCTGTCGGAGCTCAAGCTCCGTGATCTGCGGGCCAGGCTGGGCTCCGCCCGGGACCGCGCCACGGACGCCGAGCGCGCGCACGCCCTCAGGCTGAACGCGGACATCGGCCGGTACCTGGACCGCCCCGCCGAGCCCTGGGCTCCGCCGGCTCCTCTACCCGCCCCCCCCGGCAGCCCCATCGGCGGCGGCGCGGGCGGCGGCGGGGGCCTTCCCCACGAGGCCGGCGGCGCCGGCAGCGGACACTGACGGAGAGACCATGGATTTCGCCAACATCCTCTTCCACGCGCATTCGGGGCTGCGATACCTGGTCCTGCTGGCGGGCACCCTGGCCTTCCTGTACACGCTGACGGCGGCGCTGCGCTCACGTCCCTGGGACACAGCGGGGCGCGTGCTCATGTCGGTGTTCGTCGGGGCTCTGGACCTGCAGATCCTGCTGGGCGTGATCCTGATCTTCGTGTGGCCGTTCTACCCGTCGCTCTGGGGCCACCTGACCATGATGGTACTGGCGGCCGCCGCCGCGCATGTCGCTTCCATCGCCAATCGGAGACGACCCGTGGAGCGGCGCAGCCAGATGACGGCGGCGCTCGGTGCCGCGGGCGCCATGATCCTCGTCATCGGGGGGATTGCGGCGATTCAGCGCTCGATCCTCTAGCGGCCGCGGCGGGCGCCGCACGCGTCCACACCCTTCTCGATGACGAGAGGCCGACGCGAACGCCGGCCTCCAGTGAGCTCCGGGCGCTGGCCGCCGCCGCTGCGAGCCGTGCACGCGGCGACGGCCAGACACGACCGTGGACGGGCGGGTTCAGCCGCCGCCGCCGCCCGGCTTCGTGGGCTTCACCGGCTTCGTGGGCCGGGCCTTGGGCGGGTCCCGCCGCGGCGGAGCCGGTCGGGCCGCCGGCGCCGGACGGCGCGCGGGGCGTGACGCCGGCCGGGCCGCGGGGCGAGACCGCTCCACGTCGGGGCGGTCGACGCTTCGGGTCCTCGCCCCGACATCCGATCCTCCCCTACGGTGAGGCCCCGCGATGCCGCGCTCCCGGTCACCCGCCGGGAAGGCCGGGAAGGGCCGAATCTCGAGCATGCCCGGATCCGATTTCCCGTTGACCTCGCGGAGCCGCCTGAGCTCGGAGCGCAGATCCACGCCGCCAGTCCGGTTGGTCATCCAGCCCTCGGGCGGCTGCGGCCGTGTCGGCAGCACCGCCGTGATCTCATCGGACGTGGAGTCCGGCTTCGACCGCCTCGGAACCACGACCGTGGTGTCCCTGGCGCTATCCGGGCGCTCCAGCTGCTCGGGGCAGACCGGATAGCCGGCGAGGATGGCGT
>JAHWKI010000135.1:7967-9977 GCA_019347975.1 Gemmatimonadota bacterium
CAGCAGGATGTACATCGGGCCATGCCCCTGGGCCATCGACCAGTTCCCCATCAGACGGTAGGGTGATCCCGAGGTCCGTACGACGTGAGGACCGCCATGGAACATCGACCGCGATCCGATCCAGGGCCGCATCCCGGTCCGTACGAGGTGGTCACCGCCGCTGAACGTGGTCCGGGTCCCCATCCCCATCGCCGGATAGATCATCTCCATCCCGCCCCCCGGCCGGAGCGCGAATATGGCGACGCTGGCGGGGCGGCTCACCTCGAATGTGGCGAAGCCGGTGAACTCGTTGTAGAAGAGCGAGGCTTCGAGCGGAGCGGGCCTCCAGGACTGGTCCTCGTAGGCGCCCGGGGACGGCGCGATGGTGCGCGGCGAGTAGCAGGCCGTGACCGCCAGCAGCGCCAGAGGAAGGAACGCGCGCATGGTGACTCCTTGAGTAGGTCCAGTAGGCTCCCTACAGCGAGCGGCACGAAATGTTCCGGATCGGGAGATCCGCGCTTCCGGCAGGCTCGTTGCAGAGCAACGTAGCACGGGTCCCCGCGGGGGGCGAGCCCCCGCTCAATTTCGCAACCGAGCAAGGAACACGATCCATGGGACGGCTGACCGGAACGGTGAAGTGGTTCTCCGACGCGAAGGGGTTCGGGTTCATTCAGCGGGAGGACGGGAGCGACATCTTCGTGCATCACAGCTCCATCGAGGGTTCGGGGTTCCGGACTCTCGCCGAGGGCGAGTCGGTCGAGTTCGAGGTGCTGGAGGAGCCGAAGGGCCCGAAGGCGCAGAAGGTGGTGCGGCTCAATCCGCCCGAGAGCCCTCCCGGTCGGGACCACCGGGCGTTCCAGAGCCCCACCGATCACCGGCACCGGACCTAGTCCTGGCCGAACAGGGGGAGCTGCCCGCCGGGGGCCGGGCGACGGAATCCATCGGCGGACAGCGGCGGGCGCTCCCGATCCAGCCCCGCCCGCCGGACGGCGGACCGGAAGAGCTGTCCGATCTGGTCGGCGTATGCGCCCTCGCCGCTCATCCGGCTGCCGAAGCGCGGGTCGTTCAGGTTTCCCGACCGCACCTCCCGGACCCGGTTCAGAACGCGCGCCTTCCGGTCGGGGAAGTGGGCCTCCAGCCATTCCGCGAACAGGTCCTTCACCGCGTGCGGCAGCCGCATGACGATGTACGACGCCCCGACGGCGCCGGCGTCCGCGACCGCCTGCACCAGCGCAGGGACCTCCTCGTCGGTCAGCCCGGGGACCACCGGAGCGATCATGGCCCGGACGGGGATGCCGGCCTCCGAGAGCGTTCGAATCGCCTCAAGGCGGCGCGCCGGGGTGGACGTCCTCGGCTCCATCACCCGCTGGAGCTCCGGCCGCAAGCTCGTCACGGAGATGTTGACCGCCGCCGCCCTGAACCCTGCGAGCTCCCCCAGCACATCCACGTCGCGCGTGACGAGGTGGTTCTTGGTCACGATGGCGACCGGGTTCCGGAACTCGGCCAGGACCTCCAGGCAGCCGCGGGTGATGCGGAGACGACGCTCCACCGGCTGGTACGGGTCCGTCACGCCGCTCATGGCGATGACCTGCGGCTTCCAGCGCGGGGACATCAGCGCCTTCCTGAGGAGCGCCGGGGCGTCGCGCTTGACGAGGATCTTCGACTCGAAGTCCAGCCCGGCTGAAAAGCCCAGGTACTCGTGCGTGGGACGGGCGTAGCAGTAGATGCACCCGTGCTCGCACCCGCGGTACGGGTTGATGCTGTACTCGAAGCCGACATCCGGACTCTGGTTCCGCGCCAGGATCCCGCGGCTCGCGTCCTGGAGGAAGACCGTCCGGGGCGCCGGGTCCTCCGGGTCCGTCCAGGACTCCTCGGCCACGGTGTGCAGGCGCTCGAACCGGTTCGCCGGGTTGTCCGTCGCGCCGCGACCTTTCAACGCCCTCAGCTCGGCGGGCATGTCCTCCGGGGCGCCCGCGCCCCTCACGTCAGACCCCCTCTTCCATCCGGCGCGTGACCCGCTCCACCGCGTCC
>JAHWKI010000136.1 GCA_019347975.1 Gemmatimonadota bacterium
GGTCGTTGTCCCGGCCGCCGGCGACGTTCCGGACGCTGGCCTGGAACGTGTTGATGTCCTCCGCGCTGCTGCCCAGGCCGGCGGTGAACGCCGGACAGGTGGCCGCGCCGCGCACTAGACCGGCGGCGATGCACGCGTCGGCGAGCCGCTGCTGCTCCAGCTCCTCGCGGTCCAGGAAACGGTATTCCTCCGCGCCGAAATACTGCGCCGAGAGCTTCACGCCGAGCCGGTCGCTGAACCGATGGGCGTATCGGCCCTCGACATGGTAAACGGGAGCGGCCGAGCTCTCGAAGCTTTCGCCGAACTCCTCGGCGACATCGTCCAGGTCCGTATCGACCGAGTACTGGATGGAGTTGCCGCCCTGCTGGCGCGCGCCGGCGGCGATGCTGATCGCGCCGCCGGGATCGTCGATCGGCGACTTGGTGATGGAGTGGATCACGCCGTTCGTCGCATTCGGCCCGTACAGCGCGGATCCGGGCCCGAGCACGACCTCCACCTTCTCGATGTCGAGGTTCGTGGTCGGGTTCAGGTGCAGCACGTTCGCCCGCAGCGACGGTACTCTGCCGATCCGGTTGTCCGTCAGGGTCAGCGTCGCGCCCGAGAAGATGTTGTTGAAGCCACGGATCGTGACGTAGTTCCCCTGGACGCCGGTCTTGATCACGTCCACGGCCGCCATGCCGCGAACGTGGTCCGCTACGGTCAGGGCCGGCTGCTCGGCGATGTCCTGCGTCGAGCGGACCTGTACCGCGGCCGGCGCCTCGAGCGCCTTCTCCACCCGCCGCGAGGCGGAGACGGTCAGCGGGTCCAGGTCGAAGGCGACCTGACTCAGCGTCACATTGAGCAGCGTGGTCTCCCCGGCCGTCACGACGGTCCCGGTCGCCCGATGCGTTTCCCAGCCGGGGATGGCGAAGACGATGGTGTACGTTCCGGCTGGCAGCGTGAGGCGGTAGGCCCCCTGGTCGTTCGTCAGAGCCCCCGCGGCCTCCGTGCCATCGGCTCGATGCGCCGTGACCTGAACGGTGGCGAGGCCGACTGCGCCCGCCTGCAGCCCCATGGCTCCATCGGCCGGACGCACGGTGCCGGTCACCGCGCCCTGCTGCGCGGCGAGCGCCCCCGGAACGAGCAGCGTCGCGGCCACGAGCGCGACCAGCCACCCACGCCGTCGAGCGACGCGGGGACAGCGGGAGGATGCGGGCACGTCGCGAACACCCGTGGACGGTCCACCTCGGTGATAGCTCGTCATGGCTCAGCCTCGCGCCGTTCTTTGGGTTGTTGTCGAACAGATAAAAGAGGGAGAGCCGCCGGCGCGGCTCCCCCTCCGTCAGGTCACGACCGGGTGGCGACGATGGTGAGATCGGCCGGGACCGGCTCCGCGCCGCTCAGCGTGAAGTCGAAGGTGACGTCGGTCAGCACGAGGGTCAGCGTGTTGTCGTTCAGCGAGAACGTCCCGTCCTCGAAGTCATCCAGGATCCCCCGGGCATCGGTTTCCGCATCGAAATCGATCCGCATGGTGTTGGCGCCGGTGATCTGGATGACGCCACCGACCGGGAAGGTGACGATGGTGCCCCCCGAGGGCAGCTTCATCACGCCGTCGAAGGACCCGTCGGTCTCGACCGTCATGGAGACGATGCCCCACGGGCCGCCCTGCTGGGCCGGGACCGTGGCGAGATCGAACGAGTTGCTGCCGTCGTCGGCCACGTACTCGAAGGTCTGGACCGAATACACGCCGGCCAGGGCGGAGACATCGGGGCCGGTCGTGTCGCCCACCTCATCACAGGCCGCCACCGTCGCGGCCAGGAACATCGCCATGACGGCATTACGTGCGAGCTTCATGGAACTGCCTCCATCGAATTTTGCGGGGGGATTCGGCCGGATGTCCACCTCGTGGACTGCCTGAAAGATTCGTCGCCGCCGGGAGTCCCGTCAAGAAGCACGGGGCGCGGCGGCGGCGGACCGACGGGCGCGAACCCCTTCGGAACGATCCTCAGCCCGTCCCCAGCAGCTCGCGAGCGTGGTCCAGGCTCGTATCGCTCTCCGGGTCCCCCCCGAGCATCCGGGCCAGCTCGCGGACCCGGTCCTCCCCTCTCAGCTCGTCCAGCGACGTCGTCGTGACCGCGGCGGCGTTGGACTTCTGCACGAGCAGGTGATGGTCCGCCCGGGACGCGATCTGCGGGAGGTGCGTGATGGCGAAGACCTGATGGTGGTCCGCCACCTCGCGGAGCTTGCCGCCGACCTGCACGGCCACGCGGCCGCCGATCCCCGCATCGATCTCGTCGAACACGAGGGTCGCGACGTGATCCACACGCGCGAGGATCGTCTTGAGCGCGAGCATGACCCGCGACAGCTCCCCGCCGGATGCGACGCGGGCCAGGGGCTTCGGATCGAACCCGGCGTTCACGGCGACCAGGAACTCCACCCGCTCCGCACCCGCCGGGCCCGCCTCGGGGAGGGGGTCGAGGGCGACCGTGAATCGCGCGCCCTTGAGACCGAGCTCCGGCAGCACGCGCATCACCTCGCCGGCCAGGCGCTCCGCGGCCTCGCGGCGCTTCGATGTCACCTCAGCGGCAAGCCGCTCCAGCTCCGCCCGGGCGTCCGCCTCCCGCCTCTCCAGCGACTTCCGCTCGAACCCGGAGCCGTCGAGGAGCTCCAGCTCGGCGGCCGCCCGGCCAGCGGTCTCCAGCACGTCCTCCAGCTCGGGGCCGTACTTGTTCTTAAGCCGATAGAGGAGGTCCCGCCGCCGCTGGATGACATCCAGTCGAGCCGGATCGTGCTCGATGCGGCTGGCATAATCGCCCATGCGGCGGCCGAGCTCCTCGACGTTGTAGTACGCCGCCTCGAGCATCTCCCGCGCGGAATCCTGGGACGGGTCGATGCGGATGAGGGCGTCCAGGTCCCTGCGCAGCTCACCGAGCGACACGGAAACCGAGCGCTCGCTCTCGTAGAGCGCCTGGTGCAATCGATTCGAGAGCGTGGCCAGGTCCTCCGCGTGCTCGAGGCGGCGGCTCTCCTCTTCCAGCTTCGCCTCCTCCCCGGCTTCGATTCCGGCGGCCTCGATCTCCTGGAGCTGAAAGCGGAGGAAGTCGGCGCGCTGCTCGACCTCCCGCCGCCGCGCTTCGAGCCCATCGAGGGCCGCCCGGGCCTCGCGCAGGACGCCGTGGGCGGCCGCGAGCGCGGTGACGGTCTCCGAATGGCCCGCGTACGCGTCGAGGATCTCGCGCTGCGCCTCGACGCGCAGGAGCGCCTGGTGCTCGTGCTGGCCGTGCAGGTCGACGAGGCGCGAGCCCAGCGCTCCCACGAGCCCGGCCGTGCTGGATGAGCCGTTCACCCAGGCGCGGTTGCGTCCCTCGGCGGCGACCTCCCGCCGCAGGATCAGGAGCCCGTCCTCCGCCTCCAGGCCCTGCTCGTGGAGGAGCCGGAGGATGTCCTCCCGGCCGGCGATGTCGAAGACGCCCTCCACCACCGCCCGGTCGGCTCCCGTCCGCACCGCCTCGACGGAAGCCCGCTCGCCCAGCAGGAGCGACAGCGCCCCCACGATGATGGATTTCCCCGCCCCCGTTTCCCCGGTGAGGACGTTCAGTCCCCGATCCAGACGGACGGAGAGGCCCTCGATGACGGCGAAGTTCTCGATGCGGAGCTCGATGAGCATGGCTGCGATGATAGACCGACCGCGCGGGGCGGATCAATAGCGGAACGGGCCGGGGGCCCACTCCCGCTAGGCGCCGTTCCCGCGGCCGTCCCCCCGTTGGGAGCCGGCTCCCCAGTGGAGCTTGCGGCGGAGCGTGGTGAAGAAGCTCTGGCCCGGAAAACGGACCAGGGGCACGGTCGCCTGGCCGCGGCTGACCAGCAGGCGGTCTCCCGGCGTCAGCGCCTCCCCCTCCTGCCCATCGACGGTGAGGACCACCTCGGCGCTGGGCTCGTGGATCTCGACCTCGATCCGCGTGTCGGCCGGCAGGATCAGCGGCCGGACCGCGAGGGTGTGGGGGCTGATCGGCGTCGCGAGGAGACACTCCATGGACGGGGCCACGATGGCGCCCCCCGCCGACAGCGAGTAGGCCGTGGAGCCGGTCGGTGTCGCCAGGATCAGCCCGTCCGCGGAGTACGCCCCCACCTCGTCACCATCCTCGCCGAGCCGCACGGCGAGGCGGATGACGCGGGCGAAGCCGCCCTTGTGGAGCACGGCGTCGTTGAGGCCGATGTAGCGCACGCCCTCCCGGCCGTCCCGGCGGATCACGTAGGCTTCCAGCGTGAACCGCGTGTCGAGCCAGTACTCGCCGTCGATCAGGGCATTCAGCGAGGACTCCAGCTCGTCGGGGCGGATCGAAGTCAGGAAGCCCAGGTGGCCGAGATTCACGCCCAGAACGGGCGTGTGGTGGGCGGCCACCATACGGGCGCCGCGGAGGAGCGTTCCGTCGCCGCCGAATGTCAGCAGCAGGTCGGGTCGTCCCGGAACGAACTCGCCGGCGCCCTCGAACAGCTCACGGAGTCCGTCCTCCGGGTACAGCTCCAGGTCGTGCCGCTCGGCCAGCGTGGTCAGGTGCCCCAGCACCGCCTCGAGACCGGGGTCACGGCTCTGTCCGACGATCCCGATCCGGCGGAAGGAGGCCCGATCGGGCATCACGCCGTTTCGCGTATCGGGATCGTCCTGGTGCCCGCGCCGTGCAGTTCCCGGGCGCGCGAGGCGATGCCGCGGGGAGTCAGCCCGACCTCCTCGAGCTGGTCGCCGCGGCCCGCGTGGTCGATCAGCCGGTCCGGAACGCCCATCACCGAGACCGCCGGCCGGTCCCCGCCCTTCCGCGCGGCCGCCCTCGCCGCGATCGCCGCGCCGAACCCGTTGACGCGCGTACCCTCCTCCACCGTCAGGACGGCGGAGTGGGATGAGAGCGCCCACTCCAGGACCTTCTCGTCCATCGGCTTCAGGAAGCGGCAGTTGACGACGGAGGCGTCGACTCCCTCTTCCGCGAGGATCCGTGCCGCCTCCACCGCCGGCAGGACCATGGTCCCCGTCGCCAGGAGGGCGAGGTCCGCGCCGCGCCGGAGCACCTCCCACGTGCCCGGCTCGATGGCGGGGATGTCGTCGAGAGGTGGAACGTCCGAAGGGACATTGTCGCGCGGGTAGCGTAGCGTGAACGGTCCGCCCTCGTGCTCTGTCCCGAGCCGGAGGAGCGCCAGCATCTCCGCGCCGTCCTTCGGGGCCGTGACCGTCACGTTGGGGACGGCCATGAGGTAGGCGATGTCGTAGAGCCCCATGTGGGTCGGGCCGTCGTTCCCGACCAGCCCGGCACGGTCCATGGCCAGCACGATCGGCAACTTCTGGATGGCGGCGTCGTGAATGACCGAGTCGTAGGCGCGCTGCAGGAAGGTCGAGTAGATGGCCGCGACCGGCCGCATCCCCTCGGCCGCGAGGCCGGCGGCGAAGGTGACGCCGTGACCCTCGGCGATCCCCACGTCGAAGAAGCGCTCCGGGTACGCCTCACCGAACCCGCCCGTGCCGGTGCCGTCGGGCATGGCGGCGGTGATCACGACGACCCGATCGTTCAGGCCGCCGAGCTCCACCAGCCCGCGACCGAACACCTTGGTATAGGCGGGGAACGCCGACGGCTTCTTGCTCATGACTCCGCTGATCTTGTCGAACGGCTTGGCCCCGTGCCATCCGACCGGGTCCTTCTCGGCCTGCGGGAACCCCTTCCCCTTCTGCGTGATCACGTGGATGACGCGGGGCCCGCTCATGTCGCGGACGTTCGCCAGCGTCTCGACCAGCGCGTCCATGTCGTGGCCATCGACCGGGCCGACGTAGCGGAACCCCATGTCCTCGAAGAGCATCCCCGGCACGAACATGTTCTTCAGCGCGTCATCGAAGCGGGTGGCGAACTGCTCCATGGGCTCGGGCAGCCGGTGGACGATGTTCTTGAGCTCCTCCCGGACCCGGTTGTAGAGCGGGTTGCTGCGGATCTTCGTCAGGTACCTGTGCATCGCGCCGACGTTCGGCGCGATGGACATCTCGTTGTCGTTGAGGATGACGATCAGGTCCCGATCCGTATTCCCGGCGTTGTTGAGGGCCTCGTAGGCCATCCCGCTCGTGAGCGAGCCGTCCCCGATGATGGCCACGACCTTGTTGGTCCCAGCGCGCAGGTCACGGGCGGTGGCCATGCCGAACGCCGCCGAGATGGAGGTGCCCGCGTGGCCGGCGCCGAACGTGTCGTATTCGGACTCGTCCCGCTTCAGGAACCCCGAAAGGCCATCCTTCTGCCGGATGGTGGGGAACCGCTCGTTGCGACCGGTCAGGATCTTGTGTGGGTAGCCCTGGTGGCCGACGTCCCAGACCAGCCGGTCGCGAGGCGTGTCGAAGATGTAGTGGAGCGCGATGGTCAGCTCCACGACTCCCAGGCCGGGGGCGAAGTGTCCGCCGAGGCGACTGATCACGTCCACCAGCCGTCCCCGCACCTCGTCCGCGAGCCCCTTCAGCTCCGACTTCTGCAGCCGCCGCACATCCGCCGGCGACCCGATCTGCTCAAGCAGCGCCACTACGCCCTCCCGTGCATCAACGATCCCGCTCGACGGCGTACACCACGAGCGCGGCCAGCTCCTCCGAACGGACCCCGACGGCCTCGAGGGCCGCCCGGGCGACTTCCGCCTCTTCGCGCGCCCTCCGCGCCGCGGCCTCCACGCCGGCCACGGCCGGGTACGTCGCCTTCTCCAGCTCCGTGTCACGTCCGGCCATCTTCCCCAGCACGGCCGTGCTACTCGTCACGTCAAGGATATCATCCGTGATCTGGAAAGCCAGTCCCAGGGAGCGACCGTAGACATCGAGGGCGGTCATCACCCGATCGTCCGCGCGGGCCGCCAGCCCGCCGAGTCGCGGAGCCACCGCGAGCAGGGCGCCGGTCTTCATCCGGTGGATCCGCTCCAGCCCCTCGAGCTCCACCGGCCGCCCCTCGGCGTCCAGGTCCAGGAGCTGCCCCCCCACCATCCCGGCGGCGCCGGCGGCCCGGCACAGATCGAGGACGATACGCGCCTGCACGGGCTCCTCGAGCCCCAGTGCGCCGGCGGCTTCCAGCGCCGTCCGGACCGCGAGGGGGATGATCGCCGCGCCCGCCAGCGTGGCGGCGGGCACGCCATGAACGATGTGGGTGGAGGGCCAACCGCGCCGGACGGGGTCGTCGTCCATGGACGGCAGGTCGTCATGGACGAGGGAGTACGTGTGGATCAGCTCCAGCGCCGCGGCGAGGCGGAAGACATCCGGGCCCGGCTCCCCGGCCACCGCGCGGTACCCGGCGACGCACAGGATCGGGCGGAGGCGCTTGCCGCCCGCCCCGACGGCGTATCGGATGGCTTCGGCCAGGACCCCGCCGCCGAGGCGGGCGAGGATGGCGGCGAGCGCGTCATCGACCGATCTCCGCTCCGCCTCGAGGTAGCCGGCGAGGGAGGGGTCGGTCACTCGCCGTCCGATCCGCTCTCGACGGTCACCGAGCCATCCAGCTCCACGACCAGCCGCTCCACCCGCAGACGTGTCCGCTCGAGAATCGTGTTGGCCTCCCGCACGTGGCCGATCCCCTCCTCGAAGAGCGCCAGCGCCGCCTCCAGGTCGAGGTCTTCCCGCTCCAGCCGCTCGACGATGGCCTCCAGCCGCGCCATGCGCTCTTCCAGCCCGGGCTCCTCCCGCGCCTCACCCTTCCCCGTCACGCTCCACCCCCTCCACGAGACAATCGATCCGTCCGTCGGCCACCCGCAGCCGGAACCGCTCGCCCGCGCGGAACGCGTCCGCGCGGCGGAGCACCCGCCCATCGGCGTCCTGCGCGACCGCGTATCCGCGAGACAGCGCGGCCAGCGGGGACAGGGCCTGCAGCCGGTCCGCGGCCCGGCCGAGCCGGTCCCGGCTCCGCTCCACGCGGTCCTCCACGCAGGAGGTCAGCGCCTCCCGGAGAACCCGCGCATCCCGCGCGCGTGTGGCGACGAGCCGACGCAGCGAAGCCGCCAGCCGCACGCGGGTCCCCGCGATGCGCCGGCGGACGTCCCCGCCATCGAGGACGACGCGCTCCGCCGCGGCCGACGGGGTCGCCGCCCGGTGGTCCGCCACGAGGTCGGCGATCGTCACGTCGACCTCATGCCCGACGGCGCTCACCACCGGTACCGGGCTCCGCGCGATCGCGCGGGCCACCTCCTCGCGGTTGAACGCCCACAAGTCCTCCACCGAGCCACCGCCCCGGCCGACGATGATCACGTCGACGCGGCCGTGCCGCACCAGGCGGTCCAGCGCCGCGGCGATCTCCTTCTCCGCCCCCTCTCCCTGGACCCGGGCCGGGCTGATCACCACGGTCGTCCATGGCGCCCGCTGCTCGACCACCCGCAGCACGTCGTGGATCGCGGCTCCCGCCGCCGACGTGACCACGCCGACCCGCTTCGGGCTGATCGGCAGCCGGCGCTTCCGCTCGGGCGCCAGCAGCCCCTCCGCCTCCAGCTTCGCCCGCAGCCGATCGAACGCCAGGCGCCACAGCCCCCCCGTGTCCTGCGCTTCCACCTCCCGCACCACGAGCTGGAACTCGCCGCGCGCCTCGTAGAGCGTAACGGCGCCGAAACAGCGGACCCTCATCCCCTCTTCCGGCTCGGCGGGCAGCCGACGGGCGTCGCTCTGGAAGAGGACGCACCGCACCTGGGCTTCCCGGTCGCGGAGGGAGAAGTAGCAGTGGCCGCGGCTCGACCGCTTCCAGTTCGCGATCTCTCCCGAGACCCAGAGCGGGGGGAGGGAGCCGTCGAGGAAATCGCGGACGAGGCGGTTGAGCGCGCTGACGCTGTAGGCGGTCCGCGCCCGCTCCTCGCCGGCCTCTCCGGGAGGGCGGGTCTGCCGCTCGGCCTCCGCGGCCGCAAACAGATCCAGCGTCCCACTCACGAGGCCACCACCCCCTCCGCCAGTCCGGCGCCGGCGACCTGCCGCCGCGCGGCCTCCAGCGTGTTCCGGAGCAGCATGGTGATGGTCATGGGACCGACGCCCCCCGGAACCGGGGTGATCGCCGCGGCTACCCGGGAGACGCCGTCGTAGTCGACGTCGCCGACCCAGCGATAGCCTCGCTCGTCGCTCGGGTCATCGATCCGGTTCGACCCCACGTCGATCACTACGACGCCCTCCTTCACCATCTCCCGCGTGATGGTGTTCGGCCGGCCGACCGCAGCCACGACGATGTCCGCGTCCCGCGTCATGGCGGCGAGGTCCGCCGTCCGGCTGTGGGCGACGGTCACCGTGGCGTCTCCGCCGCGCCCCTTCCGCAGGAGGAGCAGGGCCAGCGGCTTGCCGACGATGTTCGAGCGCCCTACCACCACCACGTGCTTCCCCTTCGGGTCGTGGCCGCTCCGCACGAGCATCTCCACGATGCCGGCGGGGGTGCACGGCGCGAGGACCTCATCATCCCCGATGGCGAGCCGACCAACGTTCACGGGGTGGAAGCCGTCCACGTCCTTCGCGGGGGAGACCGCCTCGAGGATCGCGTCCTCGTCGATCTGCTCCGGCAGCGGGAGCTGCACGAGGATGCCGTGGATCTCGGGGTCCGCGTTGAGCCCCTGCACCACCCCGAGCAGCTGCTCGTGAGGCGTGTCGCCGGGGAGCGTGATCTGCCTGGAATGGAACGACGCCGCGTCGGCCGCCTTCCCCTTCATCCGGACGTACTGATCGCTCGCCGGATCGGCCCCCACGAGGACGGTGGCGAGCCCCGGTCGGACGCCGGTCTCCTCGTGGAAGCGCTCCGCCTCCTCCCTGATCTCCCCCCGGATCTCCGCCGCCAGCGCCCGGCCGTCTATGATGTCAGCCATGCTCCATGTCGCTCGGTTCGGACGCGTCACCGCGCGAAGTCCACCGCGCGCGTCTCCCGGATCACCACCACCTTGATCTGACCGGGGTACTGGAGCTCTTCCTCCAGCGTGC
>JAHWKI010000137.1:0-3081 GCA_019347975.1 Gemmatimonadota bacterium
TGGTGTTCAATTTCGTCGACCTGCTCACCCACGGTCGGAGCGAGTCCAGCCTCCTGATGGAGGTCGCCCGGGACGTGCCCGGGCTCCGGGCGCTCACGCGTCAGTGGTTCGAGCGATCCGCCGCCCTGCGGATCCTGCGCGACGCCGCCGCGGAGGGCGTGGAGGTCGTGCTGACCAGCGACCACGGCTCGATCCTGTGCGAGCGGCCGGTCACGGTCTACGCCCGCCGCGATGCGACCGCCAACCTGCGCTACAAGTTCGGTCAGGACCTGCGGGCGGAGAGCCCGAGCGCCGTATACGCCGTCAACGATGAGCGGGCGATCCGCTTTCCACCGGGCCGGATGGCGACGAACTACCTGATCGCCCTCGAAGACTACTTCTTCGTGTATCCGACGAAGCTCCGGGAGTACCAGGCGCGCTACCGGGGGTCCTTCCTGCACGGGGGGGCGAGCCCGGAAGAAATGATCCTGCCGGTGGCGACGCTGCGGCCGCGATGAGGCGCGGCCGCGGCGTCGCCGCCGGCAGGGGCTCGCCTTGCGGCTCGGCAAGAGGGCGCGGGGCGCAAGAGGGCTCGCCTGCGGCTCGCAAGAGGGCTACGCAAAAGGCTCGCTTCGCTCGCAAGAGGGCTACGCAAAGGCTCGCTTCGCTCGCAAGAGATTGACGTGAAGCTCTACCTCCGGATCCTCTCCTACCTCGGTCCCTACAAGGGGCTGTTCGCGCTGTCCACGCTGGCCATGGTGGTGTTCAGCGGGCTGGACGCGTTCAGCATGGCGCTGCTGATCCCATTCCTCTCCGTGCTGTTCCGGGACCCGTCGCAGGCGAGCGCGTCGCTCTTCGAGGGGCGCGAGGGGCGGATCTACGACCTGCTCGAGGGGATGATCGGCGGGCTGATGCCGGCGGGTGCGCCGATGGTGGCGCTCCGGAACGTGCTCCTGATCCTGTTCCTGGTGTTCCTGCTCAAGAACATCGCGCTCTACCTGCAGATGTACACGGTGGCGGTGATCGAGCAGCGGGTGACGCGGGACCTCAGGAACCAGATCTACGAGCACCTGATGGACATGGACTTCGGCTTCTTCCAGCGGACGAAGTCGGGACAGATCATCTCGCGGATCACGAACGACGTGGACCAGCTCCGGACGCTGGTGACGCGCAACCTGGCGACGGGGCTCAGCAACCTCATCCAGGCGCTGGTCTTCCTCGCCCTCCTCCTGGTCATCTCCTGGCCGCTGACGCTCGCGTCCATGATCGCGCTGCCGCTCATGGTCGGGCTGTGGAACCGGTTCCGGGACCGCGTGCGGAAGGGCGTGCTGCGGATCTGGAACGCGGTGGGGGAGCTGTCGTCGCATATCCAGGAGACCATTGGCGGGGTGCGGCTGGTGAAGGCCAGCTCGGCGGAGGCGTACGAGTCGGAGCGGTTCAGGAGGCTCACCCACGACCACTACAAGGCCGTCGTCCGGAACGAGCGGTGGCGGCAGTTCTTCCCGTCGGCCAACGAGATGATCGTGGCGACCGCGCTGCTCGTGGTGCTGTGGTTCGGCAGCCGGCTGGTGCTGGTGGAAGGGACGCTCGCCCCCGACGCGTTCATCGCATTCACCGTCCTCGCGGCCCGGATCCTCTCGCCCGTGAAGTGGCTGGGGAAGTTCCCGGCGGTGGTGCAGCCGGGGATGGCGGCGGCGGAGCGGGCGTTCGAGCTGCTGGACGCGCGCCCGGAAGTCACGGAGCGGCCGGACGCGCAGCCCATCGCCGGATTCGAGGAGGGGATCCGGCTGGAAGCCGTCTCGTTCGAGTACGAGAGCGGCGAGGCGGTGCTCCGCGGCGTGGACCTGGAGATCGGGCGCGGGGAGGTGGTGGCGCTGGTGGGGCCGAGCGGCGCGGGGAAGACGACCATCGCCAACCTGGTCCCCCGCTTCTACGACCCCACGGCCGGACGGATCCTCCTGGACGGCGCCGACCTGCGTGGGCTGAAGGTCGGCGAGCTGCGGTCGCTCATGGCCATCGTGACGCAGGAGACCATCCTGTTCCACGACACGGTGCGGGCGAACATCGGGTACGGTCTGGGCCTGGTGCCGCAGGAGGAGCTGGAAGCCGCGGCCATCGCCGCCCACGCCCACGGCTTCATCACGGAGCTCCCGGAAGGCTACGACACCGTCCTGGGCGAGCGCGGCACCCGGCTTTCAGGCGGTCAGCGCCAGCGCATCGCCATTGCCAGGGCGCTCCTCCGGGACGCGCCGATCCTGATCCTGGACGAGGCGACATCGGCGCTGGACACCGAGAGCGAGGCGCTCGTGCAGGACGCCATCGAGCGGCTCATGGAGCACCGGACCGTGCTGGTCATCGCGCACCGGCTCTCGACCGTTCGGAAGGCCGACCGGATCGTGGTGATGGACGGCGGCCGGGTCGTGGACCAGGGTCACCACGACGAGCTGATCGAGCGGGACGGTCTCTACCGCCGCCTCTACCGCCTCCAGTTCTCCGACGACGCGCTCCGCCCCCTCGCCACCTGAGGCCGTGAAGCCGCTCCGCATCGACGCCCACAACGGCGCGCCCGTCTGGGGCGGCGCGGAGATCGCCCTGGCGAGGATCGTGGCCGGCCTCGCCCGCCGGGGACACGACGCGCTGCTCCACTGCAACGATCCTCGCGTGGAGCGCGGCGCCGCCGCGCTCGGGGCGCCGACGCGCCGGACCCACCTCGGGGGCGACGTCGCTCTCCACCACGCGGCGCGGTTCGCGCTCCGGCTCCGGCAACGGCGTCCCGACGCGCTCCTCCTGGGGACGTTCCGAAAGCTCTGGCTCGGGGCCTTGGCCGGGCGCCTTGCCCGGGTGCCACGGATCGTCGCCAGGATCGGCCTCGAGACCGACATGCCGAGGAACGCCAAGTACCGTTACGTTCTCCCCCGATGGGTGGACGCGGTAGCGTTCAACGCGGACGCTCTCAGGGTCCGTTTCGCCGAGGCGCTCCCGGAGTTCCATGGCGAGCTGGTGACGATCCATACGGGGATCCCCGTGGAGGGGCGGCATCCTTTCACTGGCGGACCCCGTCGGCGTGAAGGACTCTCGAGCGGTCCGGCCGACATGGGGGAC
>JAHWKI010000137.1:3181-9898 GCA_019347975.1 Gemmatimonadota bacterium
GCGGGAGCGGTTCGACGAGGAACGGATGCTGGACGACTGGGAGCGGCTGCTGGGAGGCGAGCGATGAATTTCTGGGAGCGGGTGCGGTGGGACGTGGCGCGGCAGTACTACCAGGCCAAGAAGCTCCTGCTGCGGTTGCGGATCGGCGAGAAGTGGGAGGAGGAGCAGGGGTTCGGGCGGCGGAAGTACCCGGACTACGAGACGTATCTCGAGCATCAGAAGACGAAGTTCAGCGCGTTGCGGGCGAAATCGGTGGAAGGCCATGACCGGCGGTTCCACGCCGCGCTCTCCGAGCGCCTTGCCGCGATGCCCCTGGAGCTCCGCGGGAAGAACGTGCTCTGTCTGGCCGCGCGGCAGGGGAGCGAGGTGCGGGCCTTCATCGACCGGGGGGCCTTCGCGGTAGGGATCGACCTGAACCCGGGGCGGAAGAACCGCTACGTGGTGGTGGGGGACTTCCACGCCCTGCAGTTCGCGGACGCGTCCGTGGACTACGTCTACACCAACTCTCTGGACCACGCCTTCGACCTGGGCCGGATCATCGGCGAGGTCCGGCGGGTGCTCAAGGCGGACGGCGGCTTCATCGTGGAGGCGAACGTGAGCGCCGGGGAGGGGGCGGCGCCGGCCGGTCCGTACGAGGCCATGGTCTGGCAGGGCGCCGAGCCGCTCCTGGACGTCCTCCAGGAGAACGGTTTCCGGCTGGAGAGGCGGCAGCCGATCGAAAAGCCGTGGCTCGGCGAGCAGTTCACGATGCGGCTGGCGGACCGGAGCGGGGCCGACGGCGCATGAAGCTCGTCATCCAGAGCGACAGTCGCATCTGGGGCGGGAACGAGAAATGGCTTCTGCTCGTGGGCCGCGGCCTGGCGGAGCGGGGACACGAGGTGCTGGTCTCCTGCAAGCCGGGACGGCCGGTGGCCGAGCGGGCGCGGGCGGCGGGGCTCCGCGTGACCCACCGCCGACCCGGCGGGGATGCCGACATCGTCCGGGCCATCGGCTTCGCGCTCATGCTGCGCGCGGAGCGCCCCGACGCGGTGCTGCTCTCGGCATTCAAGCGCTCGTTCTGGGCAGGGTGGGCGTGCCGGCGCGCCGGGGTCCGCCGGGTCGTGGAACGGCTGGGGATCGAGCACGACCTGCCCGACCGCTGGAAGTACCGAAAGGCGTTCCGGGACTATATCGACGCACTGATCGTGAACTCCGCGGTGATCCGCGATCGGTGGCTGCGGTCCGCCCCGTCGTTCCCCGCCTCGGAGGTCCACGTGGTCCTGAACGGCGTGATCGCCCCCGCCCTGGAGCGGAGCACCCTTCGCGAGGAGCTGGGGATCCCGCGGGACGCGCGGGTGGTGGCGGGGGCGGGGCGGCTCGAGCCGCGGAAGGGCTTCGACCTGCTCCTGGACGCGTTCGCCGCCGCGGCAGACCGGGGGGCGCGCCTCGTGATCGCCGGGAACGGCCCGGAGGAGGCGGCGCTCCGCGACCACGCGGCGGCGCTGGAGGTGGCGGAGCGCGTCCACTGGCTGGGGTTCCGCCAGGACCTGGACAACGTGCTCCTGGGAGCGGACGTGTTCGTCCTTCCCAGCCGCCGGGAGGGGATGGCCAACGTGATGCTGGAGGCGATGGCCGCGGGCTGCCTGGTGGTGGCGACGGACATCAGCGGTGTCCGGGAGGCGCTGGGGGCGCGGGACGGTCGTGCGGAGGCGGGATGGATCGTGCCGCCGGATGACGCGCCGGCCATGGCGGCCGCCCTCGACCGGGCGATCGAGGCGACCGGCGGCGAGGCGGGGCGTCGCCGGCTCGAAGAGACGCGCTGGAGAGTGGAGCACTGGTTCGCGCCGGAGCGGACCATCGAGGACACGGAGCGGGTGCTGATGGGCACCGCACGGGCGGAGGTCACGGCGCCGCCGGGATCGACGTCGTGACGGAGGTGGAGTCGGTCCGGAGCGTCTGCGTGGTGCTGCTCTCGGGACTCGGGGACGTGGTCCACGGCCTGCCGGTGGTGAACGCGCTGAAGCGGGACGACCCGACGCGGCGGATCACGTGGGTCGTCGAGCCCCTGTCCGCGCCGCTGCTCCGGCACCACCCGTCGGTGGACGAGGTGGTGGTGTTCGACAGGCGGAAGGGCATCCGGGGCGTGTGGGAGCTGGCCCGCGCCATGGCCGGACGCAGGTGGGACCTGACGCTGAACTTCAACATCTACTTCAAGAGCGTGTTCCCCACCCTGCTGTCCCGGGCGCCGGTGCGGGTCGGGCTGGACCGGCGCCGCTCCGCGGACGGGGTCTGGCTGCTCGCGAACGTCCGAACACCGCCCCGGCCGCGAGGTCATACCCAGGACATGTTCCTGGAGATGCTGGAGGTGATCGGGGTGGAGACGAGGCCGGTGGACTGGCGGCTCTCGCCCACACCGGAGGAGGCCGCGGAGCAGGGCGCGTTCTTCGCGCGGTTCGATCGGCCGGTGGCGGCCATCGTGCCCGCATCGGCGAATCCCAGGAAAGACTGGATCCCCGAGCGCTACGCCGCCGTGATCGACGCGCTGGACCGCGACTTCGGGATGGACAGCGTGATCGTCGGGGGCCCGTCGGAGCGGGAGGCGCGGCTGTCGCAGCGGATCGTTGCGGCCGCGTCATCGAAGCCGACGCTGGCGCTGGGCGACGGGATCCGGCGGCTGGTCTGGCTGCTCGGCGGGAGCCGTCTGGTGATCGCGCCCGACACCGGGCCGGTTCACATCGCCCGTGCGATGGAAGTGCCGGTCATCGGCCTCTACGGGCACACGAACCCGTGGCGGGTGGGCCCCTGGCGGCATTGTCAGGACCTCTGGGTGGACGTCTACACCGAGAGGGGCGCGGCCCCCGATCCATCGGATGCGACGCCGAAGCTGCAGCGGATGGAGGGGATCACGGAAGCGGATGTGCTGGAGCGTGTGGCGAGGGCGGTGGAGCGCTACCGGGTGGCGGATCCCGCCGGTCCCGCCGACGGCGCGGAGGAGCCGTCCGGACGGTATGTTGAAGGCGACTCGAGGACGGAACGGGAAGCCGATGGCGGGTGACGGAAGGAGCTTCTGGAGGCGCCTGGCGGATCGACTGGCCGGAGCGCGGCGCCGGTGGCGCGGCGCGGAGCCCCGGGCGCGTGTGGCGGTCCGGTGCGAGCGGGTGGATCGCGGCGGCTGGTGGATCTGCCCGCAAGCCATCCGACCCGGCGAGATCGTCTACTCCTTCGGGGTGGGGGGCGACCTGGTCTTCGAGAGGGCGCTGACGGAGCAACACGGGGCGCGCGTGTTCGCGTTCGACCCCGATCCGGCCACGGCGGAGCGGGTGGAGTCCGGGCCGCCGGTCGATGGGCTGCGCTTCTTCGGCATGAGCGTGGGCGGCCGCGACGGGCGCGGAGCGGTGGCGCTCCCGGGCGGCCGGTCGGTGGAGGCGCGCGTGCTGCGGCTCCCGTCCCACATGCGCGTGCTGGGGCACCGTCGTCTGGACATGATTCGGCTGGACGTGCCGGGAGCCGAGACGGACGTGATCCGGGACCTGGTCGGGATGGACGTGGACGTGCAACAGCTCCTCGTGGCCTTCCACGGGGAGCCGACCAGGGCGGCCAGGGATCGGATCGAGGCGGCGGTCGCGGCGCTGGGAGAGCACGGCTACCGCATCTTCCACATCTCGCCGGACCGGCGGGAGTTCTCCTTCATGCGAACCCACTTTGCCGCGCGATGAGCCGTGGGCGCGTCCGGAACCGGCTGGAGTTGGTCCTGGTGCGCGCGATCCAGGGCATGGAGCGTGTGCTGGGGAGGAGAGCGGCCGGGGCGGTCGTGGCGGCGGCCGGGCGGCTGGCGTACCGGCCGCTGGGAATCCGCCGTGCCACGGTGGAGGGGCACCTGCGGCAGGCGTTCCCCGACCGGGACGAGGCCTGGGTGCGTCGTACAGCGGCGGCGGCCTACGCCCATCTCGGGCGGGAGGGCCTCAGTCTCCTCCGCCTGTATCGTCTCGGCCCGGAGGACGTGGTCCGGGAAACGCGGGTGGTGGAAGGGCTCGAGGCGCTCCGGTCCGCCGTCGAGGCCGGGACCGGCGCCGTGGTGGTCACCGGGCACTTCGGAAACTGGGAGATCGGCGGCGCGGCCGTGGCGGCCCGCGGAATCCCGCTGGACGTGGTGGCCCAGCGGCAGGCGAACCCGCTGTTCGACCGTCTGATAAACGATGCCCGCTCACGCCTCGGGATGCGCGTGATCTATCGTGGCCGGGCCACGAAGGAGACCCTGCGGTCGCTGCGGCAGGGGCGGGTGGTGGCGTTCGTGGCGGACCAGGACGCGCGGCGCGCCGGGGTGTTCGTGCCGTTCCTCGGACGGCAGGCCTCGACGTTCCGGGGCCCGGCGGTACTGGCGCTCCGGTCCGGCGCGCCCCTATTCATTGCCACGGCGATCCGGACCGAGGACGGGAGGCACGACGTGCGGATCCGCTCCGTCCCCATGCCGGAGGAGGGTGACCCGGAGGAGCGGACGGAGGCGCTGACCGCCCGCCACGCCAGCGCTCTGGAGGAGGCGGTACGGGCGCACCCGGAGCAGTATCTGTGGCACCACCGCCGGTGGAAGACCGCCCCTCCGGAGGCCGGGGAGGCGGAACGGGGCGGGGATCCGACTGTATAATTCGCGACTCACCAATGACTTGCACCGACGAGGACGCGCGTGGTCTATATCTGTATCCCGGCCTATAACGAGGAGCGCACCATCGGGGTGGTGCTCTGGAAGATCCGCCAGGTCATGGCGGAGTTCCAGCGCGACTACCAGGTCCTCGTGGTGGATGACGCCTCGACGGACGGTACGGCGGACGTCATGACGCCGTACGCCCGGATCATGCCCGTGCACGTGCGGAAGCACGAGCGTCGGGAGGGCTACGCCGCGTCGCTGGAGACGCTGCTCCGGGAGGCCTCCGGCAGGTCGGCGTATCCGAAGAGGGACGTGGTGGTCACGCTCCAGGCGGACTTCACCGACGAGCCGGACGACATCGCCACGCTGGTGAAGCGGATCGAGGGCGGCGCCGACATCGTGACGGGGCGTGTCCGGCTGGTCGGCGCCGACACGCCGCGGCTGGTCCGGTGGTCGCGGAGCGCCTGGCAGGGGCTCCTGCGCCGGACGCGCCGGGGCCGCGTCGAGGGCGACCTCCTGTCCGGCTTCCGGGCGTACCGCGTCTTCGCGCTGCAGAAGGCGATCCGCGAGACGGAAGGCGGACGGCTGCTCACCACGGACGGCTGGGCGTGCAACGCCGAGCTCCTCGGTCGCGTTGCGCCCCACGCCCGGCGGCTGGAGACGGTCGACATCCAGCTGCGCTGGGCCCGCCGTCAGCGCGAGAGCCGGTTCCGGCCCATCGAGGCGTCGCGTGACCTGCTCCGGCTGCTCCGCTCCGCGCCCCCCACTCTCGCCGCGGTGGGTATGCCGGCGGAGGCGGCCAGCGGCGCCGGACTCGGCGACGGCAATGGGGGCGGGGACGGGGACGGAGGGGGTGGCGAGAGGCCACGGCGGAACCGGCCGAGGCGCCGTCGCGGCCGCGGCGGCCGGGGAAATGCAAAGGGATCCGCGCCAGGGTCGCGCAAACCAGAGGAGTGACCATGATGCGGAATATGCTGCTGTCAGCCTGCGCGGTGGCGCTGGCCACGCCTTCGTCCGCTCAGAGCGGCGGCGCGGTGCAGGTGCCGTTCGGGGTCGGAGAGAAGGCCGAGTACAGCGTGTCGCTCGGGATATTCGGTGACGTCGGGAAGGGCGGCATGGACGTCGTGAAGATCGAGAACGTCCATGGCCACCCGACATACCACCTGCGCTTCCGTCTGGACGGGAAGGTGGCGTTCGCACGGGTCGACGACACGCTGGAGTCGTGGCTGGACATCGGCGGTCTGTTCACCCGGCGGATCCACCAGGACCAGCACGAGGTCAACTACCAGCGCGACCGGTGGTACGACCTCTTTCCGGACAGCATGTTCTATCGGCGGCAGTCCACGGGGAACACCGCTCCCCTGGCGTCGGCGGAGCCGCTGGACGAGGTGGGCTTCCTCTACTGGGTGCGGACGCTGCCCCTGGAGGTGGGGAAGACCTACACGTTCAACCGCTACTACAAGGAGTCCGGCAACCCGGTCCGCCTGAAGGTGCTCCGCAAGGAGACCATCAAGGGCACCGGAGGGACGGACGTGCCGGTGATCGTGGTGCAGCCGATCATCAAGACCAGCGGGCTCTTCGGCGAGGGGGGCCAGGCGGAGGTGTACTTCACCGACGACTGGCGCCGGGTCCTGGTGAAGATGACGTCCAAGGTCCCCGTGATCGGCCGGCTCGGGCTCGTCCTGACGAGCTACACCCCCGGTCGGCGGCTGAACCCCGGCGAACGGAAGTGACCGACGGCCGGCGGACGGACCCGGCGCAGGGTGTGGGAGAGGCCGACCTCTCCCGGGTCCGCACCGTCCCCGTCGCCGACCGGCCGAACAAGGTACGCGCGGAGGACTTCGCCCGCCCCCCCACTCCGGACGACCGCTCCTTCCGCGCGTTCCTCGATTCCCTGCCCGACATCCTCGAAGCCCGCAGCTTCACGGCCATCGTCGACGCCATGGTCGCCGCCGCCCGGGACGGGCGCGGCGTCCTCTGCATGATGGGCGGCCACATCGTCAAGACAGGGGTGGGGCCGCTCCTGACGGCGCTGGTCGGGCGCGGCGTGATCACGCACCTGGCGAGCAACGGATCGGCCGTGATCCACGACTACG
>JAHWKI010000138.1 GCA_019347975.1 Gemmatimonadota bacterium
GTCGGCCGCGAAATAGTCGCGGCGGTTTCCCTTGAAGCTGACTTCTACGATATGCATAGAGGTTCGCCGGGCTGCGCCCGGCTCACAGGTGGGGCTCGCTTCGCTCGCCGGTGCGCGGCCGTCGGCCGCGCAGGAGAGGCTCGCTTCGCTCGCCGGAAAATTCTTACGGACCGGCCGCCGTTTCTAGCGGCCCGCAAGGGCCGCGGTCTCTAGCAGCCCTCAGGCGGGCGCCGGCTCCCGCCACTCGCCGAGCGCCTCGTACTTCCTCCACCGGGCCCGCCGGCGGTCGTCGCGATCCATGGCCTCGAGCTCGCGGACGTGTCTCGCGAGCGTCTCGCGGAGGGCGTCGGCCACGCCGTCCCAGTCGCCGTGGGCGCCGCCGGTCGGCTCGGGCACCACGTCGTCCACCACGCCGAGGGCTTTCAGGTCCGGCGCGGTGAGCTTCAGCGCCTCCGCGGCCTTGTCCTTGGCATCCGCGGTCTTCCAGAGGATCGCGGCGCACCCTTCTGGCGTGATGACGCTGTAGACGGCGTTCTCCAGCATGATAATCCGGTCGGTGACGCCCAGGGCCAGCGCGCCGCCGCTCCCGCCCTCGCCGATGACCACGGAGATGGTCGGCACGCGCAGCGCCGCCATCTCACGAAGGTTCCTCGCGATGGCCTCGGCCTGGCCCCGCTCCTCGGCGCCCAGCCCGGGGTACGCGCCGGGAGTGTCGATCAGCGTGATGATCGGGTGGCCGAACTTGTCCGCCTGGTGCATGAGACGGAGCGCCTTCCGGTAGCCCTCGGGGTGGGGCATCCCGAAGTTCCGGTGCAGGTTCTCCTTCATGTCCCGCCCCCGCTGGTGCCCGATCACCATGACCGTTCGGCCCTCCAGCCGGGCCCAGCCGCCGAGGATCGACTCGTCGTTGCGGTACAGCCGGTCCCCGTGCATCTCCATGAAGTCCGTGAACGTCCGCTCCAGGTAGTCCCTGGTGAAGGGCCGGTTCGGGTGCCGCGCGAGCTGGACGCGCTCGATCGGCGTGAGCGAGCCGTAGGCGTTCTTCTTCAGGTCCTTCAGCTTGGATTCCAGCGTTCCCACCTCGCTGTCCGCGTCCAGCCCACCGTCCCGGGCGAGCCCCTGGAGCCGCTCGATCTGCGCCTCCAGCTCCCGGATGTTCTTGTCGAAGTCCAGCGGAGAAGACGCCATCATCACCCCTGTGCGCGCACGAGCCGGACGCGGTCCGACCCGAACAGCTCTCTCAGTTCGTTCACCACGTCCGCGTTCGCGCTCACCTTCACCGTCCTCGAGCGGAACCGCCTCGGACCGCTCGCGCCGTTCGCGCCACCCGCGTTCCCGCCGTTGCCGGTCCCGCCATTCCCGCCGTTTCCATCCAGGACGACGTACAGCGGCGCCTGCCCGGGGCTCCCCCGGAATACCGCCGTGGCCGCCTCGATCCGCTCCGTCGTCTCGCCGCGCAGCAGCCGGAGCTCGAGGGCCACGGAGCCGGCGTCCCGCAGCGTCGCGAGGGGGATCGCCTCGTCCAGGAACACCGGCGGGTCGTCCTCGTCGCGGTCCCGGCCGCTCACCTGTCCCCGGATCAGCACCGCCGCATCCTGCGCCAGCACGTCCCGGGATTTTTCCCATGCCTCCCCGAACGCCAGCACCGACGCGGTCCCGTGGAAATCCTCCACCGTGATCCGCCCCCACTCCGAGCCGTTCTTCTTCGAGATCTGCCGGCTCACGGCGGTGACCACGCACGCCAGCTCCACGCGCCTGTCCCGGTGCTCCGGCAGGTTCGCCGTGTTCACCTCGGCCAGCATCCGGAGCTCGTCCCGGAACTTCTCCAGCGGGTGACCGCTGATGAAGAAGCCCAGGATCTCCTTCTCCCTGGCCAGCCGGTCCGCCTCCGGCCACTTCGGCACGTCCGGCAGCGTCGGCGCCTCCCGCGGCGGCGCCTCCTCGCCGCCCAGATCGAACAGCGAGCCCTGCCCGCTGTCCCGCTCCGCCTGACGGAGCTGCGCCTCGCCCACCGCCTTCTCCAGACCCGCCATCAGCTGGGCACGGTGGCCGAACGAGTCGCACGCGCCCGCCGCGATCAGCGCTTCCAGCGTCCGCTTCCCGGCCGCCTTCAGGTCCACACGGTCCGCCATCTCGAACAGCGACGTGAACGGCCCCTCCGCACGCGCCGCCAGGATCGTCCGCACCGCTCCTTCACCCACGCCTCGGCACGCGCCCAGCCCGAATCGGATCGCCGTCGCCGACACGGGCGTGAACTTCCACCCGCTCTCGTTCACGTCCGGCGGGAGGACCTGGATCCCCTCGTCGAAGCCCGGAACGTGGCGCGCGAGGTCCCGGCACTCGGCAATGTACTTTACCACGTCGTCGGTCTTGTCCACAACCGAGGACAGCAGCGCCGCCATGAACTCCGCCGGGTAGTGGCGCTTCAGCCACGCGGTCTGATACGAGAGGAGCGCGTACGCCACCGAATGGCTCCGATTGAAGCCGTAGCGGCCGAACGTCTCGATCTGCTCGGCGATGTCGCGCGCCTGCCGCTCCTGCACGCCTCGCTCGACCGCCTGGCGGATGAAGCTCTCGAGCTGCTCGCGGATCAGCTCCGCGTCCTTCTTGCCCATGGCCTTCCGCATGATGTCGGCCTGGGCGAGGGTGAAGCCGGCGACGACCTGGGCGATCCGCATCACCTGCTCCTGGTAGGTGATGACCCCGTACGTCGATTCCAGCACCTCCGCCATCTGCGGAAGGGGCACCCGGACGGGCTCGAGTCCCAGCTTCCGCCGGATGTAGATGTCGGTCATGCCGCTGTCGAGCGGGCCGGGGCGGATGAGCGCGTTGGTGGCGACGAGGTCCTCGAACCGGTCGCACTTCATGGCCCGCAGCTTGTCCGTCGCCAGCGACGACTCGAACTGGAATACGCCGCTGGTCCCGCCCCGCGCCAGCATGTCGTAGACGGCGGGGTCGTCCAGCGGGACGTCCTCGATCCGGGCGTACTCCTCGCCGGGGACCGGGTGCTTCAGCGCCCCGTGGCGCGCCCGCACCGCCTTCACCGCGTCGTCGATGACGGTGAGCGTCTTGAGCCCCAGGAAGTCCATCTTCAGCATCCCGGCCTGCTCGAGCGCGTTCATGTCCCACTGGGTGACGATGGTGTCCTCGTCCCCGTTCGACCCCGACCCGCGCGTGCCCTGCGTGCAGACCGGCACGTAGTCCTGGAGCGGACCGGGGGCGATCACGACGCCCGCGGCGTGGACGCTGGCGTGGCGCGACAGCCCCTCCAGCACCCTGGCGTACTCGATCAGGCGGCCGATCCGCTCGTCCGACCGGATCAGCTCCTTCAGCTCCGTGATCCGGTCCGCCGCCTCCGCAACGGTCAGCGAGTTGCCGGGCGCGTTCGGGATCAGCTTCGCCAGCCGGTCCGTCTCCGACGGCTCCAGCCCGAGCACCCGCCCGACGTCCCGGATCACGGCGCGAGACTTCATGGTCCCGAACGTGATGATCTGACCGACGCTGTCCCGGCCGTACTTCTCCCGCACGTACTCGATCACCTCGCCCCTGCGCTCGTAGCAGAAGTCGATGTCGATGTCGGGCATCGACACGCGGTCGGGGTTCAGGAACCGCTCGAACAGCAGGTCGAAGCGGAGCGGGTCCACGTCCGTGATGCCCAGGGCGTAGGCGACGAGCGACCCCGCCGCCGATCCGCGGCCCGGCCCCACCGGGATCCCGCGCTTCTTCGCCCAGTTGATGAAGTCGGCCGTGATCAGGAAGTAGCCCGCGTAGTCCGCCTTCGGGTTCGTGATCACCCCGAGCTCGTAGTCCAGCCGCTCCTGGAGCTCCGCCGGCAGCGGGTCGCCGAACCGCTCCTTCGTCCCCGCGATCGCCAGGTGCTTCAGCAGCGCCGCCTCGTCGCTGAACTCCTCCGGAAGCGGGAACTTGGGCACGTAGTACTGCTGCGGCAGGTCCAGCGACACCTGGTCCGCGATCGCCAGCGTGTTCGCCAGCACCTCGGGCCGGTCCGGGAACCGCTCGGCGATCTCTTCGGCGGTCTTGAAGTACAGCCCGCCGTCGTAGCGCATCCGGTTCTGGTCCTCCCGGTCCTTCCCCAGCCCGATGCACAGCAGCACGTCGTGCGCATCGTGGTCCTCCGGGCGGAGGAAGTGCGCGTCGTTCGTGGCGACGACCGGGATCCCCAGCTCGTCGGACAGCCCCAGCACCTGTCCGTTCAGCTCCTTCTGCCCGGCCGTGTCGTGCGCCTGTACCTCCAGGTAGTAGCGGTCCGGGAACGTGTCCGCGTACCACGACGCCGCCTCCCGCGCCCCCTCCGCGTTCCCCGCCATCAGGTGCTGCGCCACTTCGCCCGCCATGCACGCCGAGCTCACGATGATCCCCTTCGAGTGCGCCGCCAGCACCTCCCGGTCGAGCCGCGGGCGGTGGTAGAAGCCCTCGAGGAAGCCGATGGACGAGAGCCGCACCAGGTTGCGGTAGCCCTCCAGGTCCCGCGCCAGCAGCACCAGGTGGTAGTACGGCCGCTCGCCCCGACCCAGCGACCGCGTGCGACGGTCCCCCGGCGCCACGTACGCCTCCATCCCCACGATGGGCTTCAGCCCCGCCTTCGTCGCCTGCTGACGGAACTGCCACGCGCCGTACATCGTGCCGTGGTCCGTGAGCGCCAGCGCCGGCATCTCCAGCTCCTGCGCCCTGACGATCAGGTCGGAGAGCCGGTTCGCTCCGTCCAGGAGGGAGAACTCGCTGTGGGTATGGAGGTGGACGAAGGACTTCATCGCTCGCTTTGCTCGCAAGAGGGCGCGCCGGGGCGCGCAAGAGGGCTCATTTCATTCGCAAGAGGGCGCGCTGGCGCGCGCATGAGCGCAGCGCAAAAGGCTCGCTCCGCTCGCAAGGGGGGGCTCGCTGCGCTCGCAATTGCGCGCCCGCCGGGCGCGCGAAGGCTTGCGGCGGAGACCGCCTTTTGCGGAGCGCTCTTGCCGGCCGCCGAGGCCGGCGTCCTTGCGCTCCGCAGGAGCGCCTTCTTGCGCGCGAACGCGCGCCCTCTTGCCGCGGCCCTCAGGCCGCGGCGCATCGAAAACTCCCCAGCAGCGTCTCCAGCTGAATAACATACTGATACTTGTCGGTCGCGGGAGCGTAGAGCCAGGCGTCCAGCAGGTATCGGCGGTTCGTCTCCGGGCAGTCCACGATCCTGGTGATGAAGGGGCCGGCCTGCGGGAAGGTCTCGTCTTCGGTGCCGGACCACACCCCCCGCACTTCCACACCCCCGGCGCCGGGCTCCGGGAGGCGCCGCACCTGGAGGGGCTCGCGCTGGCTGCGCTGGGGCCAGTCGTATACCGACTGCCCGACGGAGTCGCGCCAGGCGAGGGCGGCTTCGGGCGTGGGCGGGCCCGCGGCGCCCTCCCGCCAGGTCACGTAGACGGAGCGCACCAGCGGCGTGCCGGCCATCTGGTCGTTGAAGGCCAGGAAGCCCCGGGGCTCTTCCCGGCGGAACGTGTAGACCTCGGGGACCTCGATCGAGAAGCCGCCCTCGCGGGCCAGCGTGTCTGCGAGGGCGGTGTCACGGCCGCTCGTGTACATCCGCCGGATGGCCCAGCGCCGGTAGCCGTGGTCCAGCAGCGCGGCCAGCTCGCCGAGCTGCGCGCGAACCGCATCGGCGGCTCCGCGTTCGGGGACGACCAGCGCCGCGGCTCCCTGGCCGCGGGCCCAGACGTTCGATGCCTGGGCGATCGCCGGCGCCGTCACGGTGGTGTCCGCGCTGGAGAGCACCTCCTGCACCCACCAGTCCGACGCCGTGCCGATCGCCAGGATCTGCCGGAAGCGGCGCAGCTCTCGCCAGTCTTCGTGCGACGGCTCGACGTGCGTCAGCTTGAAGGTCGGCTCGGATCGGACGGCGAAGATGGCGGGCTGGAGCGCCTGGAGGACCGTGTCCCGGACCTCTTCCCACAGCTCCGCTTCGGCGACCACGATGATGCTGTTCGCGTCGCCCATGGCCATGCCGGACGACCCGGAGCACGCCGCCGCGGCGATCAGGGTCAGCGGCAGGGCTGTTCGCAGCGATGTCATTGCGGGATTTGAGTTTACGGGAAGAGGTCCGGATCCGGGGATGAAAACTAACCACGGCGACGGGGCCGAGCAATCCGCGGTCGGCGCCGCCCCGCGGAGAGGGATCGCGGCGGCCGTCGGAGGTTTGCGTGGGGCTCCGGGCGCGTGCTAATGTCCGCTCCCGAACCCGATCGAGGAGGCCCCATCGAGACGTCCGAGCTCGCGATCCCCCATGCGCGCGAGCTGCTCCCCGGGCTGCTGGCGCTGCGGCGCCGCGCGGGACGGATGCTGGTCGCGCTGGACTTCGACGGTACCCTCTCGCCGATCGTGCCGAGGCCGGAGGACGCGGCGCTCCTGGACGGGGTCGATGCGCCCCTCCGCCGTCTCGCCGACCGGGACGATACCATCGTGGCGATCGTGAGCGGCCGCGGGCTCCGTGACGTGCACGCGCGCGTGAGGCTGGACGGCGTGTACTACGCCGGCAACCACGGCTTCGAGATCGAGGGCCCCGACCTGGATCGCGTTCACGAGGCCGCCCGGGCGGCCCGGCCGGCCCTCGAGGAAGCGGCCGGGCAGATCGCCCGCGCCCTGGAGGACGAGCCGGGCACGCAGGTGGAGGACAAGGGCTGGACGCTGTCGATCCACTACCGGCGCGCGGAGCGGGCTGGCGCCGAGGAGCGGGTCCGCGAGGCGGTGCGTCGCCACGGCCGTGCCGGCGGTCTCCGGGTGACCGAGGGAAAGAAGATCCTGGAGATCCGGCCGGACGTCGACTGGCACAAGGGGGCGGCCATGCGCTTCCTGCTGGACACGCTGACCGGGGACGGCGAGCTGCCGGCCATCTTCATCGGCGATGACCGCACCGATGAGGACGCGTTCGCGGTGGTCGCGGAGCTGGGCGGCGGGATCGTCGTCGGGGATCCGCCGCCCGCGGACACGCGGGCGCGGGCATGGCTGTCGGATCCCGACGAGGTGGCAGCGCTGATCGAGGAGCTCGCGCATGACGACTGAGCGGGCGTCCGAGTGGTCCATGGTGGCGTTCCCCGGCGGCCCCGGCGGCGGAAATCCCGCGGGGGTCGTCCTGGATCCGCCGCCGCTCGAGGCGGATGAGATGACCCGGATCGCCGTTCGCCTGAACCCCCTCTCGGAGACCGCGTTCGTGGGCCCGCCGCGCGAGGGCGTCTATCCCGTGCGCTACTTCGCGCCGGGGGGCGAGGTCCCGCTGTGCGGCCACGCGACGGCCGCGGCGTTCGGCGCGTTGGCCATGGCCGGTCGCCTGGGTGAGCTGCCCGCCCCGGTCCGGTCGCGCGCGCCGGGCGGGAACGTAGAAGGACGCGTGGAGCGGGAGGGCGAGGGCGTCGTCGTCTGGATGGACATGCCCGTGGCCACACGCGTGCGCGAGACCCTGGACATCGAGGCCGTGGCCCATGCCCTCGGGCTCCCCCGCGAGGTCCTCGCGTCACGCCCCGCAGCCGCCATCGAGGACGTCGGCATCCGGGTCGCGGTCCTCCCGCTGGCGGACCTGGCCGCCCTCGACGCCATGCGCCCCGATTTCGGCCGCCTCACAGAGCTCGGACGCCCGCTCGGGATCACCGTCTTCTACCCGTTCGTCCACGACGCCGCCTCCGGCCGCGTCCGGTCCCGGTCCTTCGCTCCCGCGGTCGAGATCGACGAAGACCCCGCCACCGGCACGGCGGCGGCGTCCCTCGGAGCGTATCTGGCGCGCAAAGGGCTGGTCGACGCGTCGGTGGAGCTCCGCATCCGTCAGGGCGAGGCCATGGGGCGCCCGAGCGACCTCCGGCTCCGCATCGAGCACGTCGGGCGGGACCCCCGCCGGGTCCGGGTGGGCGGCGTGGTCACCGGCGGGCCGGCGAGCTGATCGGACGGCGCGGATGGAGCGGAGCACGCCGGCCCCCGCTGCCCCCGCAGTCGTCGTGGTCACCGCGGTCCTGTCCGCCGTGGGCGGCTGCTTCGGCGAAGCCGCCCGCGCGAGGGGAGACCTGCCGGGCGAGCGGCGGGCGGCGCTGGCGCGCCTGGTGGTGGAGAACCGCACGTCCACGCCGCTGGCCATCGCGTTCCTCTACGCGGCCGACGCCGGGGGTCCCGGCGGCGAGGTCGGGATCGGCACCGCGCCTCCGGGCGCGCGCACCGAGCTGGCGCCCGTCCCCGCCGAGGAGCCCATCATCCTGATCGCCCGGGGCGAGGGCTTCGAGCGTCGCCTGGACCCGCGCACCCTCGAGATCGACGAGCTCTGGACCTGGGTGATCGGAGACGCCGGAACATGACGGCGCACGGCCACGACCACGGCCCGGATCACGGCCACGGCCACTCCCACGCCGGACCCGGCCACGGCGCCCACTCGCACGCCCGCGACGCGCCCCGCCGGACGCTGCTCATCGTGCTCGGGATCACCGGCGCGTTCATGGTGGCGGAGTTCGTGGGCGGGCTGCTCTCCAACTCCCTCGCCCTGCTCGCCGACGCGGCCCACATGTTCACCGACGTGGGCGCGCTCGGGCTCTCGCTGTTCGCCATGTGGTTCGCCCAGCGCCCGGCGACGAACCAGAAGACCTACGGGTACCTCCGCCTCGAGATCCTCGCCGCGCTGCTGAACGGCGCGACCCTCATCATCCTCTCCTTCTTCATCTTCGTCGAGGCGGCGGAGCGGCTCCGGGAGCCGGCGGAGATCCGCGGCGGGCTCATGCTCGCGGTGGCGGCGGGCGGCCTCGTCGTCAACCTCATCGCGGCGTTCATGCTGCACCGGTCCGCGGGCGAGAACCTGAACGTGCGCGGCGCGTACCTGCACGTGCTCGGCGACCTGCTGGGCTCCGTCGGCGCCATCACGGCCGCGGTCATCATCCTGCTCACCGGCTGGACGCTCGCCGATCCGATCACGTCCGTCCTGGTCGGCGGGCTCATCCTGATCAGCAGCTGGAAGCTGGTCCGGGAGTCCGTGGACATCCTGCTGGAAGCCGTCCCGAGCCACCTCGACATCGAGGAGATCCACGGCGCGATCCGCGACATCCCCGGCGTGTCCGAGGTGCACGACCTGCACGTCTGGACCGTCACGAGCGGCTATTTCGCCATGAGCGGCCACGCGGTCGTGGACGAGCCGGAGCGCACGCAGGCGGTGCTCGAGGCGATCCGGGACCGCATGCACGACCGGTACGGCATCGAGCACGTGACGGTCCAGGTGGAGCAGAGGCGCATGTACCAGATCCGGAAGGACGGGGAGGAGGGCGTGTGAACGGAAGAATCGAGGTGCGGACGGAGGAGCGGGAGCAGCTGCTGGACATCACCCGCGCCGTGACCGACGAGGTGAAGAAGTCCGGGGTGAGGGACGGCGTCCTCTACCTCTGGAGCGTCCATACCACCTGCGGCATCACCGTGAACGAGGGGGCGGACCCGGACGTCGCCCGCGACATCGTGGCGGTGCTCCGCCGGCTTGTGCCCCGCGACGGCGACTACCGGCACGCCGAGGGCAACTCCGACTCGCACCTGAAGACGCTCGTGACCGGCCCGGGGCAGACGCTGCTGATCGAGGCGGGCGCCCTGGTGCTCGGGACCTGGCAGAAGGTCTTCCTGGCCGAGTGGGACGGTCCCAGGAGCCGGAGCATCGCCTACCGGATCCTCCCCGCGTAGCCACGGACCTTGCCACGATCCGCGGTGGCGACGAAACTCCGGCGCGGCTGAACGGTATCAGCCAATCATCGCTGAAAGCCGATAGCCGAATATGCTCCGCAACATCGCCATCATCGCCCACGTCGACCACGGCAAGACCACGCTGGTGGACCAGATGCTCCGCCAG
>JAHWKI010000342.1 GCA_019347975.1 Gemmatimonadota bacterium
CCCGACCGCGGGTCGCTCACGCTCGGGCCCATCGCGTTCCGCACCAGGCTCGCCGCCCACCGCACCACGCTGTAGCGGACGTCGCCCTGGTCCCACTCGGGATCCTCATCCGACGACGGCGCGTCCAGCGCCACCACCGCGTTCCGGAACCCCGCCGTCTCGAACGCCGCGTTCCAGTCCAGCACCCCCTGCCGCACGCACGGCCGCCACTCCGTCGGCGTCGCCGGGTCCAGGTAGTACGTGATCGGCTTCACCGGCTCCACCAGCTCGCCCCGGGCGTACGCCGCCGGGTCCTTCGGCTCCAGCCGCCACCGCCGGATGAACGTCTCCTCCGCCGCCTTCTGCTCCGGCAGGCCGAAGTTCACCCGGTTCACGCTGAAGTACCCCACCCTCTCGTCCGCCAGCCGCGGCCGCATCGGCTCCGCCGGCAGCAGCACCATGGTCTGGTGCATCTCCAGCGAGATCGTCCCCGTGTTGTTCCGGCCGGGAGGGCTCGTCGCCTCGTACGTCACCGTGTGCCGCACGTCCACGTTCTCCGGGAACGACCGCGCGAACACGATGAAGCTCCGCGCCGGGTCCAGACGACGCACGCCCCACTCCCGCCGCTGCGTCGCCGTCAGCGGGCTGATCGCCGGCGTGTCCTCCTCGTAGAACTTCGTCACGTCGATCACCACGCCCCCGCCCGGCGCCTCCGCCGCCACGTCGAACGACGCCACGATCGGCGGGAAGTTGTTGTTCACGACGCTCGTCGAGATCGGCGTCGTGTCCGCCGCCACCTGCTCGTAGGACTGCTTCCGGAGCAGCACCCGCTTCCCGTCCCGCTCCCACGTCCAGACCTGCTCGTGCACCTTGTGCCCGCTCACGACGAACCCCGCGATCTCGCCCGGCACCCGCGCGATCCGGCTGATCACCAGCATCTCGCGCCCCAGCAGCGAGTCGGGGATCTCGAACAGCAGCTTGTCGTCGGTGCGGTGGACGGTGAACACGCCGCTGTCGACCGCCGCGCCGCGGACGACCTCCGCGTACGGCTTCGGCCCCGTCTGCCGGGCGCCACCGCCCTCCCGGGGGGCGGGCTGCGCGGGCGCGGTCTGGCCCGTGGCGCATCCGCCCAGAAGCGTGGCGGCGGCGAGGAGGAGGGGGAGGGGGGAAACGGTCCGGACGGGGCATCCTGGCATGGGTCTCAATGGCGCGGGTGGAACGGGCATCAGGTTAGCGGACGGTCCAGTGGCCATCATCGTCGCAGCGCCACGATCGTGCAAGGCGGAGGCGTCGGCGTCCTGTTCGCCCGCGACCGCTCCCGCTGAACGACGACGCCGGCGCCGGCACCGCGACAGAGGATCAAAGGGATCCCGCACTCCGCGGAGGCCCTGGATCACCTGCTCACGCGTGCCCGCGGCGTCGGCATCGATCTCGATCCGGGACTGGCCGGGCTGCCTACCGCGCCGTACCGGGCGGCCGGGGCCGGCGTGGATCCGGATCGGTCCATCCTGCAACGCCTGGCGTCGCACCTCACCGTGGAGCGCTACAGCCCGAATACGCGGAAGACCTACCTCTATCATGCCCGCAGATTCGTCAGGCTCGTCGATGGGTCTCTGGCCGATGCGGGCGAGGAGGAGGTGCGGACGTACATGCAGAGCGCCGTCGCCGCCGGACACTCGCCCGCGTTTCAGAAGCAGGCCGTCAGCGCGCTGAAGCTGCTCTTCCGAATCGCCGGCCGCCCGCTGGCGATGGACACGGTTCGCCGGCCCCGCAGTGATCGGAAGCTCCCGGTCATCCTTTCACGCGGCGAAGTCAGGCGAATCCTCGCCGCGCCCTCGAACCCTGCGCACCGCCTGGCCCTGACCCTCCTCTACTCCGCCGGACTCCGCGTGGGCGAGGTGGTGCGCCTGCGCGTTGGGGACATCGACGCGGAGCGCGGACTGATCCGGGTTCGCGGCGGCAAGGGCCGGAAGGACCGCGATACACTCCTCTCCCGGACCGCCCTCGATCTCATTCTGGAGAGCCCTCCCCCTCTCCGTACCGACGCCTGGATCTTTCCCGGCGGGCGTCCGGACCGCCACCTCACCGTCCGCTCCGTCCAGAAGGTCTTCGTCCGCGCCCTCGCCGACGCAGGAGTGCTGAAGCCGGCGACGGCCCATACGCTGCGCCACAGCTTCGCAACACACTTGCTGGAAAGCGGGACGAGCCTTAGGCATATACAGGTGCTCCTCGGGCATTCCAGCTCGAAGACCACGGAGATCTACACGCACCTGACCGAAGGCGAGCTCCGCCGCATCCCGAACCCCCTCGATGCGGAGCCGTGAGGCGATCATGCCTCTCAGACATAGAGCAATTAGACGAACCTCGTTCGTCCATCCGGCTCATCCCAGGACATTA
>JAHWKI010000009.1 GCA_019347975.1 Gemmatimonadota bacterium
AGCGGACCGACGTCCACCTCCTTTTCGTCGAGGCCGTCCCCGAGCCGGAGCTGCTGCACCCGGCCAGCCAGGCGGTCCACGAAGTCGTCGTGGATGCTCTCGTGAAGCAGGAGCCGGCTGGTCGCGGTGCATCGCTGACCGGTCGTCCCGAACGCGCCCCACAGCACGCCGTCCAGCGCGAGGTCCAGGTCGGCGTCGGGCATGACGATCTGGGCGTTCTTGCCCCCCATCTCCAGCGACAGCCTCTTGTGTGCGCGCCCGCACACCTCACCGATGCGCGAGCCGGTAGCCGTGGACCCGGTGAAGGAAACGGCGGGGACGTGCGGGTGCTCGACGATGGCGGCCCCCGCGTCGCCGAATCCGTGCACGAGCTGGATCGCTTCCGGCGGCAGCCCCGCCTCGAGCAGGATCTCGACGAAGACCGCCGCCGTGTGGGGGACGTCTTCGGCGGGCTTGAACACCACGGCGTTCCCGCAGACCAGCGCCGGAAAGATCTTCCAGGTCGGGATCGCCAGCGGGAAATTGAACGGGGTGATGACGCCGACCACGCCGATGGGGCGCCTGTACGTCATGGCCCACTTGTCCCGGAGCTCGCTCGGCACCGTGTGCCCGAAGAGCCGGCGTCCCTCGGTCGCGGCGTAGTACGCGGTGTCGATCCCCTCCTGCACGTCCCCCCGGGTCTCCGTGAGCACCTTCCCCATCTCGCGGGTCATGATCCGGGAGATCTCTTCCTTGCGCGCGGTCAGCAGGTCGCCGACCCGGCGGAGGACATCGCCCCGCGCGGGCGGGGGCGTGCGCCGCCACTGCTCGAAGCCCCGGCGCGCCGATTCCACGGCCCTGCTCACGTCCTCCGCGCCGGAGCGCGGGAAGCGGCCGATCAGGTCCTCCGTGCGCGCGGGGTTGCGGTTCTCGAAATGGGCGCCGGTGGAGGGATCCACCCATTCGCCGGCGATGAAGTTCTGGAACACGTCCGACATTCGAATCTCCTCCACCTCGCGGCGGAGCGGTATGGATTGGCCAGGTCGCGGAGAACCTGGCCCAGCTCGCGCCCGGATGCAACCGCGTAGCGAACGAGCCGCGGACGGGCTCAGAACCAGGCGATCGCCAGCACCGCAGCCACGGTGCCGGCGAGCAGCAGGCTGTAGAACACCCAGAGCTTGCGGAGCGAGAGCGACGGATGGATGCGGCGGGCAAGAAGGGCGAGGAGGGCGCCACCGCCGAGGGAGCACGTGAGCCAGACCGCCGCCAGGAGGGCGGCGCCGACCGCCGCGCTCAATCCCCGGTGTCCTCGCGCACGAGTCCGTATTTCTCGATCTTCTTGTAGAGGTTCGACCGCGGCATGTCGATGGAGCGCGCCGTTTCGCTCACATTCCACTCGTTCTCCCGGAGCTTGCCGAGGATGAACGCGCGCTCCGCACGGTCCTTGAAGTCCGCGAACGTTCCGGCCTGCATCAGATCGGGCGGCAGACCCCCCTGCTGCGGGTCGCCGAGGAGGCGGTCCACCTCACGGTCTCCGACCTCCGGCCCGTGCGACAGGATCAGCAGCCGCTCCACCGTGTTCTTCAGCTCACGGACGTTCCCCGGCCACTCCATGCGCGTCAGCCGGTCCACCGCCTCCGCCGTCAGTCGCTTCGGCGGCAGGCGCTGCTCGTCGATCGCCCGCTCCGTGAAGTGCCGCACCAGCATCGGGATGTCCTCACGCCGCTCCCGCAGCGCCGGCACGTTGATCGGAACCACGTTCAGCCGGAAGAACAGGTCTTCCCGGAAGCGGCCGGCCGCGATCTCCTTCTCCAGGTCCTTGTTCGTCGCGGCGATCACCCGCACGTCCACCCGGATCGCCCGGTCTCCCCCCACGCGCGTGATCAGCCCCTCCTGGAGCGCCCGCAGCACCTTCGCCTGCGCCGACAGGCTCATGTCCCCGATCTCGTCGAGGAACAGCGTCCCGCCGTCCGCCTGCTCGAATTTCCCGATACGGTCCGCGTGGGCGCCCGTGAACGCCCCCTTCATGTGACCGAAGAGCTCGCTCTCGATCAGCTCGGCGGGGATCGCTGCGCAGTTCACCTCGACGAACGGCTCCTCCGACCGCGGTGAGACCCGGTGCAGCGCCCGCGCGACGAGCTCCTTCCCGCTCCCGTTCTCCCCCGTGATCAGCACCCGGGCGTCCGTCGGACCCACCTTCTCGATCCGCTCCAGCACGGTGCGGATCGCGAAGCTCCGGCCCACCATCTCGTAGCGGCTCTCCACCTCGTCCCGCAGCCGCGCGACCTCGCTCGCCAGCCCCCGCGCCTGAAGCGCGTTCCGGATGGTGACCAGGATCCGATCCGTGTCGAGCGGCTTCTCGAGGAAGTCGTATGCGCCACGCCGCGTCGCCTCCACGGCCGTTTCGATCGAGCCGTGGCCGCTGATCATGACCACCAGCGCTTCCGGGTCCTTTTCCCGGATCCGCCCGAGGACCTCGAGCCCGTCCATGCGCGCCATCTTCACGTCCAGGAAGGTCAGGTCCGGCCGCTGCTCCTCGTACGAGGTCAGCGCCTCGCCCCCGCCCTGCGCGGTTGCTACCGTATGGCCCTCGTACTCCAGCACCTGGCGGAGGACGTGCCGGATCCCCTCCTCGTCATCGACCACCAGGATCCGGGCCACGACCTATTCCCCGGGTGTCCGGCTGGCGACGAAGACGAGCGAGTCGCCGCTCACGAACATGTTGCTGATTCCGGGAGGGAGCGGCACCGACAGCGCGTTGGGGGCCAGACCCGGGGCCGACGATCCGCGGAAGCGGCTCAGGATCGTGGGGATGAGCTGCTTCGGCACCGGTATGCTCGCCGCGCCGAGCTCGTGGACCTCCAGCGCGACGTGCCCCTGATTCAGAGGGACGAACTGGCCCACCGCGCGAAGGGATGCGGTGTCCGGAAGGAAGGCGATGATGTCGCGGAGCTCGGCGATCTGTCCGAACCGCGCGGTGGCCACGCTCCCTTCCAGCGAGACACGGCCGTCGGACAGCTCCACCTTGGGGCCGACCACGTCCGGTGGCAGGAACCCCGACCAGCGATACTCGACCAGGCTCTGGAGCTCGGATTCGGTCAGCCCCACCTGCGTAGGGCCATCGACGGTGCCGAGAGAGGCGAGCTTCTCGTCCGCGCGTGCCGCGATCTCGGGCGAGACCTCGGTCTCATTGCCACGCAGCCGGTCCCAGGCGTCCTCGATGGCGCCCCGATTGAGCCACACGACCGCGGCGCCGACCAGCAGCAGCGCCAGCACCAGAACCCGTCCGACGCAGCCGCGAACCGGGCGCGCCATCCTCAGCTCGCGGCCCGCGCCAGGATGTCGATCGCTGGCTGCCCGAGCTTCGCCGCCATCCACCGGTCGTACCGTGCGCCGCGCCTCGAGAGGTGGCTCTCCATGAGGTCCACCGTCCGCACCGGTATCTCGGCCTTGAAGGAGAGCCCCGCCACGAGCTCCTCGAAGTCGCGGAAGTCGCCCGCCCGCGCCTCCTTCTGCGCCCGCCCCAATGTGACGTGGGGGTGAAACGCCCGCACTTCCCGCTCGAAGCCGAGCGGCGCCAGCTCCCATTCCAGGTCGTGCTTCAGGCAGCGCAGCTCCGGCGATGCTTCCGCGCCCAGCCAGATGACCCGCGGCCGCCGGAGCGTCGGGAACGCGCCCGCGCCCTGCATCCGCAACGTGAACGGGGGCGTCTTCTCCGCTACACGCGCGACCGCCTCCCTCACTCGTTCCCCGGTCTCCGGCCGCACCTCACCCAGGAACTTGAGCGTGAGATGGAGCTGGTCCACCTCTTCCCACCGGATCGGCAGCTCCGCCTCGCGCAGCTTGCGTGCGGCGCGATGCATCCGCTGGCGGTCCTTGGCCGTGAAGTTCACGGCGACGAAAAGTCTCATCTCATTCCCCTGTTGATTGCGCCCCGTCCGCCAGGTCCAGAGCCACGTAGCGGTATCCCAGCGATCGGAGCCCCGGGGCCGCGGCCCGCAGAGCTTCCATCGCGGACAGCGGCGCCGACACCGCCGCGATCTCGCCGTCCATCCCGAGCGACCGTACCCGTGGCGGCAGCCCCTCCGCCTCCAGGAGCGCCCGCGCCCGTGCCTCGCGGTCCGCGTGGATTCCGCCGCTCACCCGGCCTCCAGGGTGA
Source organism: Gemmatimonadota bacterium (assembly GCA_019347975.1). Lineage (GTDB taxonomy): Bacteria > Gemmatimonadota > Gemmatimonadetes > Longimicrobiales > RSA9 > JAHWKI01. The sequence goes on from JAHWKI010000009.1 coordinate 4,139, forward strand.
CGAGCCCTTCGTTCAGCGCACCCCTGCGATACCCCTCGACGTCGAGGACGACTCCCGCGAAGCCGAGCGAGAGAAGCGTCGGGACGACCTCGGCGACACCGGCCACGGCCCGCGGCATCTCCGCGGGCGAGACCTCGATCCGCGCGACCTCGCCGTGGTGGCGCACCCGGAACTCCCGCAGGCCGAGGCGCCGAAGCGCCGTCTCCGCCTCTTCCACCTGTCGGAGCCGCTCCGGCGTCACCGCCAGCCCGTAGCGAAGCCGGCTGGCGAGACACGGCGATGCCGGCTGGTCCCACGTCGGGAGGCCGAGCTCGCGCGAGAGCGCCCGGATCTCCGCCTTCCCGAGCCCCGCCTCCTGGAGGGGCGACCGGACCGCGTGCTCACGCGCCGCCACCGCACCCGGACGGTGGTCCGCCGCGTCATCCGCGTTCGAGCCGTCCACCACGGTCCGGAGCCCGTTCGCCCGGGCCACCTCGCCGAGCCGGGACCAGAGCTCGGTCTTGCAGTAATAGCAGCGGTTCGTCGGGTTGGCCGCGTAGTTCGGGTCCGAGAGCTCGTCCGTCTCCACCTCCAGGTGGGGGATTCCGAAACGCTCGACGCAATCCACGGCCATCCGGTGCTGGACCCCCGGGTAGGAGGCGGATCGCCCCGTGACCGCCAGGACCCGGTCGGCACCCAGGACGTCCAGCGCCGCCTTGGCCAGGTAAACGGAGTCGACCCCGCCCGAGTAGCCGACGCAAACCGACTCGCACGACCGGAGGATCGCGTCCAGCTCCTCACGCTTCGCCCGCAGTCCTTCTGCCGCCACCCGGTCCGCCTCGGTCTCTACGTGACAGTCCCCGTCCCGCGCCCGGCCGCGAAGCTATTGCATCACCCGGGCCGCGACAAGCCTTTGCGCCTCATGCGCTTGACCCCGGACCCGCACCCCGCTACCCATCCTCCTGCTCTCCCCGTCACGCCCGGAATGGATCACGCTTGAACGCGGAACGCGACGCTGCCACCGCCCGGCGCAGGCTCCTGCCTGTCCTCGCCGGGCTGATCCTGTGCCTCGCCTGCGACCGCGATCCCACTGATCCCGATCCGGCGTGTACGGAGGCGGACGTCCTCGCGTTCGGGGTCACCCACGACCCCGGTCGGACGAGCCTCGGGCCCGGCGACGCTTCGTTCGACGGCTCCTTCATCGACTACTACAGCGTCCGCCCCGTCGCGACGGGCACGCTCACCATCGAGATGGCGGCGGAGGTTCCCAGCGATGTCGGCGAGGAGGGCCGTGCCGGCGTCGACCCGTTCCTGTATCTCTGGCGCGAGGGGCTGGGACCGCCCCACGCCCACGCCCATGACGCCACCGGGCTCGGACCGCTGCTCCGCGTCGCGCGGCTGAGCGCGGAGGTGGAGCCGGGCTGCTACCGCGTCGGCGCCAGCGGCTGGCCCTCCATGGACGAGGGTCCGTACACCATCCGTGCGGACTTCTCGCCCGCCCCCTGAAGCTCTTCCGCGGACATCAGGCCGGCGCCACCGGTCGCCGATCCAGGGCGCGGTACTGGATCGCCTCGGCCACATGTCCGGCCTCCACCCGCTCGGACCCCGAAAGGTCGGCGATCGTGCGGGCGACCCGCAGGATCCGGTGGAATCCCCGGCCGGAGAGCCCGAGGCGCTGAATGGCCGCTTCGAGGATCGCGGCTCCGGGCTCATCGGGCGCGCAATGCACGCGCGTCAGCCGGGGATCGAGCTGGGCGTTGCAGAAGACCCCCCGCTCCCGGTACCGCTCCAGTTGGCGCTCACGCGCGGCGGTCACCCGATCCCTGATCCGCGCGCTCGCCTCGCCGGGACGGCGCCCGGTCAGCTCCGTGGATCGCGTCGGCGCCACCTGGAGCTGCACGTCGATCCTGTCCAGCAGCGGACCGGAGATCCGCGCGCGGTAGCGCCGGACCCGCTCCACCGAGCAGGTGCACGCGTCGGTGCCGTAATGACCGCACGGGCAGGGGTTCATGGCCGCCACCAGCATGAACCGGGCGGGGAGCCGGACCGCCGCCCGAGCCCTCCCCAGGTGGATCTCACCGTCCTCCAGCGGCTGCCGGAGCGCTTCCAGCGCCGAGCGCCGGAACTCGGGAAGCTCATCCAGGAACAGGACGCCGTGGTGCGCCAGCGACGCCTCGCCCGGGCGCGGGATCCCGCCGCCGCCGATCAGCCCGGCGTCCGAGATGGAGTGGTGCGGGGCGCGGAAGACGCGTGAGCGTAGCAGCCCGATCCCGGCAGGCAGCCGGCCCGCCACCGAGTGCACCACCGTCGCCTCCACCGCCTCCTCGGCGGTCAGGGGCGGAAGGATGGACGGGATCCGGCGCGCCATCATCGACTTGCCGGACCCGGGCGGTCCGAGCAGGAGCGCGTTGTGCCCGCCCGCCGCGGCGATCTCCAGCGCCCGCCGGGCCACCCCCTGCCCGCGCACGTCCTCGAAGTCCTGGACGTGGCGAGAAGCCGTCTCCGCGGTCCGGGGCGCCGCGGACGGGAGGTCCCGCCGCCCCGCGAGGTAGTCGACGACGTCCGTCAGGCTCGCCGCGCCCACGACGCCGATTCCCTCCACTACCGATGCCTCCGCCGTGTTCGGCGCCGGGAGGACCAGGCGGGCGATCCCCGCGTCACGACAGTGCAGCGCCACCGCGAGGGATCCGTGCACCGGCCGGAGCGCGCCGTCCAGCCCGAGCTCTCCGATGCAGCATAGGTCGTCGAGCCCCCGCGCCGGAAGCCGCCCGTCCGCCGCGAGCAGACCCAGCGCGATGGGCAGGTCGAAGGCGCTGCCGTTCTTCGGGATGTCCGCGGGAGCCAGATTGATCGTGATGCGGCGGGGCGGGACGGGATAGCCGCTGTTCGTCAGCGCTGCGGTCACCCGCTCCCGCCCCTCACGAACCGCGCCCTGGGGGAGTCCCACCACGCTCATCGAGGGGAGGCCCCGCGCCAGGTCCACCTCCACCCGGACCGCGTAGCCTTCCACCCCCAGCACGGCACCACTCAGGATCGTCGCGAGCATGACGACAGGGTGCACCTCGAAACGGGGCGCTGCCATGGCGCGTCGGGACGATCCCGCGAGGCCGCCGCCGCCCTCTCGGCTCACTCCCGCAGACGCACCAGCTCGTCCACCGAGAAGGTCCGCAGCCGCCCCGCGTCCGTTCGATACCGTACGTGTGTCCACCCGCTGGTCCCCACCGGCCGGTATTCGTGCCCATCCACGTGGATCGGCCGGCCGGCCATGGCGTCCCGCATCACCTGCTCGTACGCCGACCGGTCCAGCGGACGCCGCGGGTCCGGCTCGCGCCAGACGCACAGCCGCCCCACGTCCTCGTACGCTTCCGGCCGGTCCGGGAGGTCCAGCAGGGATGGAAGCCGCCGCACGAGCACCAGGCCGATCATGCGACGTGTTCCGTCTCCCGCTATCCGCCGCAGCACCGGCGACAGCCGCGTCACCACCCGGCGCGTCGCGCCACGCACCGACACCCGTTCTCCCTTCGTCGTTCGCCACAGGGGAGCGTCCGGGGGGCTTCGGAACGGGTCGGGGTCATAGCACGAGTAGCGGGCGAGCCACCCTTTTCGGGACGTGTGCGGAACCGGCTCGAAATCCGCGACCACGGGATAGCCGCGCTCCTCCAGCGCCGCACGCCCCGGCGTCTCCCAGCTCGTGACCTCGAGGACCGCCGCGACGATAATGGCCGTGGCCGCGGTCATCAGGGCCGGGTCGGGCGTGAAGTCCGCCGTGACTTCCACCCGACCCGGCCGTGGACGGACCCCGATGCCCGTCGACCGACGATTGGCCGCGAACAGCATCACCGGAAACGCGAGCATGTCCGTGAGCACCCGGCCGATGATGTTGATCCGCTCTCCATCGCGCAGATCCGGGTGGGAGACGTTGTAGTGGGCGCTGAATCCGACCAGCCGGGCCTCGCGGCCCTCGCGGCGGCTCCACTCGTCCAGGCGCTCGCGCACCATGCAGACGCCCTCCCACAGCGATCGGACGGCCTGCGAGGGGCACTCCGGCCCCATCTCGATCACCGGCGTAACCACCTCGATGACGCCCGTGTCGAAGTAGACCGCCCCTCCGGTCGGGAGATGGTAGGAGGTACCCACCCGGTGCAGCGCACCTTCCCCCAGGAACGCGCGCGGATCCCCGAACACCTGCACCGGGTCCACGGGCTCTCCGTCCACCACGCATACGAACTCGGCCTCCAGGCCGATCGCGCCCCGCTCCGGTTCGCTCGCCGGCCGCCGTCTCTCGTACTTCTTCATCATTCGGGCTCCTTCAGCCGCTTGGCCCTCGGGACCAGCGTCACATATCCCAGGTCCAGATGCAGGTGATCGAACGCCCCACCAACCCCGTCCCCGACCGGCCGCACCCACACTCCCGGAACGGTGCGCTGCGCCAGCTCCGCGTACCGCCGGATCCGGTCCGCACCTTCCAGGTACTCGCCGCCGATCCGGTAGATGTCCGCCGCCGCTCCCCACAGGTGCGGAGACGTGTCCTGCGACAGCGCGTGCGACGGCGAGCGGTACCCCCCGTTCGCCGCGATCCGCACCGGCCCGCCCACCGCATCCCTGAACCGCTCGAGAACCGCGGCGAACGGCACCACGGCGCACGGGAGGTAGCGTGGAAACGCGCGCAGCGGCTCCGCCTCCCGCAGGTCGATGTCCAGGAACTCGAACGCGCCGAAATGCGGCGACAGCTCGGTCTCCAGCGCCTTCTCCCAGCTCGCGACCTCGTAGAAGTAGCGTGGCAGCTGTACCGTCCGACCGGCCGCGTCCCGCACGAGCTCACCGGGACGCAGCGCCTCCCGGTACGGCCGGGGGAGCTCCAGGCCGTCGACGACCTTCAGCCCCCGCACGCCGTCAGCCATCCTTCCGCTCCACGAATCGCTCCAGCACCAGCTTCGAGATGTCGGCGATCAGCTTCCGCCGCCGGCTCGTATCTCCGTCCTCGTTCCATTCCGTCAGCACCGCGAGCACGTACGGGTCGCGATCGGGCAGGTAGACCACTCCCGCGTCGTGGACCACGGTCGAGATCTCGCCCGTCTTGTTCGCCACCCGCGTCCCCTCCGGCAGCCCGGCGGGAATCCCGCTGACGAACCGCTGGTCGAGGAGGACCTCCAGCATCTCCGAAGAGGCCGACTCCGACACCGCGGTCCCCTCCGCCACCTGCCTCAGCAGCTCCGTAAGCCCGGCGGCCGTGACGCGGTTGTTGATTCCCGCCTCCCACGCCCGGTCATCCTCCACCCCGCGGCGGAACTCCACCCCTTCCACGCCCTGGCGCGCCAGCGAGGCCCGGATCGCCTCCGGTCCCAGCAGCTCGACCAGCACGTTCGTCGCCAGGTTGCTGCTCGTCACGATCATGTGGTGCGCCAGGTCGCGGATGCGCATTGTCCGCCCCACATACCCGTACACGACCTCGTTCCCGTCCCGCGACGCGTCCACCCGGTAGTACCGGCTGTCCGCCAGGCTCGTGAACTGGTTCCGTACGTGGACTCGCGCATCCTCCGGCAGCTCACCCCGTTCGATGGCGTCGTAGAGCGCCAGCAGCACGGCCACCTTGATCGTGCTGGCTGCGTGGAACCACCGATCGGCGTGCAGCTCCAGGCTGCGCCCATCCATCAGGTCGTGCGCCGCCACCGCGACGGCTGACGCCCCCGCGTCGCTCGCCAGCTCCTCGATGTCCTCCACCAGTTCTCCACTCACGACGCCTCCTGAACGCAAAGAGAGGGCCTGCGTGGCAAACGAATGGGCCACCCCGACTCGAGGCGGCCCATCCCTGCGCCGTGCGGTAGAATGCGACGTCGGCTCTACTCGTACCGCAGCGATTCGATCGGGTCCAGGCTGGCCGCCCGCCGGGCTGGCCACAGGCCGAAGAACACGCCCACGAACGCCGAGAAGAGGAAGGCCAGCGCCACCGCCTCGGGCGCCACGACGGTCTCCCACCCCGCCAGCCGCTGGAGCAGGTGCGCGCCGCCCCATCCCGCCGCCACCCCGACCCCCCCGCCGGCGATGCACAGCACCAGCGACTCGATGAGGAACTGGAGCAGGATGTGCCGGCGCCGGGCGCCGAGCGCCTTCCGGACCCCGATCTCCCGCGTCCGCTCCGTCACCGACACGAGCATGATGTTCATGATCCCGATGCCGCCGACCAGCAGCGAGATCAGCGCGATCCCCGCAAGCAGGAACGTGAAGGTCTGGGTGGTCTCTTGGAACGTGGCCATCAGCGTCGCCTGGTTGCGCACGTTGAAGTCGCTCGGCTCACCCGGCGCGAGCCGATGCTCCCGCCGCAGCACACGGTCGATCTCCGCGATCGACGCGTCCATCCCGTCCGCGCTGATCGCCTGCACGTTGATCGAGCGCAGCCATTCCGTCCCGAACACGCGGAACTGGGCGGTCGAGAGCGGGATGTACAGCCGCTCGTCCGGGTTGTCCCAGCCCTGCGACCCCTTCTCTTCCAGGAGGCCGATCACTTCGAAGGGTATTCCGCGGATCAGCACCGTCTGCCCGAGCAGCGCCGCCGGCGTGGTCCCCAGCCGCTCGGCCACCGCCGACCCGACCACCACCAGCCGGCGGCGGCCCCGCTCCTCGCCCGGCGTGAACACGCGTCCGGCGGTCAGCTCCATGTTCTGGATGTCGAAGTACGTCGGCCAGGACCCCACCACCGAGAGATTCGCGTTCCCGCGCCCGAACTCCACCTGCTGGCGCCGCTCCATCTCCGGCGCCACGGCCCGCACCGAGCGCGTGCCCGCGACGATCGCCTCGGCGTCCTTCGTCGTCAGACGCGCCGAGCCACGGTCGACTCCGCCGAAGAAGTTCTGGCCGGGCCGGACCGTCAGCACGTTCGCGCCGAGCCCGGCGATCCGGTCCTGCACGGCGCGCTGCGCGCCCTCCCCCAGCGCGACCATCGCGATCACGGCCGCGATCCCGATAATGATCCCCAGCATGGTCAGGAAGGAGCGGAGCTTGTTCACGCGGATCGACTCCACCGCCACTTTCAGGATCTCGCCGAGGAGCATGGCCGACCGCTGTCTACCCGCCACGGCGGCCTCCGCCGCCCGGGATCGGACTGCTCCGCTCCCGGATCCGGTTCATGAGCTCCTCCTGCTGCTGGCGAAGCCGCGCCACCGACATCAGCACCACCCTGTCCCCCTCCTCGAGCCCGCTCACCACTTCCGTCCGGTCCCAGTCGTTCAGACCCAGCGTCACCATCCGCGGCTCCGGACCCGTGACCCCCTGCACGAACACCACCGCCGGGCGCGTGTCCCCGGTCGACCCGCGCGCCCCGCTCGGCCGACGACCCGGCCCGCCCCCCTGCTGAAAGCACGTGCGGAGCTGCGTCCGTTCGGTCTCCGACAGCGACGCCCGATCCCCCGTCCTCGCCCGCGCCATCAGGGTCGCGCAGTCCATCGGCCCCGCGGCGGCCACTCCGGAACGCCTCGAGTCCGCGGCCGGGCCGGTGCTGTCCGCCCCCTCGCTCGAGGCGGCGGCGTCCCGCGCCTGCGGGCGCCCGGCGCGCATCCGCTCGCGCATCGTCTCGGCGTCCATCCCGAACATCTGGGCCGCGGCGGCCGCGTCCTGCATGCTCACCACCGCCGCGTTCGGCACCAGCAGCACGCCCGGCCGGCTGGCCACCTCGACCTGGACCTCGGCGTTCATGTTCGGCTTCAGCAGACCGTCGCGGTTGTCCAGCCGGACCAGCACCGGGAACATTGTCACGTTCTGCTCCACCACCGCCTGTGGCTCGATCTTGTACACGGACCCCGCGAAGGTGCGCCCCGGGTAGGCTTCGACCTGGACCCCGGCGACCTGGCCCGCCCTCACCTTGCCGATATCCGTCTCGTCGACCAGCGTCCTGACCTGCATCTCCGCCAGGTTGGCCATCAGCAGCAGCGTCGTTCCGCCCGAGACGTTGCCGCTGGCCGAGGCGATGATCTGACCGGCCTCTACGGTCTTCTGGATCACCGTTCCGGTGATCGGCGCGCGGATCGTGACATCCCCCATCTTCTCGCGCGCCAGCTCCAGGTTCACCCGGGCCTTGATGAGCTGAGCCCGCGCGTTCGCCGCGTCGAGCACCGACTGCTCCAGCTCCTGCTGCGTCACCACGTTCGCTTCCCGGAGCTCGGCGGCGCGCTCCTGCTGAGACTCGGAGATCTGGAGCCGCGCCTGGGCGACCTGCAGGTCGGCTTCGGCCTGCGCCAGCGTGTTGCGGACGTCTCGCGGATCCACCGTGGCCAGCAGCGCCCCGCGCTCCACCTGGTCCCCGGTCTCCACGTGCAGGGCGGTGATCTCGCCCGACGCCTTCGATTTCACTTCGATGATCAGGATCGGCTCCACGGAGCCCGACGCCTCCACCGCGATCTCCAGGTCGCCGCGCTCCACCACCGCGAGCTCCTCGCTGCCGTCCCCGTCGGCACCGGACGCCCGTGAGTCCGAGCACGCCGCCACGGAGACGGCGGCCAGCACCAGCAGCGCTCCCCGCCACACCTTCGCCCGCCGTTCGGCCACGTCGTCCCTCCCCATGATTCCCGGGTTCCGCGTCATCACAGTTCCCGACCCAGGAGCGACTCCAGCGCCGCCCGGGCGATCTGATAGTCGTATCGTGCGTTGATCAGGTCGTTCTCCGCCTGCAGCAGCGCGATCTGTGAAGAAACCAGCTCGAGGATCGTCGCCGCGCCCAGCTGATAGCGCTCCCGCTGCACACGGTAGTCTTCCTCCGCCACCGCCACCGACTCCTGCAGGATCTCCAGCTCCAGCGCCGCCAGCTCCAGCTCCGCCACCAGCCGCTCCAGCTCCGCCAGCACCGTGCGCCTCGCCTCCGCCGCCTGCGCCTCTGCTACCGTCACCTGGGCGTGAGCCCGATCCACGCCCGCCTCCCGCTGCAGCCCGTTGAAGATCGGGTAGGAGAGGTTCAGGCGCGTGCTCCAGCTCGTGCTGCCGTCGTCCAGGCCGAACTCGCGGTTCGACCAGTTGTACCCCCCGCTCAGCCCGACGGAGGGGAAATACTGCGCGCGCGCCTGCGACAGCCCCGCCTCCGCAACCCCCAGGCTCGCCTCCGTGGAGATCACCGACGGCGCCTCGCTCAACACGAGCGCGCGCATCGCCTCGAGCGACAGCGCCAGCGGCTCCGGCTCCAGCGACTCCGGGGGTGCGGCCGTCACCGGCCCCTCCGTTCCCACCGCCCGGCCCAGCGCGTACATGGCCGTCCGGCGCTGCGTCTCCGCATTCAGCAGCCCCTGGCGCGCGTTCGACACCTGGAGCCGGGCCCTCAGCACGTCGGATCGCGTAGCGCGGCCGGCCTGCAGTCGACGCTCCGCCGCGGCCAGCTGCTCACCTGCCTGCGCGATCCGCTCCTGGTTCAGCGCGATGAGCTCCTCGGCTCTCAGGACCGCGAAGAACGCTCGCTTCGCTTCCAGCGCCACCGCGAAGCGCCTCGTCACCAGCGTGGCCTCCGCGGCCAGCACCGTGGCCCGCGCGCTGCGCACGGCCGCCAGGTTCCTGCCGCCGCTGAACAGATCCATGCTGGCGGAGAGCCCGGCGTTGTAGCTGTCGCTCTGACCGCTCAGCTGGAGTCCCGTCGTCGGATCGAACCGCTCGGAGCTGGACAGAGACGCACCCGTGGACAGCGAAAGGCCCGGTAGAAACGACGCGTAGGCCTGTCGGGTCGCGAACTCGGACGTTCCCACCCCCGTCTCCGCCTGCACGATCTGCGGGCTCGCCTCGAGCGCCCGCGCCACCGCCTCCTCGATGGTCACGGTATCAACCGGCTCCGGCCCCGTCATCTCCTGCCCGACGGAGGGCCCGGCCCCCGCCAGCAGCGCCCCCGCGACCATGTATGTTGAAGCTCTGCTCATCCCTGGCCTTCCGGTGTGTACGACGCGGACAGCGAGCCCGCTCCCGCCCATCCTCTCCGCCCCCATAGACGCGGCCCGAACTCCGTTCGTTGGGGCAACGTCCGGGCGGTCGACGAACATCGAATCCGGCGGAGGGCCTTGCACGGACGCCGGAACAAAACGCCCGGCAAAGGCGAACCAGTGCACGGGACCGGGCGCCGGATGTGGGCGGCACGTCGCGTGCGGCGGATCCGGTAAACGGAGCGATCGAGGACGGAGGTTCGGATGGACTGGTACGGAACGGCGGTTCGGCGCGCGCTCATTGCGTCGATGATCCTTCTCGGTGGGTGCGGGCGCGGCGACGCGTTCGCCCAGGAGCGGGCTTCGGAGGAAGAGGTTCGGAAGCGGCTCGGCGAGGTGCCGGCGGTCGTCGACACCGGGATCGCGGCGGCGCTCTCGGGCACGTTCCGCGCGGCGGCCGCGCGGGCTCTCCCGAGCGTCGTGACCATCAACGTCACCGCCCGTCCGACGCAGGCCCAGCAGCCACGCTCGCCCTTCCCGTTCCCGTTCCAGCCGCCGGGACAGGACGTACCTCAGACGGGCATGGGCTCCGGGTTCGTCTTCAGCGAGGACGGCTACATCATCACGAACAACCACGTCGTGGCGGACGCGACCGAGATCGACGTCCGGTTCCCCGACGGGCGCGTCTATCCCGGCGCACGCGTGGTGGGGCGTGATCCGAACACCGACATCGCCGTCGTCCGGATCGAGCCCCGGAACGGGGAGAGCTTCACGCCCCTGGAGATCGGCAACTCCGATCGCGTCCAGGTCGGCGACTGGGTGCTGGCCCTCGGGAATCCGCTGTCGCTCGGCTTTACCGTCACCGCCGGCATCGTCAGCGCGAAGGGCCGCAGTCTCGGAATCATCGAGGGAGACATTCCCCTCGAAGCCTTCATCCAGACGGACGCCGCCATCAACCGGGGGAACTCGGGCGGGCCGCTGGTCGACCTGTTCGGTCGCGTGGTCGGGATCAACACCGCGATCTATTCGCCCACCGGCACGTACGCCGGGAACGGATTCGCCGTCCCCGCGGCGATCGCCGTGCGGGCCGCCCGTGACCTCATCGAGTACGGCTTCGTCCGGCGACCGCGCATCGGCGTGGTCATCTCGGACGTGGGCGAGGCGCAGGCCGAGCTCTATCGGCTGAGCCGCATTGCCGGCGCGTATGTGAGCGAGGTCACGCCCGATGGCCCGGCGGCGGAGGCCGGGCTCCAGCCGGAGGACATCGTGGTCTCCGTGGATGGGCAGACCGTCGAGAGCAGCGGCGATCTGACGACGCTCCTCGCCCGTCGCGAGCCCGGCGACCAGGTGACGCTCGGCATCACCCGGGATGGCCGCCGCATTCAGGTCCCGGTCGAGCTCGGTGAGTTCGACAGACCCGAACGGCCCAGACGCGTGGCGGCCGCCTCGCCCACCGCCGAGCAGGCGCTCGGGTTCACCGTCTCGAACATCACCCCCAACATCCGACGGGAGCTCGACCTCGAGACCGGGGTCGAAGGCGTGGTCGTCATGGACGTCAGCCAGTTCGGCCCGGCGTTCCGGGTCCTCCAGCGCGGGGACGTGATCCTCGAGTTCAACCGGCAGCGGGTCCGGACGGTGCGGGACCTGGAGCGGGCGCTCGCGGAGGTGGAAACCGGCGACGTGGTCGTCGTGCGCATCCGGAGCGTCGCCACCGGGAACGTCGGCGTTCGGAGCTTCCGGCTCCGCTAGATTCGATCGCGTGTTTCCCCGTCGGCGCCGGGCTCCCCCGCGGGGTCCGGCGCCCCTTCTTTAAGGAGCAGGAGCCGCATGGTCGTCCCCTCGCCGAGCGCGCTCTCCGCCTCCACCTCGCCACCCCAGCTCTCCACCAGCCGGCGCACGATGGCGAGGCCGAGACCGGTGCCCGACGAGCGCGTCGAGAAGTGGGGATCGAAGATCCGGGGGAGCTGGTCGGGAGGGATCCCCTCTCCATCATCACGCACTTCCAGCGTGAGACGCTCTCCCTCCTCCCTCACCACGAGCTCCACCCGCCCCGCGTCGCCGACCGCGGCACGGGCGTTCTCCAGGAGGTTCACCAGCACCTCCCGGAGCTCCGATACCCTGGCCCGGCCGCGGCAGTCCGCGCACTCCACGCGAAGGGCGTAGGAGATCTCCCGGTCAGGGGCGCTGTAGAGCGTGATCACGTCCCGGGCGACCGCCCGCAGGTCCACCCCTTCGGTCCCGCCGGCCATCTCCTCCGGAGCGCCGTAGCGGGAGAACGCCCGCGCGATCTCCGTCAACCGCTCGATCTCCACCAGGATCTGGTCCACGCTGGAATCCAGGATCGGCTCGAAGTCCGCGTGCCCGTCGTGGTACGCCCGCCGCAGGTGCTGCACCGAGAGCTTGATCGGCGTCAGCGGGTTCTTGATCTCGTGCGCCACCTGACGCGCCATCTCGCCCCACGCGAGAATCCGGGCCGTTTGCAGCTCCTGGGTCCGCGCCAGGTGAAGCCGCCGTGTCATCTGGTTGAACGACGCGAACAGCTCGCCGAACTCGTCCGGCCGATGCTCCGGCAACCGCACCCGGAGATGGCCCCGTCCCACCGCCGACGCCGCCCGCCTCAGCTCGCCGATCGGCCGGGCGAGCGCCCGGCCCACCGCCACGGAGAGGGTCAGCGAGAGCACCGCGCCCACCAGCGCCCCGAAGAGGACCAGGTGGGCGAACTCCCGCTGGCGGATCGCCACGTCCCGGGCGGCGAGCCACACCGGGACCGCCACCGTCTCCCGGCTGCTCTGCAGGCGGCGGTACGCCACGAGATAGGAGCGGCCCGCCAGCTCACCCATCTCCGTGGCGTCCAGCGCCTCGCCCGCCCGCAGCTGCCGGTACAATCCCGCCGGCAGCCACGCCCGGTACAGCCCTAGCTCCACCGCTTCGGGGAAGGACGAGGAGGCCAGCGCGCCGCCTTCGTAGTAGAGCAGATCCTCGCCGATCCGTCTCGCCGCCTCGTCCAGGCCCAGCTGCGGGAGCACGGAGCCCGCCTGGAGCACCGCCCGCTCCGCGACCTGACGCGCCGCTCGCGTCACCTCCTCTGCCAGCGCCTGGTACGCCGCCCACCCGAAGACCGCCGTGGGCATCAGGAAGAAGGCGAAGAGGGAAGCGATCAGCCGTGCGCGGAATCCCGCGAGCCACCCGGTCCATCCGCCCGGGGGAGTCGGCGGGTCCCCCCGCGCCAGGCGACCCAGCAGCCACAGCAGCGTGAGAAGCAGGAGGTTGCCGGCCACCAGCAGCATGCCCCGCGCGAGGCGCACCCCCGGCGCGGGCATTCTCAGCGACAGGTGCGCGTGATAGAGGTCGCGACCGTCCCGGAGCAGCGTTTCGCTGCGCCAGCCCGCCTCGGTCTTCTGCCACCGCACCTCCCCCTCCCGCAACGCGCCGCTGGCGGGCGTGGGGATCAGCTCCAGGGCGGCTTCCTGTTGCGGCTCGCCCTCCACGAACGCCGCGAGCGCGGATGTCGGGCGCAGGCTCACCCGCGGCGCCACCGCCACCGTCACCACCCCGCCGTCCGCCAGCGGAACCGCCAGGAGGCGACTGATCCCGCCACCCTCCGCGGGCTCGTTCGTCACCACCCCGGTGGATGCGGCCCGCAGCGCCGTGCTCCGGAGATCGGCCCCCGCGATGCCATCGGCCTCCACCCGCACCCCCAGGGGCAGGTGCGCGACGCGGGTCACGGCCGAGTCCCACGCCGCCAGCTCCAGCGGGTACGGCTCCCCGGCCAGTCCGCTCGACACCCACGCGTCGTAGAGCAGCTCGACCCCCTGCTCGCCCCGCGCCGCCGCACCGGTCAGCTCCTCCGCGAAGCGCACCAGCAGATAGCTCAGGTACGGGTCGCCACGGACGCCGAAGGACTCCACTTCCGATTCCGCCGTCCTGAGCCGCGCCTCCTGGCTCGTCAGCCACAGGTGCGGGATCACCGCCGTCGAGGCGAGCCACCCCGCTGCGAGCCAACGGATCAGCCGGTCGGCCCGGCCGTGGTACCCCGCCACCGCCCGGGCCCCCAGCACGAACGGGATCGACCACGCCATCAGCAGGAGCGTCGGCACGGGCGCACCCGGGCGCCACGTCCCGGCGAGGCCCAGCGCCAGCGCCAGCGACAGGGTGGCGGCGGCCACGCCGAACAGGACCCGCTGCCGCCCGTCCTCTTCCGCCGCGCTCCGGGGCGTCAGCACTACCGCCAGGATCGTGAGCAGCACCACGGCCGTCGGCTGGAGCACGTACCACAGGTAACCGCCGCCGGTTAGCAGCGGCGCGCCCGCACTGCCCGCGACGATGTCGCTCAGGATCGCGAAGCCGCCCCCCACCAGCGCTCCCCCGATCGCCAGACGCAGCCACAGCTCCCGCGTGTGGACCACCTTCGGTCGCAGCGTGGAGACCAGCGCCGCCAGAGGAAGCAGCACCACCATCACGCCCTCGATCACGACATCACCGGGGATCGGAAGGACGAACAGCGCGGGTGAGAACAGTCGCTCGAGCCCCAGCGTCCGGCCCAGGGGCGCCGCCATCAGCGTGAGGCTCACCGCTCCTATCGGGAGCAGCCCCCCGAGGCCGCTCCGGTCCGGCAGCGTTCGCAGCCACGTGACGGCCAGAAGCGCGAGCGCCCCCAGCCCCAGGAAGAAGACCAGCCGACGGCCGGTCCCCGCCACCCACCCCCGCCACTCCCGCTGACTGAGCGGCTCGAACCGGACGTCCAGGACGTCCTCGCCGCCGGACCTCAGCGTCCACTCCGCCTCCTGCTCCCCCGGCGGCAGGAACCTCGGCCGCTCCCCCGTTACCGCCTCGAAGCGCTCCGCCAGCGCGCCGGTCTGCCCCCGGAGCGGCGGCCCCGCCTGCAACAGGACGGCGGCGATCGCCCGCCAGCCGCCAGGGCCGGTTCCGACGACCCGGTACAGGTATCCGAACATCGGCCCGCCCGGGTACGCCGTCCCCGAGTCCATCGCCAGCACCGCGTCGGGGATTCGACCCCGGTGGTCTCCCGCCCATGCGACCGGGTGCCCCGTCCCCCGGACCACGACGAGCGCGTCCACCCGGGTCCGGCTACGCACCGCCGCCAGCGTGTCGAACAGCGCGGGCGCCGCCGCCGTCGCGGCGGCCCTGGCGGCGGCATCCGCTCGCGCCAGCGCCCCCTCCACGCGGTTCCCGAGCCGGCCCCCGAGCGCCACCCGTCGCTGCTCCGCCACCTCCTCCCAGTTGCGCGCGGCGGCTTCGAGGCGGATCGTCGTGGCGGTGGCGGAGACCAGCGCGAGGGCCAGAAGAGCCAGCGCAATGGCGATCGGAGTCCGGCGCAGCGCCTCACGCTCGCCCCGGAGCGACAGCCACAGCGACGTCCCGAGCGCCACCGCCGCCGCGAGCAATGCCAGGGGGGAAAGGCTCCGGCTCCACAGCAGCAGCAGGAGGAGCCCGCCATAGCCGGAAGCGACGGCCACGCGCAGCCGCGTGGTCGCGCGCCTCAGGTCCGGGTCCTGCACCAGGATGACACCATGACCGATGATTCCGTGCCTCTCGCTCTCGATGAGCTCAGCTGGATCGACGTCGCCGCGCACCTCGCCCGCGACCCCCGGCTTCTGATCCCGGTGGGCGCCCTCGAGCAGCACGGCGCCCACCTGCCCCTCGGCAGCAACGTCCTCCTCGGCCGTCGCTTCTGCCTGGACCTCTCACGCGAGTTCGGCGTGCTCCGCGCCCCCACCTTCCACTTCGGCGTCAACGTCAAGACCGAGCGCGCGTACGCCGGGACCGCGTCCCTCGGCCAGAAGACCCTGCACCGGGCGCTCAACGAGCTGCTGGATGCCTGGGAGGGTCATGGCGTGACCGAGTTCATTCTCGTAACCGCACACCGCCACGACCCGCACCTCGAAGCCCTCGCCTCCCTCGTGACCACCGGCGCCCGCGTCCGCGTCGTGGATGTATGGGATGTTCCCATCCACGACCTGCTCGACGGTCAGGAGACCGCCGAGCACGCCGGCGAGGCCGAGACGTCCCTCATGCTGCACCTCTACCCCGACCTCGTGCGCATGGACCGCGCGCGCGACTTCCAGCTCGCACCCGACGAGTTCCGTCGCTACATGCGCGGCGGCATGCCGGCCCCGCCGCCGGGCGGTTCCGGCTGCGTCGGTCGCCCGACCCTCGCCACCGCCGAGAAAGGCGTTCTGCTCTACCAGCGGATCCTCGAGGGAATTCGGCGCGCAGTCTTCCTGCGCCCCGACGAGGATTCCGATACTCTTTAGGCCGGTCCGGTCGCCGCACAGAACCCCGCGCCTTCCGGGGGGTATTCACCCGCACACCGAACGGGAGAAACGCATGTTCGCTCGCACCGCTGGCCTGCTCGTACTCGCCGCCACCTCGGCCGCCCCGCTGGTCGCTCAGACCACCGTGGTCGACGAGGGGTCGTTCCGCCTCTCCATCCGCGGAACTCCCGTCGGCACCGAGACCTTCGCCATCCGCCGCAGCGGTGAGGGAGATGCGGCCACCCACGTTGCCCAGGGGCGCGTCGCCCTCGACAGCGGCGAGCAGACCCGCGCTCTCCTCCAGGTCGAAGGGTCCGCCCTCCGGCCGTCCGCCTATCAGATTGAGGTCACCGGCCCCGAGAAGCAAAGCATTCGCGGTCAGGCCGCCGGCAGCCGCTTCCGCGCCACTATCGTTTCCACCGCCGGCGAGACCATGCGTGAGTACATCGCCAGCGAGGGCGCCGTGGTCCTCGATGAGGGGGTCGCCCACCAGTACTACTTCCTCGCCGCCGCCGTCCAGGGCGGTCGCGTCCCCATCATCATTCCGCGCCAGAGTCGCCAGATCTCCGCTGCCGTCAGCCTCGGCGCCTCCGAGACGCTGCGTGTCGCGGGATCACCCGTCTCCGCCCGCCGGATCGTGGTCGAGCCCGCAGGCATGCCGCAGCGCCTGGTCTGGGTCGATCAGCAGGGCCGGGTGCTCCGTCTCGAGATCCCCGATGACAGCTTCGTCGCGGAGCGCACCGCGCTCCCCTGACGTGGCTCCCGGGGAATGGCCTTGACGCTCGGACCACGCTAGTGTATTAGTTCGCCAGTACACCGGCACGGCGCCCCCCGTCCAGGGAAACACGCCGCGCCCGTGCGGCGTACATGCTCCCATGCAAGATTTCGATGTCCCGGATCGTACAGAGCTCATGAGATTCGCCCGCACCCTGGCCGTCGCCCTTCTGGTCTACCCCTCGGCCGCTCCTGCACAGGAGCCGGGGACCCTGACGCTGGCGGAGGCGATCGCGCTGGCGCGCAGCAACAATCCGGAGTTTCTGGCGCGGCTGAACGATGAGAACGTCGCGAGCTGGGGGGTCCGGAGCGCCTACGGGTCGTTTCTGCCGTCGGCGTCGGTCGGCGGGAGCATGAGCTATCAGGGCGGGGGCGAGGCGCTGATCGGCGGGTTTACGGGGGGCGAGCTGGGGCTGGGCGAAACCCCCGCGTACTACTTCTCGAACTTCTCGGCCGGGGTTTCGCTGAGCCTGAGCGGTACGGACCTGTACCGTGTGGGTCAGCAGAAGGCGGCGCGGGAGGCGGTGCTCGCCGACGTGGAGTCCGCGGAGCAGGTGCTGGTCACGGCGGTGACGCGGCAGTACCTGGCGGCGCTGAGGGGACGGGACGCGGTGGAGCTCGCACGGAAGGAGCTCGACCGGGCGCAGATCAACCTCTCGCTGGCGGAAGCGCGCTACGCAGTGCAGTCGGCCACGATCATCGAGACCAAGCAGGCGGAGGTGGAGCGCGGCCGGGCGGAGGTGGAGCTGGTGCGCGCCCGCGCGGGGCACGATACGGAGAAGCTGCGGCTGCTGCAGCGGATCGGTATGGACCTGGGGCGGGACATCCAGCTGACCACCTCGGTGGAGGTGTTCGAGCCGGCGTGGCGGGTCGAATCGCTCGTAGCCACGGCCCTCGGCTCGCACCCGCAGCTCGCGGCCAGCCGGGCGGGGCTCGAGTCGGCCCGCGCCGGGGTGGGAATGGCGCGGAGCTCGTACTTCCCGAGCGTGTCGCTGTCGGCTGGTATGTCCGGGTATACGCGCCGGGCCGGGAGCGATCAGTACCTGATCGACCAGGCCACGCGGAGCCTGGCCGGGGCCCGGGAGCAGTGCCTCTTCACGAACGAGATCTTCAGTCGACTGGACCCGCCGCTGCCCCCGCAGCCGTGTGGCGAACTGGTGCTCACGGATGCCGACAGGGCGGACATCATCGCGCAGAACCGGCAGTTCCCGTTCGATTTCGAAACCCAGCCCCTGTCGATGAGTCTCGGGGTCACGCTCCCGGTGTTCCAGGGCCTCTCCCGGCAGCACCAGGTCGAATCGGCGGCCGCGCAGGCGGAGGACGCCGGGCACCGCCTGCGGGCGGAGGAGCTCAGGATCCGCGCCGACGTGGAGACCGCCTACCTGACGCTGGAGGCCGCGCACCAGGCCCATGGTCTGGAAGCCCGCAACCGGGAGCTCGCGGAGGACCAGCTCCGCCTCGCCCGCGAGCGGTACCGGGTCGGCTCCACATCCTTTCTGGAACTGATGGAGGCGGAAACGGTGATGGCGCGCGCGGACCGGGCGTATCTTCTCTCCGTGTACGCCTTCCAGGAAGCCCTCGCGGCGCTCGAAGCGGCCGTCGGTCAGAACCTCGCGATCCCTCAGAACTGAAGTGAGAGCAATGAAGCGCAGGACGAAGGTGGTCATCGGCGCAGTCGCGGCGTTCAGCATCTCCGGCGCGACGGTCGCCAGCGTCGCATCCCGCGGCGAGGAGACGGTCGGAGTCCGGACCGCCCAAGTGGAGCGGCGGGATCTTCAGTCGATGGTCCGCGCCAGCGGGTGGATCCAGCCGCGCCTGGCCGTGGACGTCCAGTCCGACATCATGGGGCGCGTGACGGGGCTGTACGTCCGCGAGGGCGATCGGGTGCAGAAGGGCCAGGTCCTGCTCCGGATCGATCCGACGCAGTACGAGGGCTCCGTGGCGCTCGCGCGGGCGGGTGTGAGCGAGTCGCTGGCGCGGGAAGCCCAGGCGCGCGCCTCGCTGATCCAGGCCGAGCAGGCCTTCAGCAGGGCGAGGGAGATGCTCTCGCGCGACTCGCTGCTGATCAGCCCGCAGCAGTATGAGGAGTCGGAGACCCAGGCGCGGGTTCAGAAGGCCCTCCACGAGGCCGCGCTCCACGGCGTGGAGATCGCCCGCGCGCAGCTCCGGCAGGCGGAGGACCACCTCGCGAAATCCGTGATCCGTGCGCCCATCGATGGGGTCGTGACCCGGCTGAATATCGAGGAAGGCGAGACCGCCATCGTGGGGACCATGAACAACCCCGGCAGCCTCCTCCTCACGGTGAGCGATCTGTCGGTCATGGAGACCGTCGTCCGCGTCGACGAGACGGACGTCCCCTCCATCGAGCTCGGCGATAGCACGGTGGTCATGATCGACGCCTTCCCGCGGCAGAAGTTCACGGGTCGGGTAACGGAGATCGGCCACAGCTCGACGCTCCCACCGGCGGCCCGCGGCGCGACCACCCAGCATTCCCAGGTGGTGGATTTCGAGATCGTGGTGACGCTCGACTCCCCTCCGCCCGCTCTGCGGCCCGACCTCTCGGCCACGGCGGAGATCGTGACCGATCACCGGCCGTCGGCGCTCACGATTCCGATCATCGCGCTCACCGTGCGCGAGAAGAAGGACCTGAAGGCGCTGGACACCGAGCAGGAGGAAGCCCGCGAGGCGGCGGAGGCGCTCCTCGGCGACGGCGAAGGCGACATCGAGGGCGTCTTCGTGATCCGCGCCGGCCGCGGCCACTTTACCCGCGTGGAGATCGGGATTACGGGGCAGGAGCACTTCGAGGTCGTGTCCGGTCTCGCCGAGGGCGACAGCGTCGTCGCGGGGCCCTACGAAGCGGTCCGCAGACTCAACGATGGCGCCCTGCTCCGCGTCCTTACGGACGGAGACGGAGCCGACGCATCCCCGACATCGGAGTGACGCCAGGTCATGCAGAACGCGGTAATCATCAAGACGGAGTCGCTCACGAAGGAGTACGTCCTCGGGGCGGAGACGATCCGCGCCCTCCGCGGCGTGGACCTCGAGATCCGCAAGAACGAGTATGTGGCGATCATGGGGCCCTCCGGCTCCGGCAAGTCGACGCTGATGAATCTGCTGGGCTGCCTCGATACGCCGACCGCCGGTCAGTACTGGCTGAACAGCACCGCCGTCGCCGGCATGGTCGACGACGAGCTCGCGGCGATCCGCAACCGCGAGATCGGGTTCGTGTTCCAGACCTTCAACCTCCTGCCCCGCGCCACGGCGCTGCATAACGTCGAGCTGCCCCTGATCTACGGCGGTGTCGCAGCGAAGGAGCGACGGGAGAAGGCGCGCCACGTCCTGGGGCTCGTGGGGCTGGCGGACCGCATGGAGCACCGGCCGGCGGAGCTGTCCGGGGGTCAGCGCCAGCGGGTCGCGGTCGCGCGGGCCCTGGTCAACGACCCGGCGATCCTCCTCGCGGATGAGCCCACGGGCAACCTCGACAGCCAGACGGGCGCGGAGATCATGGGACTCTTCGAGGAGCTTCATTCCACCGGCCAGACCATCGTGATCGTCACCCACGAGCACGACATCGCCGAGCACGCGCACCGGCGGATCACCCTTCGCGACGGTCTGGTCGAGACGGACATCCTCCAGCGACAGACCGTCCGCGCGTGAAGCCGTTCGAAGCCCTCCGCCTCGCCATCGCCCAGATCCGCTCGCAGAAGCTGAAGAGCTTCTTCAGCGTCGTCGGGGTCATTATCGGCGTCATGTTCCTCATTGCGGTGATCAGCATCGTGGAGGGCATGAACCGGTACATGGAGGACGACTTCGCGCGGACCATCTACGGCCTGAATACGCTTACGGTGACGCGGTCTCCGTCCGTGCAGATGGACAGCGACCGCGAGCAGTGGCGGCAATGGCGCAGGCGGCCGCGGCTGACGCTGGACGATGCCAGCGCCATTCGTGCGGGGCTCCAGACCCCGGCGATGGTGGCGGTGGAGAGCTTCAACGAGGGGCGGCTCAAGTCGGACCGCGGGGTCGAGGTCTCCGGAGTCTGGCTGACCGCGGCGTCCTCGGACTTCTTCCGGATCCGCGAGATGGACGTGGACCGGGGCCGTCTCTTCGGTCCCCAGGAGGATGCCGCCGGCCTGCCCGTCGTGGTCCTCGGCTCGGAGTCCGCGGAAAAGCTGTTCGGCGCACTCGATCCCCTCGGCCGGACCGTACGAGTGAACGATATCCCGTTCCAGGTCATTGGCGTGCTCCAGCCGCAGGGGAAGCTCTTCTTCTTCTCGCTGGACAACCGGGCGATCGCTCCCGCCCGTTCACCCATGGGCAGGCTCACCAATCCGCGGGCGGTCGTCGACAACATCCTGGTGAAGGCGGCCGACCCTGTCATGCTCCAGGCTGCGCGGCACGAGATCGAGTCGATCATGCGCGCCCGACACCGGCTCCGCCCGGACGAGTCCAACAGCTTCGAGATCGAAACGAAGGACGAGTCGATGGCGTTCTGGCAGACCTTCAGCCGGATCCTCTTCATCGCCTTCCCGGCGCTGGTCGGAATCGCGCTGGTGGTGGGCGGGATGGTGATCATGAACATCATGCTCATGTCGGTCGTGGAGCGGACCCGGGAGATCGGAATGCGGCTCGCCGTGGGCGCCCGGCGGAGGGACATCCTGCTCCAGATCCTGGTGGAGTCGGCCGGCCTTTCCTTCGCCGGCGCCGCCATGGGAATCGCGCTCGGCCTCGGGATGGCGAAGCTCGTCGAGGCCCTGTCGCCGATGCCCGCCGCGGTGGGCGTGCACTGGCTGGTCATTGCGGCGGTCATGGGGATCGTCGTGGGGGTCGTAGCGGGCGTGTATCCGGCTACCCGCGCGTCCAGGCTGGACCCCGTGGTGGCGCTCAGGGCGGAATAGCATGTACGGGATCGATCGCATCCGTGAGGCCGTCAGCATCGCCCTGGATCAGCTCCGGGCGAACAAGTTCCGGTCGGCCCTGACGATCCTCGGCATCGTGATCGGCGTCGCCACCGTCATGACCATGGGCGCCGCGGTCGCCGGGATCCGGGGCAAGGCGCTGGAGGGGATGCAGGCGGCCGGACCCAAGAACTTCATCGTGGCGCGCTACAACTACCTGGAGATCCAGCTCACCGACGAGGGCCCCCGGTGGTGGGACAACCCGCCCGTCACAGCCGAAGAGGCGCGGCGCCTGGCGGACCTCTCGGCCGTTCAGACCACGATCGTCGATATCGACCACTCCGCTTCATTGCAGGGGCCGACCGGCGGACCCATCGACATACACGTATCCGGCAACGGGGTCGGCTGGGACGAGTTCCGCCGGGGGACGTTCGTGGCTGGGCATAACTTCCTGAGCTCGGACGTGGCGTCCTCCCATCCGGTGGCGGTCTTCAACGAGGTGCTCGCCCGCAAGGTGTTCGGCTCCCTCGACCCCATAGGAAGGACCGTGAAGCTGAACGGCCGGCCCTTCACGGTGATCGGGGTGTTCAAGAGGGACGCCAACCTGTTCGGCGAGGACGACGCCAACGTGGCGTGGGTGCCCTATACGGCGGTTCTGAAGCACCTGAAGGCCTGGGATGGCATGCTGACCGCCATGGTGGTCACGGCGGACCACGTCAGCCAGCAGGAAGCCATCGATCAGGTGGTCGGCGCCATGCGCAGCATGCGGCGCCTGCGACCGGCGGAGACGAACGATTTCGCCGTCGTCCGGCAGGAGCAGATCCTGGAGACCTTCAACAAGATCACCGGCGTGTTCTTCATCGTCATGCTCGCGCTCTCGTCCGTGGCCCTCCTTGTCGGGGGCGTCGGCGTGATCGCCATCATGATGATCTCCGTGACCGAGCGCACCCGTGAGATCGGCGTGCGGAAGGCTCTGGGTGCCCGGCGGCGCGAGATCCTGTGGCAGTTCCTCTTCGAGGCCGCGACCCTGACGGTGGCGGGGTGCGTGGCGGGCATGCTCCTGGGAGGCGCCGCCGCGTGGCTAATCCAGGCGGTGACACCCATACCGGCCGCGGTCCAGCTCTCGTCGGTGATCGCGGCGCTCGTGATGGCCGCCGTGGCGGGCATCCTCTTCGGGCTCTTCCCCGCCTGGCGGGCCTCGCGGATGGACCCGGTGGTGGCGCTGAGGTACGAGTGAGGGAGCCCGGGCTGGACCTGCTCGCCATCGTCGCTCACCCGGATGACGCCGAGCTCCTGTGCGGCGGCACCCTCATCCGCGCCGCCGACCAGAGGCACGCCACCGGCGTCCTCGATCTCACCGGCGGAGAAGCCGGCACGGCGGGCAGCGCTTCGCTCCGGGCCGAGGAATCCGCCCGGGCGACCGGGATCCTCGGCCTCGCGGAGCGCCGGACCGCCGGGCTCCCCGACAGCGAGATCGAGAACACTCCGGCGGCCCGGGCGCGGGTGGCCGGAGTCCTGAGGGAGCTGCGTCCCCGCACCGTGATCGTGATGTGGGCCGAGGGGCGGCACCCGGACCATCGTGTGGCCAGTCAGCTGGCGTACGACGCGTGCTTCGTGGCCGGCCTGTCCAGGGCACCGGTGGACGGGGCGCCGTTCCGACCTGCGAAGGTCCTCTACGCGCTGTCCTACCGCGAGCACGGTCCCAAGCCGACGTTCGTCGTCGACATCACGGCGCAGATGGATCGGAAGATCGAGGCGATCTTCGCGTACGCCTCACAGTTCGAGGGAAAGACGGCGATGGGCGAGGTCTACGCGGGGGGCGAGCGGGGGCTGGAGGATCAGATCCGGGTTCACGCCGCCTACTACGGCGGGCTGATCCGGAGGGAGTACGGTGAGCCGTTCTGGACCCGGGAGACGATGGCGGTGGACGACGTTGTGACCCTGGACGTGGCCACCTTCTAACCGCAGCGCACCTCGATCAGCAGCCGTCTCCAGCTCGGCACATCGGCCCCGGAGACTCGGACGGCCGTCGCGGTTGCGCTACCGCCCCGCAGCATCCACGGACCCAGCCACAGCTCGATCTCCGGCGGGAGGTGCCCCACGATGGCGCCGTCCCGGGCGTGGACCCACACCCCCGGCTCCGCGGTGACCGGCGGATCGGGGAGCAGGACCAGCTCGTCGCCGGGCCTGAGGGCGTCCACCTGCTCGGAGCGCTCGCAGAAAACCGTCCCGTGCACCGTCGCCATGAAGCGATCGGGGTATTCGGGGGGGAGCGGGGGTGCTACTCTCTTCTCAGACACTGCCTGAATATAAGCAAGAGGCGGTTCTTCGCTACGCGGACCCCCCGGCCGCCAGCGGGTTATCAGCCGACCGACCATGACCGAAGCGATGCTCTATCTCGACCACGCCGCCGATACCCCGGTACGTCCGGAGGTGATCGTCGCGATGACCCGGCTGCAGGAGGCGGGTGTCGGCAACGCATCCAGCGTCCACGGCCCGGGCCGGGCGGCGAGGGGGGCGCTGGAGGAGGCGCGCGAGCGCGTCGCCGGCGTCCTGGGAGCGGCCCCTCGAGAGATCGTCTTCACCAGCGGCGGCACGGAAGCCGACAACATGGCCGTGCTGGGCCGCTGGCGTGCGTCGCGGCGGGGCGTGGTCGTCTCGGCGGTGGAGCACAGCGCGGTGCGGGGGCCGGCGGCGGCGGCAGCCCGCGAGGGCGCTCCCCTCACCATTCTGGCGGTGGACGAATCCGGCCGCGTCGACCTGGGCGCGCTGGACGAGGCGCTGCGGGAGGAACCGGGCGTCGTTTCGGTCATGTGGGGGAACAACGAGACGGGGACCCTCCAGCCGGTCGCCGAGATCGGGCGCCGGTGCGCGGCGGCCGGGGCAGCGTTCCACACCGATGCGGTCCAGGCCGTGGGGCACGTGCCGGTCCGGGTGGATGAAGCGCGCTGCTCGCTGCTTTCGCTGAGCGCACACAAGTTCGGCGGCCCGCCGGGCGCGGGCGCGCTCTTCCTCCGCGACGGAACGGAGATCGAGCCCCTCCTCTCCGGGGGCGGGCAGGAGCGCGGGCTCCGGGCTGGGACATCGAACGTGGTCGCCGCGGCGGGGCTCGCCACAGCGCTCGACCTCGCGGTGGGGCAGTTGGAGACCGAGGCCGCCCGTCTGGGCACCCTCCGGGATCGGCTCCAGGCGCGGCTCCAGGCCGAGCTCCCGGACCTCCGCGTCCACGGCGCAGACGCGGACCGGCTGCCGCACATCCTGAACGTCGGCCTGGACGGCGTTCCGGCGGACGTGCTGATCGCGTCCCTGGACGTGGCCGGGCTCGCGGTCTCCTCCGGCGCGGCCTGCCACAGCGGCGGCGGAGAGCCCAGCCATGTGCTGATGGCCATGGGTCGCTTCAGCGACGCCGTCGCCCGCTTCTCCCTCGGCTGGTCCACGACGGAAGAGGACGTGGATCGCGGGGCGGCGCTCTTCCTGGACGTCCTGGACCGCGCGCGGGCGGCCATCGCATGAGCGGCCGCGAGACGGTGCTGGTGGCGATGTCCGGCGGCGTGGACAGCTCGGTCGCCGCGGCCCTCCTGGTCGAGAAGGGCTACCGCGTCATCGGAGCCACCATGAAGACGTTCTGCTACTCCGAGACACCGGCTAACGGCCGGACCTGCTGCGGCCTGGACGGCATCATGGACGCCCGCCGGGTGGCCGATCATCTCGGGATCGCCCATTACGTCTTCGACATGGAGGAGTCGTTCGGCCGCGCGGTAATGGACGATTTCGTGGCCGAGTACGTGGCCGGCCGGACGCCCAATCCGTGCGTGCGCTGCAACTCCAACACGAAGATCCCCGACCTGCTCCGGCGCGGGCGTGCCCTCGGAGCCGACCGGATTGCGACGGGCCACTACGCCAGGATCCGGCAGGTGACGGGCGAGACAGCCGTGCTGCTCCGGGGCGTCGATGATCGGAAGGACCAGTCCTATTTCCTCTGGGGCGTGCCCCCGGAGGTCCTCGATCACCTGGTTTTCCCGGTCGGCGACCTGACGAAGGACGAGGTCAGGGATCGCGCCCGGGCGCTCGGCCTGAGCACCGCCGAGAAGCCGGAGTCACAGGAAATCTGCTTCGTCCCCACCGACGATTACACCGACTTCCTCTCCACGCGGCTCGGAGCGGATCATCCCGCCCTGAGCCCCGGGCGGATGGTGACGGCGGAGGGCGAGCACGTCGGCGAGCACGGGGGCTACGCGCGGTACACCGTCGGGCAGCGAAAGGGGCTCGGCGGGGGCTTCGGGCGCAGGCTCTACGTTCTGGGCGTGCGCCCGGACAGGAACGAGGTGGTGGTCGGCGACCCGGCGGGGCTGGCGCGCGGCGAGGTGACCCTGGGAGACCTCAACTGGCTGGCGCCATCCCCGGCCCCGGGAGAGCGGCTCCACGTTCGGCTGCGGCATCGCGCCGCCCTGGTCCCGGCCGAGGTGGTGGAGCGGGGAGGTTCGGAGCTGCGGCTCCGATTCGATTCCCCGCAGACCGCGGTCACTCCCGGTCAGTCGGGGGCGATCTACCGGGGTGAAGCGCTGGTGGGGGGCGGGCGCATCCGCTGAAGCCGCCGAGCTGTCATTTCAGCTCCGTCGCCTGCTCCAGCAGCGCCGCCAGCTCGGCGTCGGACAGCGTGGAGATCTCGTGCTCCACGGCTGCCTTGTCCTGCTCCCGCTGAATCGTCCGGGCCCTCCGCTTCCGGTCCGACAGGCACTGGAACACAATGGTGGAACGCTCCGGGAACCCGAAATCCCCGGCCGATGCGTAGGCCTCCCACATGTCCAGGTCGGCGTCCTGAATGGTTCTCGTCATTGGCTCCACCTCAATACTTCAGCTCGGCGGCGTCGGCGAACTGCTTCATCAGCCGCTCCTCTTCCTCGGTCAGCTTCTCCGGCACGGTGATCTTCACCTGAACGTACTGGTCGCCCCGGGCCCCGCCCTTCTCGATCCCCTGCCCCGCGATTCGGAAGCGGGTGCCCGACTGCGTCCCCGGCGGCACCTTCAGCGACACTTTCTTCCCCTCGACCGTGCGCACCCGGATCTTGGAACCGAGCGCGGCCTGCGCGATATTCAGGGGCACCGTCACGTGGACGTCCAGCCCCTTCCGCTGGAAGAACCGATGCGGCTTCACCTGAAACGTGATCACGAGGTCGCCGGCGGTGCCGCCGGCCTGCCCGCGCGGACCCTGTCCGGTCAGGCGCATCTTGGTCCCCGTGTCCACTCCGGACGGCACCTTGAGCCGGATCTGCCGCTCCTGTCTCACCTGGCCCGTCCCGGCGCAGGCCGGGCACGGCTCGGCGGGGATCTGGCCACGTCCATAGCAGGCCGGGCACGGACGATTCACCGCGAAGCCGCCCTGGCCGAACGACACGGTACCGGATCCGGAGCACTCCACGCAGGTGATCATGCGGGTTCCGGGCGCGGCTCCCGACCCCCCACAGTTCGCGCAGTCCTCCGTCACCGGCACGTTCAGGGCGATGGACCCGCCGCGCGCCGCCACCTCGAACGGCACCTCCACGGTGTACTCCAGGTCCCCGCCCCGTTCCGGCCCCGTCCGTGGCCGACGCTTCCGCCCGAAGTCGAAGATCGAGCTGAAGAGGTCGCCGAGGCCGCCCAGATCGCCCAGGTCCTCCGTCGAGAAGCGGATCCCTTCGCCACCGCCGAACCCGCTCCCCGGTCGTCCGCCGAAGCCGCCCAACGGACCCATCCGCCGCATCTGGTCGTACTGCTTCCGCTTCTCGGGGCTGGATAGTACCCCGTACGCCTCCCCGACCTCCTTGAAGCGTTCGGCCGCGCGCGGATCGTTCCTGTTCGCATCCGGATGGTACTGCTTGGCCAGCTTCCGATACGCCTTCTTGATCTCGGCCGCGTCCGCGCCCTCGGAGACTCCGAGGATCTGGTAGTAGTCCTTCGACGTGGCCGCCGGCATGTCCGCCTAATCCCCCGTCGACTCGTCGTATTTCAGCACCCGGACCCGCGCCGGCCGCACCAGCGTTCCGCTGAAGCGATACCCCTTCTGAAACACATCGGCGACTCGATCATCCTCATCCGGGTCGGCGGTGGGCACCGTCATGAGCGCCTCCATGACCTCCGGATCGAACGGCCGTCCTTCCGCATCCAGGCTCTCGAGCCCCGCGGTCTCCAGCACGGCCCTGAACTTCTTCTCCACCAGCCGCGCGCCTTCCGCGAGTGACTCCCCGTCCCCCTCCGACGCGCTCGCGACCACCCGCTCCAGGTCATCCAGAACGTCCAGAAGGGGACGCACCAGCTCCACCTGCAGCCGCGACGCCAGCGACTGGCGGTCCCGGTCGTTACGCTTGCGATAGTTGTCGAACTCCGCGGCCAGCCGCAGGTGCCGATCGTTCAGCGTATCCAGCTCCGCCCTGAGCTCGTCCACCTCCGTGCTGATCGCGTCCGGCGAGGCCTCCGCATCCGACTCGACCTGCAGGCCACCCTCCTTCTCACTTTCTTCGATGGAGCTCTCGCGTTCGTCCATTCGTTCCTTCCGGTCGTTCATCATCCCCTTCCGTCAGGGTTTCGCCGTGGCGGAGTCACGGTGCAATCGGGATGCCGGGCGGGTCTGCCGCATCGGCAGGTCAGGCGAGGTGCTCCCGGATCCAGTCGCGCACCTCCCTCAGCACGTCTGCCCGGCTCCGTTCCTGGAGCACTTCGTGGCGCAGCCCGTCGAGGACTTCGACGGAAACGGCCGGCGTGGCCAGGGACCGGGCGAAGGCCAGGCTGCGCTCGGTGGAGACGAAGCTATCGTCGCCGGCCAGGAGGAAGAGCACGGGCACGTTGATGCGGTCGCCCCTGCGGAAGGCGGTCTCGATGGCACCGGAGAGCTCGGTAAACATCCGCGGCGTGATGGTGGAATGGATCTGGGGATCGTCGCGGTAGGCGACGGCGCGCTCCTCGTCCTGGGTGAGATCGTTCGGATCCAGCGGGACGGAGAACGGAAAGGCGGGTAGCACGTGATTGAAGATGTTACCGAGAAGGACCTTCCATCGCGGGGCATTGTAGGCGGTGCCGAGCCAGGGCGAGGTGATGACGGCGCCGGCGAACGGGGCCTCGTATTCCTCGAGGTAGCGGAGGCCGACGAGGCCGCCCATGGAGTGCCCGAGGAGGAACATGGGAGTGCCGACGGGGAGGAGTCCCTGCACCTCGCGGCGGAAGCGGTCCAGGTCCTGGAGAAGGACGTCGAAGCGGGAGATATGGCCACGCCGCCCTTCGGAGCCGCCGTGGCCGCGGAGATCGAGGGCGAACGTCGAGAAGCGGGAGCTGGCCATGAATTCGGCCAGCTCCTCGTACCGCGCGCTGTGCTCGAAGAGGCCGTGGACCACCAGGACCGCGGCCTCGGGATCAGGTACTTCCCAGGTCCGGTAGTGGAGCCGTATCCGGCCGACACCTTCGAGGTACCCGTGGTTCTCCTGCATGATGCCGGGCATCACACCTCCTCCAGGAGCGCATCGAGCAGGATCAGGGCCTGTTCGACGGCGGCGTCACGGATGGCCGCGCGGTCACCATTGAACGTGAAGTGGCGCGTCGTCACTCTAGCGCCGAGTGCGGCGGCGATCCAGACGGTGCCCACCGGCTTCTCGGCGGAGCCCCCGCCGGGACCCGCCACGCCTGTGATCGCCAGCGCGATGTCGGCGGCTGTAGCGGTTCGCGCCCCTTCCGCCATGGCGCGAGCGACCGGCTCGGAAACGGCTCCGTGCTGCGAGATGAGGGAATCGGGCACGCCGAGAAGGTCGGTCTTGGCGCCATTGGAGTACGTGGTCAGCCCGGCCGTGAAGAAGCGGGAGGCGCCTTCCGCGTCGGTGAGCCGCGCGCCCAGCAGGCCGCCGGTGCAGCTCTCGGCCAGGGCCAGGGTGAGGCCGCGGCGCGCCAGCCGGTCTCCCAGCCGGGCGGCGAGCGGCGGGCTCACGACGCGGAGCCCGCCGGCAGCCTTCGCCAGTTCCAGAAGTACACGACCAGGGAGTAGATGGTCAGCACCAGGGCGATCAGGAGCGAGATGGCGACCACGGGCCCGTGGAGGAGTCCCTGCCACAGCTCCCAGCCGGTGCCGGTCCACCCCCGCTCGGCGGCCGCGGTCTGCAGGGCAAACCACAGGATCGTGGCGCCGCAGAAAATGTTCTGGAAGACCGCCTTGTACTTCCCCGACTGACCGGCCGGAATCACGCGCCCGCGCCCGGCCTCGATCTGCCGGACCACGGTGACGAGGAGCTCACGGCCGAAGATCACGAGGATGATCCACAGAGGCATCTCGCCCCAGAAGGGGAGGTCTCCGACGGGCCCGGGTCGATGCGAGACGATGTAGAAGGGGATGAACGTGGCGACCACCAGGAGCTTGTCGGCGAGGGGATCCATGAGCTTGCCGAAATCGGAGATCCAGCCGTGCTTCCGGGCGAGGTAGCCATCGAACAGGTCGGAGAAGGCCGCCACGAGGAAGAGGATGAACCCGAGAAGCCGTGGCCAGAACTCCGGCACCAGGACGAGGACGAAGACCGCCGGCGTGACGAGGATGCGCGCCACGGTGATGACGTTCGGGATGGTACGGGCTTCGAGGAGCGGCATGCAGGGTCAGCTCAGCGCCTTGATAACCTGTTTGCTGATCGCCCGCAGCGTATCGAAGACTCCCTCTCCCTCCGTCGCGATGGCCTCGTGCTCCTGCAGACCACCGGGGTTGATCTGGCCGCTGAGCTCGTCCGCCGCAATCGCGTTGGGCAGGTCCCGCTTGTTGTACTGCAGAACCATGGGTAGCTGCCGCGGGTCGTACCCGTAGTCAGCAAGGTTCTCGTAGAGGTTCTGCATGGACGCGAGGTTCGCGTCCATCCGTTCCGCCTGGGAGTCCGCCACGAACACGATGCCGTCGACCCCTTTCAGGATCAGGCGACGGCTCGCGTTATAGTAGACCTGACCGGGGACCGTATAGAGATGGAAGCGCGTCTTGAAGCCGCGAATGGTGCCGAGGTCCACCGGGAGGAAGTCGAAAAACAGCGTACGCTCGTTCTCGGTGGCCAGCGAGATCATCTTCCCCCGAGTCTCCGGATTCACCTTCTTGTAGACGTA
>JAHWKI010000343.1 GCA_019347975.1 Gemmatimonadota bacterium
GCCCTTGCCCGTGCCCGCGGTCGCGGGCAACGGGTGGTCCTGCTGACGGTGCTGTTCATCGCCTTCGCGCTGGTGGGCTACCGCGTGGCACGGAACGCGGCCGATCTGTTCGGCTCCCTTCTGGCCGTGGGCGTCACGAACGTGGTGGTGCTCCAGGCGCTGATGCACATGGCGGTGAACCTGGCCCTGGTTCCTCCCACCGGGATCACGCTCCCGTTCATCTCCTACGGCCGCTCGAGCCTCATGGTGAGCCTGGCGGCAGTAGGGATCCTGATGAGCATCGCGCGGATCAGCGAGCGGCGGGACCGCGCGCTGCTGCGCGTGCGGGGGAAAGCGGCGTGAGCACCGTGGTCTTCGCCGGCGGCGGCACGGGCGGGCACCTCTACCCGGCGCTGAACATCGCCGCGGCCATGACCGAGGCGCGGCCGGAGCTCGAGACGTTCTTCATAGGCGCGCGGCGGGGCGTGGAAGCGCGCGTGCTGCCGGAAAAGGGCGTGGCTCACCGGCTCCTTCCGCTCCAGCCGATCCACCGGGACCGGATATGGCGGAACTGGCGGCTCGTGCCGGCGCTGTTGGGGTCCTTGTGGGGACTCGCGATGATGACGCTGCGCAAGCGGCCGGCGCTGGTGGTCGGGACGGGCGGCTACGTCAGTGGCCCGGCGTGCGCATGGGCTGTCCTGACCGGGGTGCCCATCGCGATCCAGGAGCAGAACTCGTCTCCGGGCCTCACCACTCGGGTCCTTGGCCGGTACGCCCGTCAGATCCATGTCGGGTTTCCGGAGGTCGCCGCCCATCTGAACACAGGGAAGCGCACCGAGATCCACGAGCACGGCAACCCGATCCAGCCGCCGGAGACCGGAGTGGACCCGGCCGATGCGCGCCGGGCGTTCGGCCTCCGGCCGACCTCGACCGTGCTGCTGGTCGTGGGCGGGAGCCAGGGCGCTCGGGCCATCAATGAAGCGCTGGCGGGGGCGCTGGAGGCGGTCGCGGCGGGAGAGGCGCAGCGCCCTCCGTCGCTCGACATCCTCTGGGCGACCGGGCTCTCCCACATCGACGGGCTGCAGGAGCGGATGGCGCCGCTCGGGATGGAGGGGTGGGTGCACATGGTGGGGTACATCGGCGCCATGCCGGCCGCGCTCGCTTCAGCGGACCTGGCTGTCTCACGGGCCGGCGCCATGGGCACCGCGGAGCTGCTGGCGTGGGGGATCCCGGCCATCCTGGTCCCGCTCCCGACCGCGGCCGCCGACCACCAGACGCACAACGCCCGGGCGCTGGAGGGCGCCGGCGCGGCGGTCGCGCTGCCGGAGTCGGAGATGACCAGCGACCGGCTGTGGTCGGCGGTCCTCGCGCTGGCGGCGGACCCGGACCGGCGCGAGGCGATGGCCGCACGAGCTCACGATCGGGCGCGCCCCGACGCCGCGCGGCGCATCGCGCACGACCTGCTCCGAATCGTGGAGGGCGGATGACACCGGATCTCTACGTGCCTGCGGCTGAAGCGGCCGAGCTGGATCTGCTGGGGCTGTCCCGCCAGGGGCCCATCCACTTCATGGGTGTCTCCGGAGCCGGCATGTCCGCGCTGGCCGAGTACGTGGCTCGCTCCGGCGGGACGGCCACCGGGTGCGACAAGTCGGCGAAGGCGGCCGCACCGGCGCTGCGGTCGGTGGGCGTCGATGTGCTGCACGGACACGACCCGGCGCACGTGGACGGGGCGCGCGCGGTGGTCGTCACCTCGGCGGTGGCGGAGCGGCACCCGGAGCTGCAGGCCGCCCGCGAGGCCGGGATCCCGGTCCTCAAGCGGGCCACCGCGCTGGGCGCGCTCGTGAACGCCGGCCGGGTCATCGCGGTGGCGGGCACGCACGGGAAGACGACTACGACCGGGATGATCGCGACCACGCTGGCCGAGGCGGGGCTCGACCCGACCGCGTTCGTAGGCGGACGCATGCCGGGCTGGGCGGGCGGTCTGCGGTCCGGGGGCAGGCTGTTCGTCGTAGAGGCCGACGAGTACGACCGCTCCTTCCTGGCGCTGCGCCCGGAGATCGCGATCGTGACCACACTCGAGCCGGACCACATGGAGATCTACGGCACGATCGAGCACCTGGAGGACGCCTTCATAGAGTTCCTGGCGCCGGTGGCCGCGGATGGGCTGATCGCGGTGTGTGCCGACGACCCCGGCGCGGCCCGCCTCGTCCCGCGCCTGCCGGACGACCGCACCGTCACGTACGGGTTGACGGCGGGCGCGCGCCTGCGGGCCGAGCGGCTGCACGCGTCCCACGCCGGAACGGTCTTTCACGTGACCCGGGACGGAGAGACGCTCGGCGAGTTCCGCGTCACGGTCCCGGGGCGGCACAACGTGCAGAACGCGCTC
>JAHWKI010000139.1:0-3609 GCA_019347975.1 Gemmatimonadota bacterium
CGCCCGAACGCCCGAACGCCCGAACGCCCATTCCCGGGGCTGAATGTGGGCCCCCGACCCGTCCGCTTCCGGGATGCTCCCGCGTCATAGGCGGTCACACCGCGAGCCGCGGCGGACGCGCGTGCGGGCCGAAGCCATTGCGTCGCAATGGATGCGACGCTGCGGCCCGAGTCGGCATAGTCCTTCCCATTGCGCTTTGCGAACCGCCGCGATCCCGCGTACCGTGATCCGAGGACTCCCGATGACCGAGTTCCGCCAGACTCTCCGCCGTCTCGCCACCCATCCGGCGTTCACGCTCATCGTCGTGCTGACGCTGGGGCTCGGCATCGGCGTGAACACCGCGATCTTCAGCGCCGTCCACCGCCTGATCCTCGCGCCGATGCCATTCCAGGACGGCGACCGCCTGGCCTTCGTCTGGCGCCAGGCCGGGAGCGGGGGGATGATGGTCACGCCCGACCCGGACGTCGCCCACGCCTGGCTGGAGGCGGACGAGGCGATCGACGGGGTGGCGCTCTGGCGGTCCGGCAACGCCACCCTGCTGGAGACCGGCGACGCCCTACGTCTGGGAGCCTGGCGGATCACCGCCGGCCTGCCCGCGCTCCTGGGCGTGCGGCCACTGCTGGGGCGGACGTTCACGGAGGCGGAGGCGCGCGAGAAGGAGCCGGTCGCCCTCATCTCCGAATCCCTCTGGCGCACCCGCTTCGGCGCGCGCCGGGATATCGAGGGCGAGGCCCTCCACCTCGACGACGAGGTCCGCACGATCATCGGCGTGATGCCCGACCGCTTCGGCGGGTTCGACGGCGAGGACGGCGACGACGAGGTCTGGATTCCCCTCGCCCGCGAGGACCTCCCGGGCATGGCCGGCCACGTCGGCGCGTTGGTACGGGTGCGGGAGGACGCGTCCTTCGAGCAGGCGGGCGAGGAGTTGGACCGCCTCGCCGGCCGCGTGCGCCCGGAGGCGGACCCGAGCTGGCGCTATCGGGCCGTGCGTCCGCAGGAGTTCCTCGGCGATGACACGCGCTCCGCCCTCCTCGTCCTCCTCGGGGCCGTAACGCTGGTGCTCCTCATCGCCTGCGCGAACATCGCCGCCCTCCTGCTCGTCCGGCTGAGCGGCCGCCGCCGCGACCTGGCGGTGCGGGCCGCCCTCGGCGCACGCCGCCTGCGGCTGGTCGGCTCGCTCGCCCTCGAGCTCCTGGTCCTCGCGGCGCTCGGCGCCGGCGCGGGGCTCCTCCTCGCGTCGTGGACCATGGACGCCATCCACGCCCTCCGACCGCCTCAGGTCGAGGGCCTCGGGGCCCTCACGCTGACCCCCGCCGTGCTCCTCTACGCCGGCGTCCTCGCCCTGGCGACGACCCTCCTCTTCGGTATCGGACCCGCCCTCGTCCTGCTCCGGCGCGACATGGGATCCCCGTTCCGCGCGGCCATGGGATCCGGCGAACGGGTCTCCGAGTCCGGCCACGCCCGCGCCGTCCTCGTCGTCAGCCAGATCGCGCTCTCCGTGGCGCTCCTCGTCGGCGCCGGGCTCCTGGTCCGCACCGTCGTGAATCTCCGCGACGCGGATCTCGGTTTCCAGCCGACCGGACTCCTGAGATTCCAGGTTCAGCTGCCCCCGGAGCGGTACGCCGCCGAGGCGATCCCCGCCTTCGTGCGCCAGGCCACGGAAGCCGTCGCCGCCCTCCCCGGGGTTACGATGGCCACGGACGCCACGGGCACCCCGCCGGATCTGGGCGTGACGTTCGGCACGCTCCATATCGAGGGGGCGCCGGAGCCGGAGCCGGGCGCATCGTCGGTTCTGAACGGCGCGTTGGTCGGGCCGAGCTATTTCCGCACCCTGGGCGCGCGGTTGGCCGCCGGTCGGGAGCTGACGGAGGCCGATATCGGGCAGCAGGTGGTCGTCGTCGACGGGCACTTCGCCAACCAGCACTGGCCCGGTGAGAGCGCCTTAGGCAAGCGCTTCAGGCTCGCCGCCGACGCCGAGTGGAAGACCATCGTCGGCGTGACCGGAGACCTCGCCGTCAACGGTCCCGGCCGCGCCTCACGGGGCGCCGTGTTCTTCCCGGCCACCCGCGCCTGGGAGCACCAGAGCTTCCTCGTCCGCGCCGACGGTGGCGACCCGGCCGCTCTCGCCGGCGCCATCCGCGCGGCGATCTCCGAGCTCGACCCGGCTCTGGCCGTCGAATCCCTTGCCACCATCGAGGAACGCCTCGCCGCCGCCATAGCCACCGAGCGCTTCCTCATGCTCCTCCTGGCCGCGTTCGCCGCTCTCGCCGTGCTCCTCTCCGCCCTCGGCCTCTACGGTCTCATCGCTTTCGCACTGGCCAGACGCACGCGCGAGATCGGCATCCGCCTCGCCCTCGGCGCAGCCCCCGGCGACGTGCGCGACCTCCTCCTCCGCCATGGCGCCGCCCTCACCGCCGCCGGGATCGGTCTCGGCCTCGTGGCCGCTCTCGTCGGCGCCCGCGTCCTCGAGGGGCTCCTCCACGGCGTCGCCCCACGAGACCCGCTCAGCTTCGCAGCCGCCGCGCTCCTCATCGCCGCGACCGCGCTCCTCGCCTCCTGGCTCCCGGCCCGCAAGGCCACCCGGGTCGACCCAATGGTGACTCTGAAGACGGAGTAGCCCGGCGGCGCCCGGGGCTACCCCGGCCCGATCGCCGCCGCCATCTTCCCGGCCGCGGATGCACGCGTCCACGTCCTCGACAGGCCGGGTCCATGTCCTTCCTGAAAAACTTCCTCTCCAGGCTAATCCCGACCCCGCCCAGGATCGATCCGGGCGAGGACGTCGTGTTCCTCGACGTACGGTCGCGGGCCGAGTTCGCCTCCGGCCATGCGAAAGGCGCCATCCACATCCCTGTCGGTCAAGTCGCGGGACGCGCCCACGAGCTCGAGTCTCACCGCGACCGACGGATCCTCGTCTACTGCCTCTCCGGTCACCGCGCCGCCCACGCGGTCCACGCACTCGAGGACCGCGGGTTCACGAAGGTCGAGAACGCCGGCGGCATCGGCAGGCTCAGACGAGCCGGTGTGGAAGTCCAGCGGGGCAGATGAGAGGTCGCCGGCGCCGGTCTTGTCCACAGGCGGCGGTGGAAAACCGCCCTGATGTCCGTGGAAACATCGTCGATAACCCGCGGTTCACGGTGGATTGAAGCTGTTACAATTCTCTAACCGCGCGCGGCCGAACGGGATGCGTGAAATGGGCGAAGCGACGTTTCGTCATTTTCCTGCCGTGCGCCCGTAAGTCTCTGCTGCACTTCAACTTACCTGGTTCGTCAAAAGGCTTGACTGGGGCCCTCTCCCATTGCACCTTTCATTCACGACGGCGGCGGTACCGCGACCCAGGAACCACCGTTCGTCAGCCTCCGGAAGGGACGCTTTTCGGAAGGCCGCTCACCTGAAATTCGGTACGGTGGGCCCGCTGTGAGGTTACTGGCCGCAGCGGACGCCTCGAAAGGCCAGAGGCACCGGCGCCACGGGTCGCGTGGCAACGGAAAAGGGAGTGCAGGTGGGGCGGGCCGAAGGGCACCGTCGCCGAAACAAGAGCCTCACACCCGCCAGTGGGTAAGGATCCCCGGGATTCGGTTTCGACCGATTCCGGGGGTTCTTGCATCCGGG
>JAHWKI010000139.1:3709-9736 GCA_019347975.1 Gemmatimonadota bacterium
AGTTGACCGTATGGGGAAGACCCCGCAGGATACCCGCGATGGCCGCGCTGACGCTCTCGCTGCTCCTGATGCTCGCCCCGGTTCACGCCCCTGCCGGGCAAACCGACGCCGCGCCGACCGACGCCCGCGTGTTCCTGGTGACGTTCGGCGCCGGGGAGCAGGTCTGGGAGCGCTTCGGCCACAACGCGCTGTGGATCCATGACCCGGCCACCCGCAGCGACGTCGCCTACCATTACGGCCTGTTCGACATGTCGGAAGAGGGCTTCCTGCTGAACTTCCTAAAGGGGCGGATGGCGTACTCGATGGGGGCGGCGGATGCGACGCTGCTGGTGGAGGCGTACCGGCGGGCGGGGCGGTCGGCCACCATTCAGGAGCTGGCGCTCACGGGCGAGGAGATCGGGGAGATGCGGGCGTTCCTCGAGTGGAACCTGCGGCCGGAGAACCGCGTCTACCGCTACGACTACTTCAGGGACAACTGCTCGACGCGGATCCGGGACGTGCTGGACGCGACGCTGGATGGCACGCTGGCGGCGGCGCTTCGCGCGAGGGACACGCCGATCACCTGGCGGACGGAGGCCGTTGCGCTGACGGCCGAGGACGAGCTGCTGGCGGCCGGGATGGACCTCGGGCTGGGACCGCTGGCCGACCGGGACATCAGCCGGTGGGAGCTCGCGTTCATCCCCATGCGCCTGCGCGACGACGTTCGGGAGATCACGCGCGTCCGCGACGGCCGGCGGGTCCCGCTTGTCGTCGCGGAGCGGGAGCTCCCAGCCGTGGGCGCACCGGACGAGCGGCTGGCCGTTCCTCGCGGGATCGTGGACGCCCGCGTCGCATGGATGCTGCTGCTCGGCGTTCTCGCCGCCGGCCTGCTGGTCGTGCTCGGCTGGCTCGCCGACCAGGGCGGCGACGCCGGTCCGGTCCGAAAGGTCGCTCGCTGGGGGCTGGCGCTGGCCGGCTCCCTGTGGGGGCTCCTCGCGGGGACCCTCGGGCTGATCCTGCTCGGCCTCTGGGCGCTCACCGACCACGAGTTCGCCCACGCCAACGAGAACCTGCTCCAGACCAATCCACTGGCGGTCCTCCTCGTCGCGCTGGTCCCGCTGGCCGTGGCCGGGCGTCTGACGGACGCGGCGTTCCGGGTCGGCGCGCTCCTCGCGGGGCTCTCCGTCCTGGGGCTCCTCCTCCAACCGCTACCCGTCACGCCCCAGGCCAACCTGGCCGTGATCGCCATGGCGCTGCCGGTCCACCTCGGGCTGCTGTACGCCCTCAGCCGTCAGCGGCCGCGCCGGGCGACCTGACGCGGCCTCGCACCCCCCGCTCCGCCCACATCATCCCGACGAGCCACAGCGCGCCGAGCCCCGCGCCACCCAGGACGTCCGACGGCCAGTGCGCGCCGATCCGCACGCGGCCGACCCCGACCACCACCGTTCCGACGACGACGGCGAGCCACGCCAGCGCGCGCTCCCACCCCCGGTCCGACGCCCGCACCCACCAGAGCGCGAGCAGTCCGTACACGGTCCACACCTGGAGCGCGTGGCCGGACGGGAACGATCCCATTCCCTCCGGGATGATCACGCCGCCGGCCACTCCCCCGGGCCGGGGCCGGGACCACGTCAGCCACCCGGCCAGGATGATGACCTTCGAGGCGGCGAACGTCACCACGGCCAGCACCGCCCGCTCCCAGCGGCCGGCTCTCGCGGCGAGAACGGCGGCGGTCAGCAGCACCGGAACCACCATCGCCGAGCTGGTGAGGGCGCCGAGCCAGATCGCGCCGTGGACGCTCAGCCGCCCCTCGATCCACTCGACCACCGCCGCGTCCCCCGGCAGCGCCCCCCCGCCCGTCGCCGCCGCGATGGCCGCGGCCGCCAGGGCGCTGGTCACCGCCGCCACGACGAGAGCGCCCGCCAGGGTGGTGAAGAAGCGTCGGCGCGGCGCGGCGGGCGTCGCGCGCCAGCCGACCGCGGCCCCGGCGCGGGCATCCGCCCAGATCCGGCCCGCGGCGCTGCGCTCGCGTCTGCTCCTGTCGTTCAGAACGGCTCCCTTCCAGTGATCGCGCTCACGCTACGCGTCCGCGCCGTCGAGCGCGAGCCTGCGCCGCGGCTCCGGGGTGAGGCCGGACTTCCCCTCCTGAGCTCCCCACCGGCCAGGAGAGCGAGCGCTCGGTTTCTTTTGTTGCCGGGCGGCGCCGTGATGGTCGCCACCCCGCGCCGGGCGCCCGGCGCGCAACCTGCAGCCGCGATCGGGCATGACGATCGTAGCGCTCACGCGCGACCTCGACGACATCGGCGCCGCCATCACGGACGCCCTCTCCCACCTCGATCCCGAGCCGATCGTCCGCGGCAAGCTCGTCGCGCTGAAGCCGAACGAGACGTGGGCGTCGGAGGACGACCGCACCGGTGTGACCCAGGCGGACACGCTCCGGGCGGCGGTCCGGGTAGTGAAGGATCTCGGGCCGTCGCACCTCGTGGTCACCGGCGGCGCGGGGGCGGCCGAAACGGACGAGGTGTTCGAGGTCACCGGGCTCATGGACGTGGTCCGGGAGGAGGGCGTCGAGTTCTTCGACCACAACCGCGGGCCGTTCGAGGAGGTGGAGCTGGACTACTCGGGGACCGGCGTGGATGGACCGCAGCCGGCGGTCATGGTGAACCCGCGGGTGCTGGAGTACGAAACGCTCATCACGCTGAATCAGCTCAAGCTGCACGAGAACGCCACCGTGACCATGGCGATGAAGAACATCGCCATGTCCTATCCGGCCGCGGACTACTACGGGCACCCACGGTCGAAACGGAAGCACGACCACGGCTTCTTCGACGACATCCACGCGTTCATCGCCGCCATGGTCCGCCGCTTCCCCATCGACCTCGCCATCACGGTCGGTCATCCCGCAATGGTGGCGACGGGGCCGCTCGGCGGCCACGCGGTGGAGACGGGCCAGGTCATCGCCAGCCGCGATGCCATCGCCGCCGATGTCGTGGGCGCCCGCCTCCTCGGGTTCACCACCGACGCGGTCCGCCACCTCTGGATGGCCGGCCGCATGGGCTTGGGCGAGACGGACCTCGACGAGATGGAGTTCCCCGCCCTCTCGCTGATCGACGCCATCGGTGATTTCACCGAGGCCGTCTACGGCGAGCGGCTGACGTTCGAGCACGAATAGCGGCGCCGGCCAGTCCCGCGGACCCGGGCGACGAGGGTCACTCGGAAGCCGCGGTCGCGGTCGTGTCGGCTCCGCTTCCGGTAGCGCGGGGATGGGAGGGATCGAGCCACCAGTCGGGCATGGAGACGAAGCTTCCGCGGATGTCCATGTCGACATCGTTGACGTCCTCCCGGACGACCACGACGCGTGGCGCGAACCACAGGAAGGTCCAGGGCTGCTCCTCGTGCAGGATGGCCTGGAGGCGGTGCCAGAGGGGGCGGGCGCGATCGCGAGAGACGGTAGTGGCGAGGGAGTCGAGAATGCCATCCAGGCGCGGGTCGGCGTAGGAGGCCAGCTGGAAGGGCGAATCGGGGATGGCGTCGGAATGGAAGAGGTCGCGGAGATTGAGACGGATGTCGGCCTCGAGGGCGAGGAGGACGGCCTCGAATCGCCGGTCGGGGGAGCTGATGTCGCCGATGAGGGTGCCGAACTCCGTGGCGCGGGTCGTGAGGCGGACGCCCACGTCCTGGAGGTCACCGCGGACGAGCTCCGCGAGGTCCCGGTTGTACTCGCTGTTGGCGGGGATCTTGAGCTCGATGGTCAGCTCCTGTCCGTCGTCGTCTTCGAGCCACGGGTCGCCATCCGTGTTCCGGTAGCCGGCCTCGGCGAGGAGCCGGCGGGCGGCGGCGGTGTCGTAGGGGAGCGGGTCTATGGCCGGGTCGTGGGCCCAGTGGGAGGGGCTGACCGGGGTGGACGTGATCTGCCCGAAGCCGCCGCGGAGCGAGCGCATCATGGCCTCGCGGTCCAGGGCCATGGTGAGCGCGCGGCGGACCCGGGGGTCGCTCAGCGCGGGGACCTTCCCGTTCCAGCCGATGAACTGGTACTGCCGGGACGGAGAGACGATGGTGCGGAATCGGTCGGTGGTGTCCAGCGCCACCGCCTGGTCGGCGCGGATCCCCAGCGCCATGTCGACCTCGCCGGTGCGGAGCGCCACGAGCTGGGCCGAGGTCTCCGGGATCACCCGCCAGATGACGCGATCGAGGCGCGGGCGGCCACCGAGCTCCTCCGGGAAGTCCGGGTTGGCCTCCAGCACGACCCGGTCGTTGGTCCGGCGGGAGACGAAGCGGAACGGCCCGTTCCCGACCGGCGCCTGGTTGAAGGAAGCGTTCTGGAGCTGATCCGGCGGGATGGAGTCGAGCAGGTGGCGCGGCATGACGGCGGTGAAGGGGAGGCCGGCGAGGGGGTCCGCGTGGGGTCGGAAGCCGAAGCGGATGGTGAACGAGTCCAGCACCTCCACCGACTCCCACTGCTCGAAGTACTCGGTGTTGGCGAACCCCGTCTCGGGATCCCGCGCGCGGTCCAGCGTGAACTTCACGTCGGCGGCGGTAGTGGGCGCCCCGTCGTGCCAGCGCACGTCCCGTCGGAGGCTGAACACCACGGCCGTATCGCCCTGCCACTCCCACTCCCGGGCGAGCGCGGGTGCGTACTCCAGCTCGCCGTCGTATCGGACCACCGGAAGGAAGAGGGCGTACTGGAGGAGCTCCAACGTGTTGCTCTCCGACTCGACGAGGGAGTTGAAGGAGCGGAGGTCGCTGCCGGCGGCGATCACGAGCGTGCCGCCCTCGCGCCGGCTCTCGTCGGCGCCGCCGTCGGTGTCGCAGGCACCGCCGCAGACGACGAGCGCGAAGAGCAGAAGCGTCGGGAGTTGCCGCATGAGGTACACCCTCCGTTGATCCGTGCTGGACAGGGCCGACGTCGCCCGGAATCGTTGCTGTCAGGTCGTGTGCGCCGCCGCAGGCCGCGGCTGCGCCAAGGTAGGCCCGCCTGTGAAGAGCGGTCAAGCAGGACGGGAGAGGAGTTCCGCGTCAGGTGGCGGAGCAGGGACCCTACCTGCGCGCTCTGCGGCGTTCGGGCCTCTGAGGCGGGGTTCGAGGAGGTGTGAGGCGCGAGAGCGCCGGCCCGGCGACTGGCGGCATCGCCCGCGGGGACTAGCGCGCCGCGCCCGCCCCCGCCTTCGCTCCCCCGGCCCTTGCCGGCGCCGCCCCCGTCTTCGCCGGCCCCGGCTCCGACGCGCCGTTCGTCTCCTCGAGATACGGCTGGAAGTCCGCCTTGGTGTGCGCCTTGGCGTAGGCCTCCTGCGGCGTGATGATGTCCTGCATCAGGAGGTCCATGATGGCCTGATCCATCATCTGCATCCCCTCCTTCTTGCCGGTCTGGATCATGCTCGGGACCTGGTGCGTCTTCCCTTCGCGGATGAGGTTGCTCAGGGCGGGCGTGCCGACCATCACCTCGTGCGCGGCCACACGCCCCTTCCCGTCCGCGGTCTTGAGGAGCTGCTGCGCCACCACGCCCCGCAGCGACTCGCCGAGCATGGCGCGGATCTGCTCCTGCTGGTCCGCGGGGAATACGTTGATCATCCGGTCCACGGTCTTCGCGGCGGAGTTCGTGTGCAGCGTACCGAACACCAGGTGGCCCGTCTCGGCGGCGCTGATCCCCAGCTCGATGGTCTCCAGGTCCCGCATCTCCCCCACCAGGATCACGTCGGGGTCCTCCCGGAGCGCCGCCCGGAGTGCCGCCGCGAAGGACCGGGTGTGCGTTCCCACCTCCCGCTGGTTGACCAGACCCTTCTTGTTCTGATGGACGAACTCCACCGGGTCCTCGATGGTGAGGATATGGTCCTGCCGCGTCGTGTTGATGAGGTCGATCATCGCGGCGAGTGTCGTGCTCTTCCCCGACCCGGTGGGCCCCGTCACCAGCACCAGCCCCTTGTGCAACGAGCAGAACCGCCGGATCCCCTCGGGCAGCTTCAGGTCGTCCGCGGAGAGGACTTCGCTCGGGATGGTCCGCATCACCGCGCCGATCCCCTTCCGCTGCCGGAACATGTTGATGCGGAAGCG
>JAHWKI010000344.1 GCA_019347975.1 Gemmatimonadota bacterium
TCTCCTCCGGCGCCATCTACACGGTCCTGGGCCGGCTGGAGGAGCGGCGGCTGGTCCGCTCGCGGCTGGAGAAGCCGCAGGGCGGGCCGGGTCGTCCGAGGAAGTACTACGACCTGGAGCCGGCGGGGGCGCGGGCGCTGATGGACGCGTACGCGACGGTGCAGGCCATGGCGGGGGGAGTGATCCCGCGCCTGGCCGAGCTGGCGGAGGGCTGAGCCGTGAGGGCGCTGCGGTGGCTGGCGCGGTGGCTGGTCCGGGGTCCCGACGCGGAGCACATCCGGACGGACCTGGACGAGCTGCACGCCCGTGATCTCGAACGGGGCCGTACGCCGCGGCAGGCGGCCCGGCACTACGCCCGCAA
Organism: Gemmatimonadota bacterium; assembly: GCA_019347975.1. Classification (GTDB taxonomy): domain Bacteria; phylum Gemmatimonadota; class Gemmatimonadetes; order Longimicrobiales; family RSA9; genus JAHWKI01. The sequence goes on from JAHWKI010000344.1 coordinate 362, forward strand.
CCTGCTGGGCTCCGCGGCGAGCACCTGGCGGGCCCGGCTCCGCGGGAGCGCGGGCTCGCGCGGCTTCGGGGTGTCCCGGCTGGACTTCACGCTGGGGCTCCGGATGCTGGTGAAGCACCCGGGCCTGACGGGGCTCGGCGGACTGGCCATGGCATTCGCCATCTTCGTGGGGGCGGGCGCCTTCGAGTTCATCAGCCAGGTGGTCACCCCGTCGCTGCCGCTGCCCGACGGCGACCGGGTGGTGGGCGTACGTGTGTGGGACGCGGCCCGGAGCCGGACGGAGAGCCGCGTCCTGTACGACCTGGGCCTCTGGCGCGAGGAGGTCACGGGGCTCCAGGACGTCGGCGCGTTCCGCACGCTGGAGCGGAACCTGACGACGCCGGACGGCGCCGCCGAGCCGGTGCGCGCCGCGGCCATGGAGGCGGCCGGCTTCCGGGTCGCCGGCGTCCCGCCCCGGCTGGGCCGGTGGCTGACGGAGGAGGACGAGCGGCCGGGTGCCGCGCCGGTGGTGGTGATCGGCCATGACATCTGGGCCGAGCGCTTCGGCGGGGAACCGGACGTCGTGGGCACCGTCGTCCGCCTCGGCGACACGCCGGCGACGGTGGTGGGGGTCATGCCCGAGGGCTTCGGCTTCCCCGTCGCCCAGGGCATGTGGGTGCCGTTCGACGCGGCGTCCGGAGGGCACGGTCCGGGCGAGGGTCCGGGGGTGAGGGTGGTGGGGCGGCTGGCGCCAGACGCGTCGCTGGACCGGGTGAGGCGGGAGGTCCGGATGGTCGGCGAGCGCCTGGCGCGGGCCTTCCCGGAGACCCACGAGCACCTCCGGCCGCAGGTGATGCCGTGGGGGCGGGCGGTCCTCGGCACGCCGGCCGGCCTCTCGTCGGTCGCGCTGACGGTGATCGGCCTCGCGTCCAACCTCCCCCTCCTCCTGTTCCTGGTCCTGATCTGCGGGAACGTGGCGCTGCTGATGTTCGCCCGGGCGGCCGCCCGGGAGGGAGAGCTGCTGGTGCGGAGCGCCCTCGGCGCCAGCCGTCGTCGCCTGGTCCTCCAGCTCTTCACCGAGGCCCTCGTCCTCGCCGGGCTCGCCGCCGTGCTGGGCCTCGTCGCCGCGCAGTACGCCCTCGGCTGGGTGTTCCGGATCACCGAGACCATCGTCCTCGAGGGCGACCCGCTGCCGTTCTGGTTCCACGCGAGCCTCTCGCCCAGCACCATCGTGTACGGCGCGCTGCTGGCCGTGCTCGCAGCCGCGGTGGCGGGCGCGGTCCCCGGGCTGAAGGTGACCCGCGACCTCGCCCCGCAGCTCCAGCACGCGTCCGCGGGCGCCGGCGGGTTCCGGTTCGGCGGGATCTGGACGGCCGTGATCGTGACCCAGATCGTGATCACGATGGTCTTCCCGCTGTTCGCCCTGCTCACCCGGGCCCAGAGCGACCTCGAGCTCGTGGCCGATATCGACCTCCGAAGCGAGGAGTACGTCGCCGCGCAGCTGCGCGTGGACCCCGCCGGGGCTGGCGGAGGCGACGACGGGGCCTCCCTGGAGGAGCGCTTCGCAGCGACAACCACGGCCCTTCGGGAGCGGCTCCTGGCGACCGCCGGCGTCGCGGGCGTGACGTTCACCGAGCGGCTGCCGCGGGAGTACCACCCCTGGCGCCATATCGAGGTGGACGGCCCCGCCGCGCCCCCGCCGGACGAGCGCGGCCACCGCATCGGGTCCGCCAGCGTCTCCGTGGACTACTTCGACGTCCTGGAGGGCGAGATCCTCGCCGGCCGCGGGTTCCGGACGTCGGACGTGGACGGGCCGCTGGCCGTGGTCGTCAACCAGACGTTCGTGGACGCGGTCCTCGGCGGCCGCAACGCCGTGGGCCAGCGGGTGCGGTACGTGGCCTCGGACGACGGGGAGGACGGGGGCGAGGAGGCGGGGCCGTGGCACGAGATCGTCGGCGTCGTCGAGGACCTCGGCACCGTGAACGGCTACGGCCACAAGGGGATGTACCACCC
>JAHWKI010000140.1 GCA_019347975.1 Gemmatimonadota bacterium
CCGGTCTCTAGGCGAGCGCAGCGAGCCCGGTCTCTAGGCGAGCGTAGCGAGCCGGTACCAGCCGCATTAGCTTCCCACCCCGTGTCGCCGACCCCCACGCACCGGCTGAAGCTTACGCTCCATTACGACGGCTCCGGCTTTCACGGCTGGCAGGTGCAGCCGGGTGTGCGGACGGTGCAGGGCGAAGTGGACGGGGTGTTGTCGCGGCTGGCGGACCGGCCGGTGACGAGCATCGCCGCGGGTCGTACGGACGCGGGGGTCCACGCCACCGGGCAGGTGGTCGGCGTCGACATGCCGTCGAAATGGACGGCGGAGGCGCTCCTGAAGTCGCTGAACGCCCTGCTGCCGGGGGACGTGTGGGCGGCCGACGCGGTGTCGGTCCCGCCCGCTTTTCATGCCCGCTACGATGCGGTGGGGCGGGGGTATGTCTACCGGGTCGGCACCACGCGGGCGGCGGAGTCGCCGTTCCGGCGGCGCTGGTGCTGGGCGGTGCACGATCCGGTGGACGTGGCGGTGCTGCACGAGGCCGTTCGGGGTCTCGCTGGCGAGCACTCGTTCGAGCGGTACGCGAAAGCGGGGCAGCCGGAACGCGGATACGTCTGCACGGTACACCACGCGCGGTGGGTGGAGCGGCCGCGGGGTGTGGAGCTGCGGATCGTCGCGAACCGTTTCCTGCACCACATGGTGCGCTACCTGGTGGGCACGATGATCGACGCCGCGCGGGGCCGGAGGCCGGCCGCGGACGTGGAGCGATTGCTGGAGCACGAGCACGGGCTGGAAACGTCGCCGCCGGCGCCGCCGGAGGGGCTCTTCCTGGCGCGGGTCTACTACGACAACGACGAACTGGAGACGGAGCCGGACCATGAAGATCTTCCTTGATACCGCGGACCTCTCGGAGATCCGCCGGGCGGTCGATGCCGGGCTCATCGACGGCATCACCACGAACCCGTCGCTGCTCTCGAAGGCCGCCGGGGCGGAAGGGAGCCCCGCGGAGATCCTGAAGGAGATCTGCGCGGCGGTGGATGGCCCCATCAGCGCGGAAGTGGTGGCGCTGGACGCGGACACCATGGTCCGGGAGGGGAAGAAGCTGGCGAAGATCGCCGACAACATCGTCGTGAAGGCGCCGCTGACGGAGGACGGCCTCGTCGCCTGCCGCCGCTTCCGGGCGGAAGGGATCCCGGTGAACGTCACGCTCTGCTTCTCGCCCACGCAGGCGCTGCTGGCGGCCAAGGCGGACGCGACCTACATCTCGCCGTTCGTCGGGCGTCTGGACGACATCTCCCACGACGGCATGGACCTGATCCGTCAGATCCGGGTGATCTACGACAACTACGCGTTCGACACGCAGATCCTGGCCGCGTCGATCCGGCACCCGAGCCACGTCGTCGAGTCCGCCATGGCGGGCGCCGATGTCGGCACCATGCCGGCCAAAGTGCTCTGGCAGCTCATCAAGCACCCCCTCACCGACAGCGGCCTGGCGTCGTTCCTGGCGGACTGGGAGAAGCTGCCGGAGGACCGTCGCGTCATCTGATGATCCATCGCGCTCCGCACCCGGCCCGGCTCCTCCTCGCCACGGTTCTGGTCGCGCTGGCCCCCGCGTGCGCGGAGCCGCCGGCGGCCGAGGGCCCGGGTGAGCCGGCGTCGCTGGCTCTTCAGGATCCGGCCACCGCGGACCCGGCGGTCGCGGAGCGTCAGCAGGAGGCGCTGGAGTCGTCGCGCCGCACGGCGATCGTCCGGGCGGCGGAGCGGGTGGCTCCGGCGGTGGTCAGCGTGAACGTGATCCGTCGTCAGACGGTTCAGCCCCGCACGATCTACGAGCAGTTCTTCCTCCCGCCGGGCGCGGAGCAGCGGGTCGCGGGTCTGGGCTCCGGCTTCGTCATCCACGAGGACGGGCTGGTGCTCACGAACGAGCACGTGGTGCGGGGCGCGACCGAGGTGGTCGTGACGCTCGCCGACGGCCGTGACTTCGCCGCGGAGGTGGTGGGCACCGACGAGGTCAACGACCTGGCGCTGCTCCGGCTCCAGACCCGCGGCGAGCGGATCCCCGCCGCCCCGATCGGCACATCGGACGACCTGCTGATCGGGGAATGGGTGGTGGCCATCGGCAATCCCTTCGGCTACCTGCTCTCCAATACCGAGCCCACCGTCACCGCCGGGGTGGTGAGCGGGATCGGACGGAACATCATCCCGACGGGTGAGGAGCAGCGGGGCTACTACCTCGGCATGATCCAGACGGACGCGTCGATCAACCCGGGGAACTCGGGCGGGCCGCTGATCAACGCGGAGGGCGAGGTGATCGGGGTCAACTCGTCCATCTTCTCGCGGAGCGGCGGGAGCGAGGGGCTGGGCTTCGCGATCCCGATCGGCCGGGCCCGGAACGTGGTCCTGGACCTGATCGACGACGGGGTGGTCCGGCGGCCCTGGACGGGGGTGGAGCTCGAGCCCGCGGACGCCAACCGCTTCGGGCGCAGCCGTCGCGTCCGGGTGGCTGGAGTCGCGCCGGGCTCTCCCGCCGCCGCGGCGGGGCTGCGGCCGGGTGACCTGGTGCAGAGCGCGGACGGCCGGCCGATCCGCACCCCGCTGGACTGGGAGGCGGCGCTCCTGGAGGTCCGGGTCGGTGACACGCTGCTGGTGGCGGTGGGCGAGCAGGGCGAGCGCGTGGTCCGGCTGACGCCGTCGGATCTCCCCTCGCTGAGCGCCGAGCGGGTGAGCGCGCTGGAGGAGTTCGAGCTGGTCACGCTGACGCCGGCGATCCGGTCCGAGCGTGGCCTCGCACGGGACCAGGGGGCGCTGATGGTCGGCGTCTCCGAGAACGCCCGCCGGCTGCTGGGTGTCCGGGAGGGCGACCTGATCATCGGGCTCAACCGGTACGCCGTGACCTCGGCGGAGGAGGCGGCGGACCTGCTGACGCGGCTCCAGCAGGTGCCCGGCAGGGTGGCGGTCCGCATGCTCATCGAGCGCGCCGGGCGCGAGTTCTACACCCAGTTCTCAATCTGACGGACGGCGGAGGCACGGTGGACATAGCGGGGCTGCTGGAGCGGATCGAGGTGACGGGCGAGAACGCGGAATACCGCAACCCGCTGAGCGACCGGTACGCGTCCCGCGAGATGATCCGCATCTTCTCCCCCGGCTTCAAGTTCGGGACGTGGCGCCGGCTGTGGCTGATCCTGGCGGAGGCGGAGAAGGCGCTCGGGCTGGACATCCCGGACGCGGCCATCGCCGCGATGCGGGACCACCTGGACGACATCGATCTGGCCAGCGCGGCCGAGCACGAGCGCCGGCTGCGCCACGACGTCATGGCCCACGTCCATCACTTCGGCGACGTGGCCCCGGAGGCCCGCCGCTTCATCCACCTGGGCGCCACGAGCTGCTACGTCACCGACAACACCGAGCTGATCCAGCACCGGGAGGCGCTCCGTCTCGTGCGACGCCGCCTCCTCGCCTCCATCGCCGCGCTGGCCGATTTCGCCCGCGAGCACCGCGCGCTGCCGACGCTCGGCTTCACCCACTTCCAGCCCGCGCAGCCCACCACGGTCGGCAAGCGCGCGGCGCTGTGGCTCCAGGACCTGGTCCTGGACCTCGAGGAGATCGACCAGCGTCTGGCTACGCTCCGCGCCCGCAGCATCCGCGGCGCCACCGGCACGCAGGCCTCCTTCATGGAGCTGTTCGATGGCGACTCGGCGAAGGTGGCGGAGCTCCAGCGGCGGGTCACCTCGGCCATGGGCTTCGACGCCGACTACGCCGTGACCGGTCAGACCTACCCGCGGAAGGTCGACTACTCGGCGCTGGCTGCCCTGGCCGGAATCGGCACGTCCACGTCCAAGTTCGCCCACGACATCCGCCTGCTCGCGCACCTGCGGGAAGTGGAGGAGCCGCTCGGCAGCGCGCAGATCGGGTCCTCGGCCATGCCGTACAAGCGGAACCCCATGCGGACGGAGCGGATCACGGGGCTCGCCCGCCACGTCATCACCCTGAGCATGGACGCGGGGTTCACGGCCGCCACCCAGTGGTTCGAGCGCACGCTCGATGATTCGGCCAACCGCCGCCTGGCCATCCCCGAGGCGTACCTGACCACCGACGCCATCCTCCTGCTCGTCCACAACGTCGCGGACGGGCTCGTGGTCCGGCCGGACGTCATCCGACGGCGCTTGGAGCAGGAGCTCCCGTACCTGGCCACCGAGGCCGTCCTCATGCAGGCGACGCGGCGGGGCGGCGACCGACAAGACCTCCACGAGCGGATCCGTCGGCATTCGGTCGCCGCGGCGGACCGGCTGAAGGACGAGGGGGGGGAGAACGACATGCCCGAGCGGATCGCCGGTGACCCGGCCTTCGGCATGAGCGCGGAGGACGTCCGTGCCATCCTGCGGCCGGAGCGCCACGTGGGTCGCGCGGCCGAGCAGGTGGACGCGTTCCTGGAAGCGCTGGAGCCGGTGCTGGCGGAGGCGCGGTCGCTGGCGGAATCGTCGCCGACGCCGGAGCTGCGGGCGTGACGGAGCCCCTCCGCCGCTCCTTCCTCCCGTTCCCTCTGCACAGCCGGGGAAAGGTGCGGGACATGTACGACGTGGGCGAGGACCGGCTCCTGATGCTGGCGACGGACCGGCTGAGCGCCTTCGATGTCGTCATGGCCGAGGGCATCCCCTGGAAGGGCGCCGTGCTCACCGCCGTGACGGTATGGTGGCTCGAGCGGCTCGGCGACATCGTCGAGAACCACCTGATCGCGTCGGACCCCGAGGACATCGTGGCGCGGGTTCCGGAGCTGGAGGAGAGCCGGCCGCAGTGGGCGGGGCGGGCGCTGCTGGTCCGGAGGACGAAACCGCTCCCCGTCGAATGCGTGGTGCGCGGCTACCTCTCCGGATCCGCCTGGAAGGAGTACCGGGAGACGGGCACGCTGGCCGGGGAGCCCCTCGTCGAAGGTCTCCGCGAGAGCGACCGGCTGGATCCGCCGATCTTCTCGCCGGCGACGAAGGCCGGCAGCGGGCACGACGAGAACATCACGCTGGACCGGGTCCGGGAGCTCCTCGGGGCGGCCACGGCGGACCGGCTGCGCGACACCAGCCTGGCGCTGTACGGGCGCGGCCGCCAGCTCGCGGCGGAGACCGGCATCATCCTGGCCGACACGAAGTTCGAGTTCGGCCTGGCGGCCGACCGGCTGGTGCTGATCGACGAGGTCATGACGCCGGACTCGTCACGGTTCTGGCCGGAGGAGACCTATGCCCCCGGCCGGTCGCAGCCATCGCTCGACAAGCAGCCCGTGCGGGACTACCTGGAGGAGCTGACGCGGGCGGGCCGGTGGAACAAGACCCCGCCCCCTCCCGCGCTCCCGCCCGCGGTGATCGAGGCGACGACCGCCCGGTATCTGGACGTGCACCGGCGCCTGACGGGGCGGGAGCTCGAGGGGTGAACGGGATCACGATCGCGCCGGACGCGTTCCTCCCCCTCGCCGTGCTGGCCGGCATCTCGCTCGGCCTGCTGATCGTCGCGGGCTGGCTGGGGCGCTGGCCCCTGTGGGTCGCCGGGTGGACCGTCGCCGCCATGGCGCTGGCCGTGGCGTTCTTCTTCCGCGACCCCATGCGGACCGGCGACCGTGGCGCGGCCCTGTACGTCGCGCCCGCGGATGGTCGGATCCTGGCGGTCGAGCAGGTCATGGAAGAGGAGTACATGGGCGGCCCCGCGACGAAGATCTCCATCTTCCTGAGCCTGCTCGACGTGCACATCCAACGTTCGCCCGTCGCCGGGGTAGTGGATCTCGTCGAGCGCCGGCCCGGTCGATTCGCGGCCGCGTGGAGCGAGGAAGCGGAGTCGGAGAACGAGAGCACGCTGATCGGCATCAACGCCGGTCAGGAGCGGGTGCTGGTCCGGCAGGTGGCCGGCATGGTGGCGCGGCGAATCGTGACCTACGTCGAGGAGGGCGAGCTCGTGGATCAGGGACAGCGCATCGGTCTGATCCGGTTCGGATCCCGGGTGGAGACGTACCTCCCGGTGGACGCGGTGATCGATGTCGAGGCGGGCCAGACGGTCCGGGCCGGCATCACGATCCTCGGCTGGCGACCGTCCGCGGCGCGGGAGCCCGTGCAAGAGGATCCCTCGTCGCCCGACGCGGTCCGGGAGGAGGGGCGACGGTGAACTCTCGGCGACCGCGCGTCCGCCTTCAGGCCGGCGTCATCATCATCCCGAGCGCGCTCACCCTCGGCAACCTCTTCTTCGGCGTCTGGGCCATCGTTTCCGCCACCCGCGGTGAGTTCATCACCGCGGCCTGGCTGATCGTGCTGGCGGGGGTGGCGGACACGCTGGACGGCCGCGTCGCCCGCATCACCCAGACGGGCAGCCGGTTCGGCGCGGAGCTGGACTCGCTGGTGGACGCGATCAGCTTCGGCGTCGCGCCCGCTTTCGTCATCTACCACATTTTCCTCCAGGACGGGAGCTGGGGCTGGGTCGCCGCGTTCTTCTACATCGCGGGCGCCGTCATCCGGCTCGCCCGCTTCAACGTCGAGCAGGCGGGGCACGCCAAGGTCGCCTTCCACGGGCTCCCCTCACCCGCCTCCGGGATGACGCTGGCCACGTTCTACCCGTTCAGCCAGACCCCCTTCTTCCAGGAGAACTTCGCCTGGATGCCGTGGCCGAACATCATGATCGCCATGATGCTCGCCCTCGGCATGCTCATGATGAGCCACGTCCTCTACCCGGTCGTGCCGAAGTTCGGGTTCAAGACCCTGAAAGGGCTCCTCGCCCTCGCCTTCTTCTTCTTCGTCCTCGCCGCCACCATCACATACCCGGCGCTGTTCTTCTTCCCGGCGCTGCTGCTGTACGTGACCTACGGCGTCGTGAAGGCCATCGTGCTCGGCTTCTTCGAGGTGCTCCCCGACCGGGACCTCCTCCTGGATACGGAGGAGGAGGACGAGGCGGATGCCGAGCTCCGTGAGATCGACTACAATGAGCTGACTCCTCCCCACCGCCTGTGGTGGCCGGGGGAGGTGGCTTCCGAAGACGTCGTCGTGATCGACCAGGAGGAAGGGCCCGACGCCGGGCCCGATCAGGAGCACCCGCACGGTACGGGAGAGACACGGTGAAGACGTACAGGCTGGAAGTGGCGATCACCCCCCGCGAGGGGCTGCTGGACCCGGAGGGCAAGGCCGTGGAGCACGCGCTCCAGGCGCTGGCGTTCGATGGGGTCAGCCGCGTGCGGGTCGGCCGCCTGGTCACCCTCGAGGTGAGCGCCGAGGACGAGGTGTCCGCCCGCGCCGGGGCCGAGGAGATGTGCCGCAAGCTCCTCGCCAACCCCGTGACCGAGGATTTCTCCATCGCCCTCGCGGAGGCCTGATGCGCGCCGCCATCATCACCTTCCCCGGCTCCAATTGCGACTACGACTGCTACAAGGCCATCAACGAGGTCCTCGGCGAGAAGGCCTACTTCGTCTGGCATCGCGAGACGGAGCTCGGGGATCCGGACGTCGTCATCCTCCCGGGGGGCTTCAGCTACGGCGATTACCTGCGCGCGGGCGCCATCGCACGGTTCAGCCCTGTCATGGAGACGGTGACCCGGCTGGCAACGGAAGGGCGCCCGATCCTGGGCGTCTGCAACGGCTTCCAGATCCTCTGCGAGGCCGGCCTCCTCCCGGGCGCGCTGGTCCGGAACAGCGAGCTGCGCTTCCTCGGCCGCGATGTCCACGTCCGGGTGGAGCGCACCGACACGATCTTCACCGCCAACTACCACCCCGGCCAGGTCCTCCGCCTCCCCATCGCCCACGGCGAGGGGAACTACGTGGCGGACCGGGAGACGCTGGAGCGGCTCGAGGCCGAGGGCCGGGTCGTCTTCCGGTACACGGACGCGACCGGGGAGCGGACCCCGGCGGCGAACCCCAACGGCTCGATGAACGACATCGCCGGGATCATCAACGAGGCGGGGAACGTCCTGGGGCTCATGCCGCACCCGGAGCGGGTGGTGGAGGGGCTGCTCGGCGGCACCGACGGGCTGGGGCTGTTCACGTCGCTACGGTCGGCTCTTGGTCGTCTGGCGGCAACAACGTGACACGGAGGATCTGTGGCTTCGGAGGGCTCGGAGGACACCCTTCAATCGCATCGGAGGATTCGCTTCCACCCTCCGGCGGCGGGGGCGCTTACGTTGAAATTGAACAGCAGCCCCACGTGAAGGTCGGCGAAGCGGAGATAGGAGAGCACCTGAGAGACATGAACGGGGAGCAGGGCCTTCACCGCCTTTACCTCCACGATCACCGATTCCTCTACCAGCATGTCGATGCGATAGCCGCCATCGAGCGTGAGGTCGAAGTATCGGATGGGCACCTGCACCTGCCGTCTGACCCTGAGGTTTCGTCTTTTCAGCCCGGCTTCGCAGCAGACCTCGTAGGTGTGCTCGAGCATGCCAGGGCCGAGATAACGGTGCACCTCGATCGCTGTCCCGATGATCGTGCTGGTGATGCCGTCTGTTTCGAGGCGTCGAAGCTCGCTTGCCATTCCGTTCCCTCCGATCTCTCCGAGCCCTCCGTGTCACGCTGTAGAAAGGTCGACCAGGGCCGCCAGCGAGGGAATGGCTGGTCGGGGCGAAAGGGAGATTCGATGGATGCCGGAACAAGGCCGAGCCGATGACGATCGCCCGCCCCCCCCTTACGCCACGCCCCGGCGATCCCGAGATCACCTCCGAGCTAGTCGAGGACCACGGCCTGAGCGCTGACGAGTACGAGAAGATCACGGAGATCCTGGGCCGGGACACGACCTACACCGAGCTCGGCCTCTTCAGCGCGCTCTGGTCCGAGCACTGCGGCTACAAGAACTCGAAGCCGCTCCTCAAACAGCTGCCCACCGAGGCGCCGTGGGTGCTCCAGGGGCCCGGCGAGAACGCCGGCGTCATCGACATCGGGGACGGCTGGGCGGTGGCGTTCAAGATCGAGTCCCACAACCACCCGTCCGCCGTGGAGCCCTACCAGGGCGCGGCCACGGGCGTGGGCGGGATCCTGCGGGACGTGTTCACGATGGGCGCCCGCCCGGTCGCCGTGTTGGACGCCCTCCGCTTCGGGCCCCTCACCAGCCCGCGGGTCCGCTACCTCTTTGCCGGCGTGGTGAAGGGCGTGGGCGACTACGGCAACTGCGTGGGCATCCCCAACATCGGCGGGGAGGTCTGGTTCGACGAGTCGTACGAGGGGAACCCGCTGGTCAACGCCATGGCCATCGGCCTGCTGCGGAAGGACGAGCTGATCCGGGCGAACGCGTCCGGGCCCGGGAACCCGATCCTGGCGGTCGGCGCGCGCACCGGCCGTGACGGCATCCATGGCGCCACGTTCGCGAGCGAGGAGCTGACCGCGGCGTCCGAGGAGCGGCGCCCCCAGGTGCAGGTGGGCGACCCGTTCACGGAGAAGCTGCTCCTCGAGGCGTCGCTGGAGCTGATCGGCTCCGGCCATATCGTCGGCATCCAGGACATGGGCGCAGCGGGGCTGGCTTCCGCCTCCTCCGAGATGGCCGCCCGTGCGGGCACCGGCGTCGAGATCGACACGACGAAGGTCCCCGTCCGCGAGGCCGGGATGACGCCGTACGAGATCCTCCTCAGCGAGTCCCAGGAGCGGATGCTGGTGGTGGCGAAGGCCGGCCACGAGGACGAGGTGGTGAAGATCCTGGAGAAGTGGGAGCT
>JAHWKI010000141.1 GCA_019347975.1 Gemmatimonadota bacterium
ACTACGCGATCCAGGGCAACTACAACGGGTTCCAGGTATGGGACATCTCGGATCCCGCCCACCCGGTGCTGCGGGAGGGGTACTTCTGCCCGGCATCGCAGAGCGACGTCTCGGTCTACCGTAACCTGCTGTTCGTGTCGGGCGAGGGGCTGAGCGGTCGGCTCGACTGCGGCGGGCAGGGCGTGCCGGACCCGGTGAGCCCGGACCGGCTTCGCGGCCTCCGGATCTTCGACATCAGCGACCTGGACAACCCGGTGAACGTCGGCAACGTGCAGACGTGCCGCGGCTCCCACACCCACACCGTCCTCGTGGACCCGAACGACCGCGAGAACGTCTACGTCTACATCTCCGGCTCCGCCGGAATCCGGTCGGAGGAGGAGCTGGCGGGGTGCCTCGGCGGCATGCCCGACGAGAACCCGAACACGGCGCTGTTCCGCATCGAGGTCATCAAGGTCCCGGTCAACCGGCCGCAGGACGCCGCCATCGTGTCGTCTCCGCGCATCTTCAATGAGCTCGAAGCCCCGCCGACGCACGGCGACGCACCGGCGGACATCGCGGCGCGCCAGAGGCGGCTCGCGGAGGCGCGTCGCACGGGCGCGTTCATCGTGGAGATCGAGGGCGAGGAGGAGGTCCTGTCCCCGCGGTTCGTGGACCCGAGGCTCGACAGCATCGTCGCCGCCCGCGGCGGCACCGGCGCGCCCACGGGGGCGGACAGCGCCGCGCTGCGCGCCGCGCTGCCGCAGATGATGGCCGAGATGTTCGGCGCCCGCCGTCAGCGCACCGGTCCCACGCAGTGCCACGACATCACGGTCTATCCGGCCATCGGGCTGGCGGGCGGCGCGTGCGGCGGGTACGGCCTGCTCCTGGACATCACGGACCCCGTGAACCCGGTGCGGATCGACGCCGTCGCCGATTCCAACTTCTCCTACTGGCACTCGGCGACGTTCAGCAACGACGGCTCGAAGGTCCTGTTCACCGACGAGTGGGGCGGCGGCGGCGGTCCGAAGTGCCGGCCCACCGACCCCGAGGAGTGGGGCGCCAACGCCATCTTCACCATCGAGAACGGCGAGATGGTGTTCGACAGCTATTACAAGCTCCCGGCCCCCCAGACGGAGCTGGAGAACTGCGTGGCGCACAACGGATCGCTGATCCCGATCCCCGGCCGCGAGGTCATGGTCCAGGGCTGGTACCAGGGCGGCATCTCCGTCTTCGACTGGACGGATCCGGAGAACCCGGTGGAGATCGCCTTCTTCGATCGCGGCCCCCTCGACCCGAACCGCATGACCAGCGCCGGCTCCTGGTCCGTCTACTGGTACAACGGCGTCATCGTCAGCTCGGAGATCGCCCGCGGCCTCGACATCCTCCAGCTCACGCCCAGCGCGTTCCTCACGCAGAACGAGATCGACGCGGCCAGGACGATCGAGCTCGACTACCTCAACGTACAGGGGCAGCCGCAGTTCACGTGGCCACCGAGCTTCGCGCTGGTCCGGGCCTACCTGGATCAGCTCGAGCGCTCCAGCGGCCTGGCCGCCGACCGGCTCCGCGACGCGCGCCGGGAGCTGGCCGACGCCGAAGCCCGCTCCGGCTCCAGCCGCCGCACGGCCCTGACCACCCTGGCGACGCGGCTCGAGAGCGACGCCCGCGGCGCCCGCGACGCCGCCAAGGTCCGGACCGCGGCCGCCGCCATGAGGGACTTGGCGAACGCCACCCGCTGACGACGAGGCGGACCGCCGGGCTCCCGCGCAGCGGAGCCCGGCGGTACGTTTGTTCCATGAAGATCACCACCAGCAGGACCCGCGGCTTCCTGCTCCTCTCCCTGGTCATCGGCCTCTTCGCCGGCTGCGGCTCCGCGCGCGCGCGGCCGGAGGACGCGGTCCGGCTGATCGTCGAGAACCAACGGCCGCAGATGGTCACGATCTACGCCGTTCGCCATTCCAGCCGCCAGCGGCTGGGGATGGTCGCCGGACACGCCTCGGAGACGTTCCGGCTCCGACCCACGATGATCGGTGCCGGCGGCGAGCTGCGCCTCGCCATCGATCCCCTGGGCGACGCCCGGCAGAGTTTCACTCGCGTCATCTACGTCCGCGCCGGCGACACGGTCCAGCTGCTTCTCTCCTTCTGATCCGCCGTGACCCACACCGCCGGGGCGACCGCCGGTAAGCACCGGGAGCACGGGGTGCCTGGTTGGCCCCGCGTGAGCGCCGGGTCCGTCGTCGTGCTCCGGCTCTACGACGTGGCCTACGAGATCGACCTGGCCGCGGTCGAGACCATGGCCGCCGACCAGCTCCCCACGGCCCGCCTCCGCCTCTCCCGCGCCGAGCCCAAAGCCATCGCCTACGGGAGCCCACCCGTGGTCCTCGACCTCGGCTCGGTGGAGCTCGCCGGAGTCCCCGTCCCCGGCACCGCCTTCGCCCGCATCTACGACTTCGGCGCCCTATCCCTCTGGCTCCGCTTCGACCGCGACGACCTGGGCTGGGACGAGTTCACCGCCGCCGCTCGCGCCATCGACCGCGCCGCGGCCGCAGACGGCGGCGCCCCGTGGGCCGACCTGATGCGCCGCGTCGTCGACGTGATCACGCCCGCACTCGAACAGCCGTCGGACGCCCGCCTCGAGGAGGACTACCTCCTTGCCATCGTCCGATCCTTCGACCGCCCCATGACCGGCGAAGCCGTCCTCCACGACCTGGACCTGGTCCCGTTCCTCTCGGGCGAGGACCGGGAGCTCGCCGCCAGCGCGAGGGCGGAGCTGCTCCGCAACGCGTTCTCCTATTACACCGACGACCTCGCCGTCCTCACCTGGGACCGCGCTTTCCTCTACGAGCCCCGCGGCGACACCGATGTGGCCGACGTGCTGGAGGTCGCCAACGCGCAGCTCCTCGAGCTCCGCTACTACGACGACCGGCTCGACCGCGAGCTCCCCCGCATGTACGACCGCGTCGCTCACGCCCGCACCGCGTTCGCCCCTCTCGCCATGCGCCGCAACGCACACCTCGCTCGCCAGCTCCACGCCCTCGTCGCCGAGGTCACCGAGCTCACCGAGAAGGTCGAGAACGCCCTCAAGGTCACCGAGGACGTCTACCTCGCCCGCATCTACGCCGCCGCCCTCGATCTATTCCGCGTCCGCCCCCGCGGCGCCGCCGTCGACCGCAAGCTCACCATCATCCGCGACACCTACACCGCGCTCTTCGACGAGGCCGCCACCGCTCGCGCCGAGGTGCTGGAGGCCACGATCGTCGCGCTCATCGTCTTCGAGATCGTCATGGCCTTCGCGGTCGGGTGACCCATCGGGCCATGGGCGCCCCGCGAATCGCCTGCGCTTTTCCCCTCCCCGCACCGACCGCCCGCAAAAAGAGCGAGCGCTCGCTTTTCCCGTGTGGATGGGCCCCGCCGATCCCACAAAGCGGGGAGCGGCGGCGAAAAAGAGCGAGCGCTCGGTTTCTTTGGATGGTGGTCTGCGGGGGAGGCTCCGATGGGTTCAGAACATGTAAACCTCTCCCGTCTCAGCCGCCGCCGCGGAGCGCGCGGGCCGGGCTCCGGCGCCGGCGTACGCGGCGGCCCGCGGCTTGCACTCTCTTCAGCCGTGCCCGTGCCCACTCAAGACCCGGAGGGATAGATGATCAAGACCATTGCCAAGCTCGTCGCCTACAAGAAGGCGCCGGCGAAGACGTTCGCGCTGCTCCACCCCATCAAGGCGGTGAAGTGGGGCGCGATCTTCTTCGTGGTCTCGAAGGTCCTGCGGCGCCGCGAAGCGTAGCATCGCGGAAGGCGGGGTCGCGGGCCTGGCCGCAGGAGCGGCCGGGCCCGTCGTCGTCAGTCGCTGCGCTCCAGGACGAGCACGCCCAACCCGGCCGCGCCCCGGAATTCGCCGCTCAACCGCCCTCGTAAGCCGGCCGGACCCGCGCGCGCGCCTGCACCAGTTGATCGCGGACCGCCTCGGGCGCCGTTCCCCCGTGCGCGGAGCGGCGCTCCACCGATCGGGCGGCGTCGAACGCCTCGTCGCTGCGGACGTCGCCCGGGCCGGTGGACGCCAGAGCGGCCGTGGCGAGCGCGGCGAGGGAGTCGCCCGACTCCTCGGCGACCCGGACCAGCCGACCCACCTGCTCGTGGGCCTCGCGGAACGGCACGCCGGCGTGGACGAGGAGATCCGCGAGATCGGTGGCGAACATCGCGGGGTCGATCGCATCGGCGCACCGGCTCCGGTCGATCTCCAGGGTGCCGACGGTGCCGGCGACGGCCGGCAGCAGCGCGTCCAGGGTATCGAAGGACTGGAAGAGCGCCGGCTTGTCCTCCTGGAGGTCCTTGTTGTACCCGCTCGGCAGCCCCTTGAGCACCGTCATGAAGCCCATGAGCTCCCCGAGCAGGCGCCCCGCCTTCGCCCGCGCCAGCTCCATGGCGTCCGGGTTCCGCTTCTGGGGCATCAGGGAGGACCCCGTGGAGTAGCGGTCGGAGAACCGGACGAAGCCGAACTCGGCCGAGCCGAACAGCACCAGGTCCTCGGCCAGCCGTGAGAGGTGGGTGCCCACCAGCGACATCGCGAAGAGCAGTTCCGCGACCCAGTCCCGGTCCGCCACTGCGTCCACGCTGTTGGGCGTGATCGCCCGGAACCCGAGGATCTCCTTCAGGAGGACCCGATCCACCGGGAACGGACACCCGGCTACCGCGCCCGACCCGAGCGGCAGCACGGCCGCCCGCCGGCGGGCGTCGGCCAGGCGCTCACGGTCCCGATCGAGCGGCCAGAAATGCGAAAGGAGCCACTGGGCCGCCGAAATCGGCTGCGCCCGCTGCAGGTGCGTGTACCCGGGCATGAGCGTATCCACGTGGCGCTCGGCCTGCTCCAGGAGCGCGTGCTGGAGCAGCTGGATCCGTGCATCGAGCGCATGGACCGCGTTCATCGCCCAGAGCCGCGTGTCCGTGGCGACCTGGTCGTTTCGGGAGCGGCCCGTGTGGAGCTTTCCGGCCACACGCGGCGCCTCCTCGTGGAGCAGTCGCTCGACCAGTGAGTGGATGTCCTCGTCGGAGGCCGCGGCCCAGTCCGGCTCGGCCCACGCGTCGAGCCGTCGGCCGACCCGGTGCAGCCCCATCCGGATCTCGCTCTCCTCTTCCGCCGTCAGCACGCCCGCCGCGCGCAGGGCGACCACCCATGCCAGGCTGCCGGCGATATCCTCCCGCCACATCCGCCGGTCCACCGGCAGCGAGCGGTTCAGGCGGTCCATCTCCGGCGCGGGCGATCCACCGAAGCGGCCGCCCCAGAGGCGGCGGAGGGGCTCGGCGACGGCGTCCGGGGCCTGCGCTCCGCGGGGTGCCGGGCCCGAGGCCATCGCGGTCATCGCTCACCTCTCGCGCTCACCAGCTCCCGGGGGTGCTCAGCCGGAGGGGCGTGCTCCCTCGCGGCACCGAAGCGCAGGATTGGCGCGGTCGTGATCGTCCGGGCGGACGACGCCGCCTCCCGGGCGCGCAGCGCCGCCACACGGACCGGGAGACCGTAGAGCCGGATGAAGCCGGCCGCGTCCGCCTGGTCGTAGACATCATCTTCGCCGAACGTGACGAAGCGCTCGTCGTAGAGCGAGAAGGGGGAGTACCGCGCCACGACGGCGCAGGACCCCTTGTACAGCTTGAGCCGGACCTCCCCGGTGACCCGCCGCTGGGTCACGTCCACCAGGGCATCCATGGCCTCCCGCTCCGGCGTCCACCACCGGCCCTCGTACACCAGGTCCGCGTAGCGGGGCGCGAGCAGGTCCTTGAGCGCCAGGGTGCGCCGGTCGAGGACGAGCTGCTCGAGCTCGGAGTGGGCGGTGTACAGCAGCGTTCCGCCGGGCGTCTCGTAGACGCCCCGCGACTTCATCCCCACGAGCCGGTCCTCCACGATGTCCGCGCGGCCGATTCCGTGCAGCCCCGCGACCTCGTTCAGCCGGTCGAGGAGGGCGACCGGGCCGAGCGGCTCGCCGTCCACCGCCACGGGCAGCCCCGCTTCGAAGCCGATGGAGATGTGCGCGGGGCGGTCGGGCGCGTCTTCGGGCGCCCGCGTGAGCTGGAACACGTCCTCCGTAGGCGCCCACGCGGGATCCTCCAGCGGCCCCCCCTCGTGCGAGATGTGCCACAGGTTTCGATCCCGCGAGTAAATCTTCGCCCGGGTGGCGGTCACCGGCACCCCGTGCGCCGCGGCGTAATCCAGCGCGTCCTCGCGCGAGCGGATCGTCCACTCCCGCCAGGGCGCGATCACGCGCAGGTCGGGGGCGAGAGCGGCGTAGGTGAGCTCGAACCGGACCTGGTCGTTGCCCTTCCCCGTACACCCGTGCGCCAGCGCATCGGCCCCGACCGACCGGGCGACCTCGACCTGCGCGCGCGCGATGATCGGCCGGGCCATGGACGTGCCCAGCAGATACTTCCGGCCATACACCGCGCCGGCGCGCAGGGTGGGCCAGACGAACCCGGTGAGGAACTCCTCTCTCAGGTCCAGCACCCGGAAGCCGCGGGCGCCGGAGGCGAGGGCCTTGGCCTCGAGCCCGTCCAGCTCCTCGGCCTGGCCCACGTCCGCGGCCACGCACACCACGTCGAGCCCGTGCGTCTCCCGCAGCCAGGGCACGATGATCGACGTGTCGAGGCCCCCGGAATAGGCGAGCACCACCGTTTCAGCCATGGACCGCATCCCCCTCGTTGAGTGCTGCGTGAATCTCCCGCGCGACCGCGATCTCGCGGCAGTGCGTCCGCCGATCGCAGCCGGCACAGTCCGCCGCGATCTTTTCCGGGAACAGCTCCCTCGCCACCGTCCGGAAGCCGAGCCGGTGGAAGAAGCCTTCCTCGAGCGTCAGGGCGAAGAGCGTGGCCAGGCCGAGGCTCCGCGCCTCGTCGATCAGCGTCTCCACCAGCCGCCGGCCGAGTCCGCGGCCATGCGCCTCCGGCGCGACGGCCAGCGCGCTCACCTCCGCCAGCCCCGGCGTAAAGACGCGCAGGGCCACACAGCCCAGCAGCCGCCCTCCCTCCCCGCGCGCCACCAGGAACTCCCGGAAGCTCCGGTTCAGCTGCTCCGGCGTCTTCGGCAGCATCAGCCCGCGCCGCGCGAACCCGTTGATCAGCCACCCGACCTCCGCCATGTCCGCCGGCACGGCCACCCGGATGGGCAGCGTGCCGGTCGACTCGATGGAAGGGACGGGGTTCGGAGCGGTGCGGCGGGCCTCCAGCTGGATCAGCATCCGAGCGCCTCGTCCAGGAGATCCATGCCGCGGTCGAGCTCGGCTGCCCCGATGGTGAGCGGCGGAAGCAGGCGAACGGTGCTCGGCCCGGCGGCGCACACCAGCAGCCCCAGCCCCAGCGCCCGCTCCGTGATGGCCGCCACCGACGTCGCGATCTCCACACCGCGGAGTAGACCTTCACCGCGCACCTCCAGCACGTCCGGCCGCCGCGCCATCGATGCGAGCCGCCGGTCCAGCTGCGCGGACCGCGCCCGCACGGACGCCAGGAACGTCGGCTCGCCGATCGTCCGGCAGACCGCCAGCGCGACCCGCGCCACCAGCGGTCCGCCCCCGAATGTGCTGCCGTGATCACCCGGCCGGATCGCCGAGGCGACCTCCTCGGAGACGAGCGTGGCCCCCATGGGGAGCCCGCCGGCGAGCGGCTTCGCGAGCGTCATGATGTCCGGTGTGATGCCGGCGGCTTCGTGGGCCCAGAGCGTCCCGGTCCTGCCGAGCCCCACCTGCACCTCGTCGAGGACGAGGAGCGCGTCGGCGGCATCGCAGGCCTCCCGGAGCCGCCGCAGCAGCGCCGCGCCCAGCGGACGGACCCCGCCTTCGGCCTGGATCGGCTCGGCGATCACCGCCGCGGTCCGCCCCGCGTCCAGCGCCGCCTCGAGCGCCCCGGGCTCGCGCGGGTCCACGAATCGTACGCCCGGGACGAGAGGAGTGAACGGCTCGCGGTAGTCGCTCCGATCCGTCACGGACAAAGCGCCCAGGGTGCGGCCATGGAACCCGCCCCGCAGCGCCACGATCTCGTGCTTGTCCTCCCCGCCCTGCGCGCGCGCCCAGCGGCGCGCGAACTTGATCGCCGCCTCGTTCGCCTCCGCCCCCGAGTTGCAGAAGAACACCGCCGCGGCGAAGGAATGGTCGACCAGCCAGGCCGCCAGCTCCTCCGCCGGGGCGGTGCGGTACAGGTTCGACGCGTGCACCAGCCCCGTATCGAGCGCCGACCGGATCGCGTCCGCCACCACCGGCGTGCCGTGGCCCAGCGCGTTCACCGCGATCCCGCTCGTGAAGTCCAGGTACCGGCGCCCGGCCTCGTCGATGAGCCAGCAGCCCGAGCCGGCGACGAACAGGGGCGCGGCGGGGCGGTACACCTGCAGCAGCGGGGGCCCGGCGGTCGAGGTGGCGCTCATGCCGCTCGCTCCGCCGTGGCCACGACCCGGGTTCCCGCTCCGCCCGACAGCAGGTCCAGCCCGCCGATCCGCACCACCGGCACGTCGGCCGCCGCGCGGGCCGCGGCCCGGAGCTTCGGGACCATTCCGCCGTTCACCGCGCCCGTCGCGATCGCGCCCTCGATCCGGTCCGCCGGGAGCGACGGCACCACGCCCTCCGGCAGGGTCACGCCGGGCACGTCGGAGATGAAGAGCAGCCGCCGCGCCCCCACCGCGGATGCGATGGCGGACGCCGCGTCGTCCGCGTTCACGTTCAGGGCCCCGCCGCCCGGCCCGCGGCACAGCGGGGAGACGACCGCCGTGATCCCCGCGCCCAGGAGCAGACCGAGCAGGTCCCGTCCGACCGCTACCACCCGGCCGGTGTGCCCCAGCGTGCCCCCGGCCGCCGGCTCCGCGCGCAGCAGCCCATCGTCCTCCCCCGACACGCCGACCGATCGGACGCCTGCACCGACCAGCGCG
The DNA here is from genome assembly GCA_019347975.1 of Gemmatimonadota bacterium. GTDB lineage: Bacteria > Gemmatimonadota > Gemmatimonadetes > Longimicrobiales > RSA9 > JAHWKI01. The sequence continues at coordinate 8,864 of JAHWKI010000141.1, forward strand.
GAGACCAGCCGCTTGTTCACCAGCCCGCTCAGCACCATCGACACGACCGCGAGCGTGCCCGCGTCCGTCACCCGGAGGCCGTCACGCCACTCCGGGACCAGGCCCAGCCGCTCCTGCAGCAGGCTCACCTCCCGCCCGCCGCCGTGCACCAGCACCAGCGGAGCCAGGGGGGCCACCGCCGCGGACAGGCGACCGACCCACGCCGGGTCGTCCACCTCCCGGCCGCCCACCTTCACCACCGTCACGTCGCTCAGCACGGGAGCCCCTCCGTCTCCGGCAGCCCGAAGGCCAGGTTCATGTTCTGCACGGCCTGCCCGGCCGCGCCCTTCAGCAGGTTGTCCATCGCCGCCAGTACCAGCAGCGCAGGCGACGACGCGGCGACCCCCGACACCGACACCACCACCCGGTTCGTCCCCACCGCCGACGCGAGCGACGGGACCCCCTCCGCCAGGATCTCCACGAACGGCTCGCCCGCGTAGTCCGCGCACCACAGCGCCCGCGCCTCGGCCTCCGACAGCGCCTCCGACAGCGGCACGTACAGCGTCGCCAGAATGCCCCGGCGCACCGGCAGCAGGTGCGGCGTGAACACCAGCTCGGGATCCGCACCACCCACGCGCCCGCCGTGCACCCGCATCTCCGGCACGTGCCGGTGCACGTTCCCCACGCCGTACGCCCGGTAGTCCTCGGCCACCTCCCCGAACAGGAGTTCCCGCTTCGCCGTCCGGCCCGCCCCGGTCACCCCCGAGGCCGCGTTCACCACCA
>JAHWKI010000345.1 GCA_019347975.1 Gemmatimonadota bacterium
CGCCTGGGTGATCGAAAACCGCTCCCCCCGAGACAGCGAGTAGGCGCTTTACTCTCCTAAACCGTTCTCTGGCGGCCCCGGAACAAAAATACGCATTTGTGCCTACAAGAAGAGCCCTTCCAGCTAAGTCCCAGCTAAGCTTGCGTTTTAACCATGAAGACAGCGAGCGGCCGCGCGAAGTGGCCGCTCGCCGGCCCCAGCGGCACAATAGATCGTTATGGAACCTTCCGATGTCTTGCGTGCCTTTCGCCAATCACTCTACGAATGCTTCGACCGTCGCGCCGATGCGCTCTTCGAACTCACCGACGCCATCCTCACCGCGGCGGATGGTGCCGTCCCTTCCCCCGTCCACCTGAGCCTCCAAGCGCCGCATCGCCGCGGATGGGGCAGCCTCTATGCCGCGTTGGACCGGGGGCGAATCGACGCGGCGGCCCTGCGGGGACTGCTCGCCCGCAACCCGCTCGCCGGGGGCGCGGATGAACACCCCGTCTACGCCGTGGATGTGAGCGTGTGGCCCCGCTGCGACGCGGAGGCTAGTCCCGAGCGCGGTTTCTACTACCATCCTTCCCGCCACTCCGCCGGCCAGCCCATCGTAGCCGGATGGGCCTACCAGTAGTTCATCGCCAGGCTCAACTTCGTCCGCGAGAGCTGGACCGTCCCCGTGGACGTCGAGCGCGTCCGCCCCGCGCAGGACGCCAACGAGGTGGCCGCCGAGCAGGTGAAAGCGTTTCTTCGCCGATCGCGTCCGAGGAGGGGGCCGCCGCTCCCTTGTTCGTCTTCGACGCCGGCTACGATCCCGTGAAACTGCAGCAGGGGCTTGAGGGGAGTAGTCCGTGCCAGATCCTCGTCCGTTTGCGGGCGGGGCGTCGCTTCTACGCCGATCCGAGCCTCGCTGGTCCGCCCGCTCCCACCGGACGGCCACGCCGTCATGGGCCGAAGATGAAGTGCGCGGACCCGAGCACCTGGCCCGAACCCTCCGCGGAGTACACATGCGAAGACGCCGGTTACGGAGCGGTGCGCGTGCGCGCCTGGGGGAACTTACATCCGAAGGTCCGGGCGCACGAAGGACGGGGCAGCCGCGGGCCTTTGCCCATCGTGGCCGGGACGCTGGTCCTGGTGGAGGTCGAGCGGCTGCCTCGCGGCGAGAGGCGGCGCGAGCCGCGCGTCCTGTGGCTGTGGTGGCACAGCCCCGAGAAGGCCGCGCCGGACCTGGGGCTCATCTGGCGCTCGTACGTCAGGCGCTTCGACCTGGAGCACACTTTCCGCTTCCTCAAACAGGCTTTGGGGTGGACCACCCCTCGGGTGCGCCACCCCGAGCAGGCCGACCGGTGGACGTGGCTGGTGGTGGCCGCTTTCGCCCAGCTCAGGCTGGCGCGGGCGTGCGTTGCGGATCGGCGGCTGCCCTGGGAGCGCCGCTACGAAACCGGTCGCCTGACGCCGATCCGGGTCCATCGCGTCGTTTCGGCGCTTTTGGCGGAACTCGGCACGCCCGCGAAGCCGCCGAAACCCTGCGGAAGATCACCCGGAAGGCCAAAAGGGCGCCTCTCTGGTCGAGCCAAACGCTACCCGGCTCTCAAAAAGAGCGCCTGAGCCCGCGAAGATGGCAAACGAGGAGTTTTGCGATGAGCTTTATGTCCATAGCAAAACTCCTCGTGGTTAAAACGCAAGCTTAGAGACCGCGCCAATAGGCGAGTAGCGAATGTAACAACCGATAACAAAACGACGGCTGGATCGTCCAGACAGACGCCGAGTGCGAGATGCCCCCGTGCCGAATTGGGCGCTCGGAGGATACTTCTTCTGCGTGGCGCGTACCCCAGACGAGCTCTCCGTCGTTTGCGAGCAGGGCGTGATCCCGGAAGGGGTCGAGCGCGAGGACGGGTGGCGCTGCTTCAAGGTCGAGAGTCCCTTCGAGTTCGATCTGGCCAGCGTCGAAAATGAGGTCAACGCCGACCTCGACGATGACCTCTTTGCTGAATTCTCCGGGCAGCCGGTCCTGCTGGCCCAGGGATCGGTGGTGACGCCGCGCTTCCCGGCTGCGCAAGGCGAGCCACGCTCCGTTGGAGAGGTGCTGGAGGCGCCCGATGAGTGGACTGATGAGAGCGTCACCGTGACCGCCGAGGTCGTGCGTGTCCTCAGTCCCAACCTCTACCTCATTCGTGGGGAAGACGAAGGCAGCGAAATGGCCATGATCGACGCCACGGGCAGCGTGACCGCGAACGCCGCGGCCGAAGCCGACACCATTCAGGTGACAGGTCCGGTCGCGTTCTTTGATCTCGCGACTGTCGAGGCGCAGGCCGGGGTCGATCTGGATGA
>JAHWKI010000142.1:0-5279 GCA_019347975.1 Gemmatimonadota bacterium
CGGACGTGGACCGGCACGATCCAGAGGCGGACGCGGTCACCCTGATGACGCTCCACACGGCGAAAGGGCTGGAGTTCCCGGTGGTGTTCATCGCGGGGCTGGAGGAGGGGCTGTTTCCGCTGGCGCGGACGTTCGACGAGCCGTCGGAGCTGGAGGAGGAGCGTCGCCTGTTCTACGTGGGGATCACCCGGGCGGAGAAGAAGGTCTACCTGACGCACGCTCGGACGCGTCGCCGGATGGGCGAGGTGAAGGCGTGCATTCCGTCGAGCTTCATCGAGCCCATCGGGGAGGACCTCGCCGTGGGGGTTCAGACGCCGCAGGTGGAACGTCAGCGGCGCCAGTACGACAGCTGGCGGGACCGACGGCCCTCCATGGGGCGCCGCGCGGTGCAGCGGGGCGGCTACGACGAGGCCGCGGCGGACGACGGCGGCTACCACATCGACTACAGCGACAGCCAGGACGCCCCCCGCTTCATCAAGGGAGAGGTGGTCCGGCACCCGCAGTTCGGACGCGGCACGATCCGGGAGCTCTCCGGCCTGGGTCCGGATCTCAAGGCGGTCATCGAGTTCGACGGGGTCGGGCGGAAGAAGGTGGTCGTGCGGTACGCGAACCTCCAGCGGGATCTCTGAACGTGTCCATGACGCCCGCGCACGTCCGCGAGCTGGCGGCGCTCGCACGGCTGGATCTCGACGAGGACGAGATCGCCCGCCTGGCCGCACAGCTCGACGATATCCTGGCCAGGGTGGCGGTGCTGGGGCCGCTGGACGGCGGCGACGCGCCCGATCCGGGCGGGGCCCGCCCCGGGGCGCCGCTCCGCGCGGACACGACCGGCTCCGAACCCCTGGACATCCCCCCCGCCGCGATGGCGCCGGCGTGGACCGATGGCTTCTTCACGGTCCCGCGGCTCACGTCCCATACAGGCCCGGAGGGCTCCTGAGCTCACGGGGCGGAGTCCGGTCCCTGGCGCGAGCGGTGGGGGAGGGGGCGCTCTCCGCCGCCGAGGTCGCGCGTGAGGTGAGCGAGGCCATCGCCGCGGGTGACGCGGGCGAGAACGGGGTGAACGCGTTCCTCTCCCACGACGCGAACCTCCTGTCCGCCCGGGCCGCGGCCCTCGACGAGGCGCTCGAGGCCGCCCGGCGGGAGGGGCGGAGCGGGGGGCGCCTCGCGGGCGTCGCCGTGGCGCTGAAGGACAACCTGTGCACCACGGACCACCCGACCACGTGTGGCTCCAGGATCCTGGAAGGGTACCGCTCCCCCTACGAGGCGACGGTCGTGCGGCGGCTCCGATCGGCCGGGGCGCTGATCGCCGGCAAGACCAACATGGACGAGTTCGCCATGGGCTCGTCCACCGAGAACTCGGCGTTCGGCCCGACACGCAACCCGCACGATCGGGCACGAGTCCCGGGAGGCTCTTCGGGCGGGTCCGCGGCCGCCGTGGCCGCCGGAATGGTGCCGGCTGCGCTGGGCTCGGACACGGCGGGCTCGGTCCGCCAGCCGGCTTCGTTCTGTGGCGTGGTCGGCCTCAAGCCGACATACGGCGCCGTGAGCCGGTACGGGCTGGTGGCGTTCGCCTCATCGCTGGACCAGGTCGGCACGCTCGGCCGGACGGTGGAGGACGCGGCGCTGCTGCTCGAGGTGATCGCCGGGCGGGACACGCTCGATTCCACGTGCGCCGACCGCCCCGCTCCGACGCTGCTGCCCGAGCTCGACCGCGGGGTCGACGGCCTGGTCGTCGGCGTCCCCGAGGAGTACTTCCCGGGCGGGCTCGATCCCGGCGTGCGGCGGCTGGCGCTGGAGGCGCTGGAGGCGCTGGAGTCCGCCGGGGCGCGGGTCCGGCCGGTATCCCTGCCGACCACGCCGCTGGCGATCCCGACCTACTACGTGATCGGGCCGGCCGAGGCATCGAGCAACCTGGCGCGGTTCGATGGCGCCCGGTTCGGGCTGCGCGTGGACGCGGAGACCACGGAAGCGATGAGCCGCGCGACCCGCTCGCGCGGCTTCGGCGACGAGGTGAAGCGGCGGGTTCTGCTCGGCACCCACGTGCTCTCGGCCGGTCAACGGGACCGGTTTTACGCCCGCGCCGGTCAGGTCCGGGCGCGGCTGGCGGCCGAGTTCGCGGCGGTCTTCGACTCCGGCGTGGACGTCCTCTTCACACCGACGACGCCCGCCCCCGCCTTCCCGATGGGCGACCGGACGGGCGACCCCTATCGGATGTACCTGGCGGACGTCTTCACCGTCCCCGTGAACTTCGCGGGGATCCCGGCGGTGACGGTCCCCATCGGCACGGTGGCCGGTCTGCCCGTGGGCGGGCAGATCATCGCGCCGGCGTGGGGCGAGCCCGTCATGGTGCGCGCGGCGGCGGCGCTGGAGCGGGTGGTGGGGGGCGCACGATGAGCGGCCTCGAGGCCGTGATCGGGCTCGAGGTGCACGTGCAGCTCGCCACCCGGACCAAGCTGTTCTGTGGGGACCCGGCGGAGTTCGGGAGCGAGCCCAATACCCGGGTGTGCCCGGTCTGCCTGGGTCTGCCCGGCGCATTGCCGGTGGTCAACCGCGCGGCCGTCGAGCTGGCCGTGCGGGCGGCGCTCGGGCTGAACTGCCGGGTGCACGAAACGAGTATCTTCGCACGGAAGAACTACTTCTATCCGGATCTGCCCAAGGGCTATCAGATCACCCAGCACGAGCACCCGCTGGCCACCGGCGGATGGCTGGAGCCGGAGATCGACGCGGGAGAGCGCCGCGTCCGGATCCGCCGCGTACACCTCGAGGAGGACGCCGGGAGGTCGTCCCACGACCGGATAGCGGGTCGGACGGCGGTGGACCTGAACCGCGCCGGCGTCCCGCTCATCGAGATCGTCACGGAGCCGGATCTCCGCAGTCCCGAAGAGGCGCGTGGGTTCCTCACCCATCTGAAGCGGACGCTCATGTATATGGGCGTGAGCGACTGCGACATGGAGAAGGGGAGCCTGCGGGTCGACGCGAATCTCTCCGTGCGGCCGGCGGGGGAGGGCAGGCTCGGCACGCGGACCGAGGTGAAGAACCTGAACTCGTTCGGCAACGTGGAGCGGGCGCTCGGCTTCGAGGCGGACCGCCAGCGCGCGCTGATCGCGGGCGGCGGCGTGGTCGCCCGGGAGACGCTGCTCTGGGACGCCGACGCGGCGGAGGCGCGGACGATGAGGGCCCGAGGCGAGGACGATGACTACCGGTACTTTCCGGAGCCCGACCTGCCCCCGCTCGTCCTTCCACCGGACCTCGTTGACGCGGCCCGTGCGGCGCTCCCCGAGATGCCGGCGGCCCGCGCCCGGCGGTTCCGGGAGGTACTCGGACTCCCCGCATACGATGCGAGCGTCCTGACCTCCTCCCGCGACCTCGCCGATTACTTCGAGGCGACGGCCGCGGCCGCGGGCGATCCGAAGGCGGCCAGCAACTGGATCATGACGGACGTGCTCAGCTGGCTGAATGAGCGCGATGCGCCCGGTGGCCATTTTCCCGTGTCGCCCGAGGCGCTCGCGGAGCTGATCGCCGTGGTCGGAGAGGGCGCGCTCTCCAGGGGGATGGGCCGGCGCGTGCTGGACCGGATGGCGGAGACCGGCCGCCCGGCCCGCGAGATCGTGGAGGCCGAGGGGCTCACACAGGTGAGCGACTCCGTCCGGCTCGGGCGCTGGGTGGAGGAGGTGATCGCCGCGCACCCCGACCAGGCACGCCGCTTCCGGGAGGGTGAGGAGAAGCTGATGGGGTTCTTCATCGGTCAGGTCATGCAGAAGTCCGGGGGCAGGGCAGACCCCAGGAAGCTCGCGGACGTGCTGCGGGAGCGGCTGTAGCCAGAGGCCCCGGCGTCAGCCGGACCCGTTCGCGCCGGGCTCGTCGCCGCGCCGATTCCAGTGGTCGAGGCCGTCGTCGGGGAGGGGGAAGAAATCGTCCGCGAGCTCCCGCATGCGAGACTCGCTCTCCAGCGCGCCCTCCTTCATCGCCATCCGCCGCACCTTCTTGGCCAGCTGCAGATTGAAGTCACCCGTCGGATCGCGCGCCGCGGCCCGGGCGGCCCGGCGCCGGAGGAGGTAGTCGACCATGGAGTCGAACGAGCGGGACAGGTAGCCGTCCACATCCCGCCCCTGCAGGTCCCACCGGGATCGCTCGAGGACGCGGCCGAAGACGTTCTGCCACCGCTCGTTGTCCTGGAAGCGGACCATGCCGCGGAACAGGCGGCGGTTCGTCTCGAAGGAGAAGATGGTTCCGGAGAGCACGCTGTCGAACAGATTGTCCGCCTCCGCGTGGTCGTAATCGACGACCACCTCGCGCGCCCGGCTCGTGTACCCCTCTCCGAGCTCGACGTCCAGGCGGTGCTCCCAATAGGAGTGCCCCAGCGCCTTCGTGGAGCTCGTCAGCATCAGCTGCCTGGGAACGAAGTAGTTGTGGGCGATGGTGTCGGCGGCGAGGTGACAGAGGTAGCCGTACCCCGCCGCTTTCAGCCGGTCGTTGCGCGCGCCGGCGAGGATCTCCTCCCCCACGTGCCAGTAATGGCAATGGCGGCCGGCCGGCACGTACTTCTTGGCGAAGGAGATGTCGGCCGCGACGGATCCATAGAGGAAGCTCAGGGGGTAGGCCCTCAACAGGTCCGCGACGGCCAGCGGGAGCAGATGGAGGGACCCCAGGAGCTGCTCGCCCAGGTAGATGTGCGTGGCTGGACCGAACGCGAAAAGCCGCTCCGGCGTCAGCAGGAGCAGCGCCGCGGCTCCCAGCAGTCCGAGGAGCGGCTTCAAGACCGCGTCAGCGCCGGATCCGCTTGGCGCCCTTCTTGAGGGCGTCCTGAGCCGCGTCGAGCTGGTTCTCGACCGTCGCGGCGATCTCGGACCGGGCCTCGGCGACGAGGTCCGCCACCTCCTCGCGCAGGTCCTTGGCCACCGCGCGGCCCGCCTCGACCAGATCGTCCCCCATGTCCGCCGCCGCCGACGCCCTCCGGCCCATCTGCTTCCGGGCGGACGCCGTCTTCTTGCCGAGCTTCTTCCTGTACGGCTTCAGCTCGTTCATGAGCTTCTCCCGCCGCGTCGGCGGATCGGGCGCGAGGAGCAGCGCCGCGCCGACTCCCAGCAGCGCGCCCACGGCGAACGCCATTACGAACTCGGTGGAGGTGTCGTTTTTCATGGACTTCCCCGTGTTTACGGTTTCGGAACCGCCGCGCTCGTATCGTCGGAGCGTGGCTCGTGAGGAGCCTCCTCCGCAACGCCCGGGCCGCGACGTGCACGGCGTGCGCCGTGGAGGCGGCATCCAGGAGGAGCCCTTCC
>JAHWKI010000142.1:5379-9505 GCA_019347975.1 Gemmatimonadota bacterium
TCGAACGACACGTTAACGGCACGCGCGGGAGGATCGCCAGACCGGAAAGCGCCCGGCCAGCGGGCGCATTGCCGCGTCAGCGGGGGCCGGGTCGTGCGCCAGCCGCGGCCACTGCCGTGACAGCGGGTGGACGTTTGACGGTCCTTCGAACCGGCCGGTATGTTTTTTCCGTCCGCATCCGGCGTCCACCGGCCGAACAGCGGTCGCGTCGATCGCACGAAAACACGGGAGTCGGATGCCGAAGTACGTCGTGGAAGGCGGGGTCCCACTGAACGGGACGATCCGCCCGACAGGGAACAAGAATGCCGCGCTCCCCATGATCTGCGCCACTCTGCTCAGTGATGAGCCGGTGACGCTGGAGAACGTCCCCGACATCCGGGACGTCCGCACCCTTCTGGAGCTCATGGTGCAGCTGGGATGCTCGGTGGACTGGGCGGGGGATCACGAGGTGCGGATCCACGCGAAGGAGATCCGTCTCGGCCAGGTGGACCGGAGCGTGGCCGCGCGGATCCGGGCGTCGATCCTGCTCGCCGGGCCCATGCTCGCGCGCGCGGGCAGCATGATCCTGCCGCCGCCCGGAGGGGACGTGATCGGGCGCCGGCGGCTGGATACCCACTTCCTGGCGCTCCAGCGGCTGGGGGCCCGGGTCGAGACGCGCGGCGGCTACCATCTCGAAGCGGATGGTCTCGAGGCGGCGGACATCTTCCTGGACGAGCCCAGCGTGACCGCGACGGAGAACACGGTCATGGCTGCGGCCCTGGCGAAGGGGACCACGCGGGTGCGGAACGCCGCGGCGGAGCCTCACGTCCAGGACCTGTGCAACATGATCAACGCCCTGGGCGGGAAGATCAGCGGGATCGGGACGGGGGTGCTGGAGATCGAGGGGGTTGAACGCCTCAAGGGCGGCCGCTTCCGGGTATCCAGCGACCACATCGAAGTCGGATCGTTCATCGGGCTGGCGGCGGTCACGCGTGGCGAGATCACCATTCAGGATGCCGCGGTGCGGCACCTGGACTCCACGCTCCTCGCGTTCGAGCGGCTGGGGATCCGCTGCGAGATCGACGGGGAAGACCTGAAGGTCCCTTCGAACCAGTCGCTCGAGATCAGGATGGATCTGGGCGGGCACATCCCGAAGATCGACGACGGACCGTGGCCGGCCTTTCCCGCGGATCTCACCTCGATCGCGCTGGTGGTGGCGACCCAGTGCCGCGGTACGATCCTGGTGCACGAGAAGATGTTCGAGTCGCGGATGTTCTTCGCGGACAAGATCATCGGAATGGGCGCCCGGATCGTCCTCTGCGACCCCCACCGCGCGGTGGTCGTCGGGCCTTCGCGGCTCTACGCCGGCGTGGCGGAGAGCCCCGACATCCGCGCCGGAATGGCGCTTCTGATCGCCGCCCTGGGGGCCGACGGGGAGAGCCATATCTACAACATCCAGCAGATCGAGCGCGGGTACGAGAAGATCGACGAGCGCCTACGAGGCCTCGGCGGCCGGATCGTCCGCGAGGATTCCCGCGGGGACTGAGGAGGACGGCATGGCGGATGAGCAGCGGAAAGGCAGGGGAAGCGTCGGTGACGAGGTCCGCGAGGGCATCCGCGCGGGACTCGGCATTCTGAGCGCGCTGAAGGACGCGGTGGAGGAGACCGTGCAGGACATGCTCGACCGTGGCGAGCTGTCCCCGGAGCGGGCTCGCGAAGCGGTCCGGAGCACCATGGACCGGGCCCAGTCCACCTTCGAAGAGGCGCGCGGGCGTCTGGACTTCGTCACGCGGCGCGAATACGAGGCGCTGGAATCCGAGGTCGCCGAGCTCCGGCGGCGCGTGGACGGCTACCACGGTCAGGGTGGAACCGGGGCCGCGGGCGACATCCCGATCACCGAGTCTTGACCCCCGGCTCCACTCCGGCAGCCGGGACCGCCGCCCCCCCTCTCCCCCACGCGATCCGCCGCGTCCGGGAATCCGGGGCAGAGGGCCCGGCGCCCCTGTACAGCCATCCCGAATGGGCCGTGGCTTTCCCCTGGCTGGCCCAGGGGACGACCGGGCGCGGTCAGGCCACCGAGCCGTTCGACCTCGGCCTGTTCGGCGAGAGCCCCATCGGGCCGACCCTCGCCCGGTGGCGGGCGCTGCGCGAGTCGCTGGAGTTCCCCGCCGCCGTCCACGCCCGCCAGGTCCACGGCGCGGACCTCGTGAGCCACGACACCGAGCCCGCCCCGGGGCTGCGGATCACGCACGGCTTCGACGGACATCTGACCGCTCGTGGGGGGCTCCTCCTGACCGTCTCGGTCGCGGACTGCGTGCCGATCTTCATCGTCGATGCGGACGCTCGGCGCGTGGCGCTCCTGCACGGAGGGTGGCGGGGCACGGCGGCGGGGATCGTCGCCCGGGGGATCGAGCGGATGGCCGGACGGGATCCGGCCCGGCTCCACATCCATTTGGGCCCGGCGATCTGCGGCGGCTGCTACGAGGTGGGGCCCGAGGTCCACGCCGCCCTCGGCCTCCCGGTTCCCACGAGGAACACGCCCGTGGACGTCCGGTCGGTTCAGGCGGGGCAGGCCGTCGCCTCCGGCGTCGCCGCCGAGCGGGTGACGGTGTCGGAGCACTGCACGAAGTGCGGGAGCGGCTTCTTCTCGCACCGTGGCGGTGACGCGGGGCGGCAGATGGGAGTTCTCGGGATCAGGCCGTGACCGACCCGGGTCTGTGCGGCCGGTGCGCGCACGCGCGGATCGTCGCGAGCCGGCGCGGCTCCCGGTTCTGGCTGTGTGGCCTCTCACGGGTCGACCCCCGTTTCGCGCGCTACCCCGCGCTGCCCGTGCTGCGCTGCGTCGGGCACGTCGCGGGCGCGCCGGCGACGGGGGAGGGAAAAGGGGACATTCACTCGGAGGCGGAGCAATGAGCGAGTCGTTCTATACGGTCGAAGCCCGGGTACGGAAGGTGGCGGGGGTGCACCGTCGTGTGTCGCTGCCATCCGGAGACACCTTCGACGTGGGGGTACACGGGGCGATCAAGGAGCACTACGGTCTGCACGGCGAAACCGACCGGCCCCTCCCCGTGGACTACCTGGTGGGGTCCGCCGGCGCCTGACTGCTCGGTACACTCAATGGCGCGCTGGAGGCGCGCGAGATCAACCTGGATCCGGACGCCATCACGGCCGTGGCGGCCGGAACGAACGAGATCCGGGACCGGCTGCCCGTGCTGACCCGGATCCACGTCCGCTACGCTCTGCGGACGCCGCCCGGCAGCAGGGACACCGTGGAGCGGGCGTTGACCCGTCACGCCGGGCGCTGCCCGACCGCCATGAGCCTGAAAGGGGCGGTGGAGGTGACGTGGGAGGCCGAGGTTCAGGAGGGGGAGCAACGGTGGCAGCTGAGCGGGAGCAGGGACGCCTGAGCGGCCCCGGCTGAAAGCCCGCAGAGCCGTGCCGGCAGGAGGTTTACGGGTTGCACGCCCCGCGGATCGGGGTTATCATCGGAACGTGCGCGGCTCCCCCGGGGGCCGCTATGGAGTGGGGGGCACACCCCCACTTTTTTATTGACGCGGTATGTCTGAGCAGTCACTGGAACAGGCGCTCGAAGAGCGCACCGAAGCGCTGGGATTCGAGCTCGTGGAGCTCGAGCGGGCGGGCTCGAAGGCCCGTCCGGTGCTGCGAGTGCGCGTGGACCGGCCGGATTCGAAGCCGGGTGCGGGCATCTCTCTGGAGGACTGCGCGCGGGTGAGCAGGGCGCTCGAGGAATACCTCGATGCCCTGCCCGCACTGGCCCAGAACTACGTTCTGGAGGTGTCGTCGCCCGGCGTGGAGCGGCCCCTGGTCCGCCGTGGTGACTACGACCGGTTCCGTGGTCACGAGGTGGCGCTGCGCGGGTACGCTCCGCTGGCCGGACGTGGTCGACGGCTGCAGGGCGAGCTGCTGGGTCTGGACGAGGGGCCGGGTGGGGATGGCGTCCGGTTGAGGTTGGAGGACGGCGAAGAGGTGGTGGTGCCGCGCGAGGGGATCGCGCGGGCTCACCTCGTGTTCCGTTGGAACGGGTGAGGAAAGCTATGGCGAACGAAGGGATGCAGGTTCTGGCCGCGTTCCGGGAGATGACGAACAACAAGAATCTCTCGGATCTGGAGCTCCACGACCTCATCCG
>JAHWKI010000346.1 GCA_019347975.1 Gemmatimonadota bacterium
AGGGGCTGGGCGCCCACCCGGAGGAGGGCGCGACGCGGTTCGCGGTGTGGGCGCCCTCGGCGGACTCGGTGAGCGTGATCGGAGACTTCAACGGGTGGGACCGGTCGTCGGCGCCGCTGGAGCCGCTGGGCGCGTCGGGGATCTGGGGAGGCACGATCGAGGGCGCCAAGAAGGGCGACCGCTACAAGTACTTCATCCGCGCGCAGAACGGCGGCTACCAGGTGGAGAAGGCGGACCCGGTGGGGTTCCACCAGGAGACGCCGCCCCGCACCGGGTCGGTGATCTGGGACCTGGACTACGAATGGGACGACGCGGAGTGGATGGCGGGGCGGGCGGAGCGGAACGCGCTGGCCGCGCCGATCTCCATCTACGAGTGTCACCTGGGGTCGTGGATGCGCCCGCCGGGTCGGGAGTTCCACACGTACCGCGAGCTCGCGCCGCATCTGGCGGAGTACCTGACCGAGACGGGGTTCACGCACGTGGAGTTCCTTCCGGTGATGGAGCACCCGTTCTACGGCTCCTGGGGCTATCAGACGACGGGGTACTTCGCGCCGTCCAGCCGCTTCGGCACGCCGCAGGACTTCATGTTCCTGGTGGACGCGCTGCACCGGGCGGGGATCGGCGTGATCCTGGACTGGGTGCCGAGCCACTTCCCGACGGACGAGCACGGGCTCTCGTATTTCGATGGGACGCACCTGTTCGAGCACTCGGACCCGCGACAGGGTTACCACCCCGACTGGAAGTCGAGCATCTTCAACTACGGCCGCAACGAGGTCCGCAGCTTCCTGATCAGCAGCGCCGTCCACTGGCTGGACCGCTACCACATCGACGGGCTGCGCGTGGACGCGGTCGCCTCCATGCTCTACCTCGACTACTCCCGTCAGCCCGGGGAGTGGATCCCGAACATCCACGGCGGGCGCGAGAACCTGGAAGCGATCCGGTTCCTGCGGCAGCTCAACGAAGCCGTGTACGAGATGTTCCCGGACGTGCAGACGTACGCGGAGGAGTCCACCGCCTGGCCCATGGTGTCCCGCCCCACCTCGATCGGCGGCCTGGGGTTCGGCTTCAAGTGGGACATGGGGTGGATGCACGACACGCTGCAGTACCTCCAGCGGGAGCCCGTGCACCGGCGCCACCATCACGACGAGATCACGTTCCGCGGCGTGTACATGTTCACCGAGAACTACACCATGCCGCTGTCCCACGACGAGGTGGTGTACGGGAAGGGCTCGCTGCTGAACAAGATGCCGGGAGACGACTGGCAGAAGCGCGCCAACCTGCGCCTCCTTCTCGGGTACATGTACGGCCAGCCGGGGAAGAAGCTGCTGTTCATGGGCGGCGAGTTCGGCCAGAAGGCCGAATGGGCCCACGAGAAGGAGCTGGAGTGGGGGCTGCTGGCGGACGAGGGCCACGAAGGGCTGCGTCGTCTGACGGCGGCGCTGAACGCGCTCTACCGGGAGACGCCGGGGCTGCACGAGAAGGACATCATGCCCGAGGGGTTCGAGTGGGTGATCGGCGACGATCGGGAGAACAGCGTCCTGGCCTTCCTCCGTCGCGGCGCCGACGCCAGCGCGCCGGTGCTGGCGGTGTACAACTTCACGCCGGTGCCGCGGGACGGGTACCGGATCGGCGTGGGGATCGAGGGCGACTGGAAGGTGCTGCTGGACAGCGACGCGGCGGAGTTCGGCGGGAGCGGGTACGCCGCCGACCGCCCGACCGTCGAGACGGAGGAGGAGCCCGCCCACGGGCGCCCCTTCTCCCTCTCCCTCAACCTCCCGCCGCTGAGCGCGCTGTTCCTGACACCGGCGTGAGGGTCGGGGTTCGAACCGGGCGGTCGCTTCGCTCCCCCCGGCCGCGCGAGCGCGGATTCGAACCGCGGCGTTCGCCGCGGCCGCTGGCGCGGATTCGAACCGGAGCGTTCGCCCCGGCCCGCTGCGCGGGATTCGATACTCCGGAGAGGCGCGGGAGCTGGCTGGTGGTTCGGCGCGGGAGAGGGCCGGAGCCACTGGCGCTTTCGGCGAGGGGGTTCGCTGCCGCAGTATCGAAAGGCGCGGAGCGCCGATCGAATTGCGTTCGCGCGGGCCCGGCGCCGCGAAGCGGCCGCCGGGCGTCGAAAACGAGCGCACGCGAGCGTTCGATGACCTGACCGTCCCGACATTCTGAAAGAGATCCGGCCCCGTCCGGCGTGCCACATATGACGAAACAGAAGCGCTACATCTGTATCCACGGCCATTTCTACCAGCCGCCGCGGGAGAACCCGTGGCTGGAGGCCATCGAGCGGCAGGACTCGGCGT
>JAHWKI010000347.1 GCA_019347975.1 Gemmatimonadota bacterium
TGCAGCGGATCCTGCAGCGCTACAAGGACCTGCAGGACATCATCGCGATCCTGGGGATGGACGAGCTGTCGGAGGAGGACAAGGTGATCGTCGGGCGCGCCCGGCGGATCCAGCGCTTCCTGTCCCAGCCGTTCCACGTCGCCGAGCAGTTCACGGGCAGCCCCGGGCGGTACGTGCGGCTCGAGGACACCATCGACTCCTTCGAGCGGGTGGTGCAGGGCGAGTTCGACCACCTGCCCGAGCAGGCCTTCTACATGAAGGGCGGGATCGACGAGGTGGTGGAGGCCGCGAAGAAGATGAAGGAGCAGGGCTGACGTGGCGGCGCAGCGGCTGTCCGTGGCGCTGATCACGGCGCAGTCCACCGTCTACGAGGGCGAGGCCGATATGGTGGTCGCGCCCGCGTGGGACGGGGAGCTGGGCATCCTCCGGGGTCACGCGCCCCTCATGGCCCTGCTCGGCTCGGGCGAGATGCGGATCACCCGCGGCGGCGCGGAGGAGCGGTTCTTCGTGGCGGGCGGGTTCCTGCAGGTGGCGGACGATGTGGTCAGCGTGCTGAGCGAAACCGCCGAAAAGCGCTAGGTTCAGGCGTACAGGACCGGTTGGGTCGGAGCGGCCGGGGGCGCAGCGCGCCACCGGCCGTTCTCCCGACGGTCCACGGCGTCGATCTTGCACGGCGCGGCGCGCGTTTCGAGAGGGTCCAACCAGAACGAGAGGCAAGGTCAATGAACGCGAAGACGGTGATGATTGCCGCGGCCGCAGTGCTGGTGGCGAGCGGCGCCCAGGCACAGATCTGGGATGCGCCCAGCTTCCTGCCGCCCAGACCGGGCGATGACGTCGGCGTGTACCTCACGCAGCCGGATGGCTCCGAGTTCGGGCTGCAGGGGATCTGGCGGCAGGGCGGGAACCTCAACCTCGGGGTCCGGGTCGGCTACGTGGACTTCGACCTGGACGACGTGCTCGTTGCGGGCGCCGAGACCTGGGGCGCCCTGATGAGCGCAGGCGCCGATTTCCCGGTGGACGTCTCCTGGACGCTCGGGCTCGGCGCCGCCTTCGGGGATGTCACACGCCTCTCCGTCCCCTTCGGCCTCACCATAGGGCGCGCGCTGGTGCTCTCGCCCGTGACGCTCCAGGTCTATGGCCACCCCCGCCTCGCCCTGGTGGCGGTGTCGAGCGGGAACGCTACCGACACCCGTCTGGACGGGTTCTTCGACCTGGGCGCCGACGTGCACCTGAACGAGGAATGGAAGGTACGCCTCGGCTTCACCCTGGGCGGGACGGACGCCTTCGGGATCGGGCTCGCGCGCCGCTTCGGGCGCGGCGTCGCCGTCCGGTAGACCGGCTTCGGAGCGCCGGCGTTCCGGTCCTTCACGGAGCGGGACGCCGGCGTTCTATTCCCGCATGAAGATCGACCTGCACATCCATTCGACCGCCTCCGACGGCGCGTTCCGTCCCGCCGAGGTGGTGGACCGGGCGGTGGCGGGCGGGCTGGATGTCATCGCCATCGCCGACCACGACACCGCGGCGGGCGTCCCGGAGGCCCTGGGAGCGGCGGCCGGGCGGCTGACTGTGATCCCGGCCATCGAGCTGTCCGCCAACCACCGGCAGCGCGACCTGCACATCCTCGGGTACTTCGTGGATCCCGCGGCGCCTGCGCTCTTGGAGTACGGCGTGCTGGCGCGGCGGGGCCGGGAGGAGCGGATCCGCGCCATGATCGAGCGGCTCACGGACCTCGAGGTCGTCGTGGACTTCGAGGCGGTGCTTCACGAAGCCGGTCCCCACGCCCACGCTCTCGCCCGACCGCACCTGGCCCGCGCGCTCCTCACCGCAGGGCACGTCGGCTCCATCCCCGAAGCCTTCGATCGCTACATCGGCGATGAGGGACCGGCGTACGTCGCCACCGAGCTGGTCGACGTCGCGGGCGCCATCGCGCTGATCCACGAGGCGGGCGGGCTCGCCGTCTGGGCCCACCCGCCGCTCCCCGTGCTGGGCGCGCTCCCGGAGTTCGTGGCGGCGGGGCTGGACGGGCTCGAATGCTACCGGCCGCGGGTCTCGCCCCAGGAGCTGAACCGGCTCCTGAACAAGGCCAGGCATCACGGACTCGTGGCCAGCGGCGGCTCGGACTGGCACGGCGACTGGCACGGCGAGCTCGGCACCTTCCACGTGAGTCGGGACGAGGTGGGGGTGGTGCTGGAGCGTGGCGGGCTCTGAGCCGGTCGTCGCCTACTCGACCGCCTGCAGGATGGCGCC
>JAHWKI010000143.1 GCA_019347975.1 Gemmatimonadota bacterium
ATCCCCGCCACGCCGGGCCACCTCGGCGGTCCGGCGGAGAGCCCCTCGAGGTCCCGCCATCTCAGATCGGCAGCAGCCAGCCGCTCGGGCAGGTCCTCGGGATAGCGCCCCTCCCTGATGATGTCACGCAGCGCCGCATCGGCCGCGCTGCTTTCATCGGCCGCGCGGAGGAGGCGCTCGGTGACGCGGTCGAGCTTTCGGCTCCACTCCCTCAGCTGCCGGACCTCCATCTCGATGGCGGACCCGCTGGCGAGGGAAGCGCGGGCATCCTCGAGGAAGCGGATCTCGTCATCGAGGGCAGCCAGCCGCTCCGCGACGCGGTCACGCTCCATGGAGATCGGCCCGCGCCGCTCTCCCGCCTGACTGGCGGCCTCGAGGCGGGCCTCCAGCGCCTCGATCTCTTCATCGAGCTTCTCGAGCTCCCGGGCGTTGATCGCGGCGCGGGCGGACGGGTGAATGGGGCCGCGCGTAACACCGCGGTGCGCCTCCGCGATGTCCCGCCGTGCGCCGTCCACCCGGGAATGGCCGCCCGCCGCCAGGCGCAGGAGGTGCTCACCGACGGTGGTCTCCGGGAGGTCGCCCTGCCTGATATAGAGGGTGCACTGGTAAGCGTCGAGCTCGCCGATGCCGAAGAGGTCGGTGAGGATCCGGCGGTAGTGCCTCGCCTCCTGGTTCGAGGCGCCCGGATTGCCGTCCCCCTCGAAGTGGACGGCCCCGCCAACCGGGTCGGTGACCGCGACCCTGTCGGTGGTGAAATCGCGGCGGATCCGCACGGTCTCTCCCCGGACTTCGAACGTGACCTCTCCCGCCATGGCGCTCCCCTTCCACGGGCGCCTGGCGTCGAGGGCCGCTGCGTCTCCCGGCCGACGCCTCTCATAGCCGAAGAGCGTGCGGACGACGCCTTCGACGAGCGTGCTCTTCCCGCTGCCGTTGGGACCCGCCACCACGACGGGCCTCCGCGCCTCCGGGAAGCCGAAGGCGCCGTCGTGGCTGCCGAAGAGGAGACGGGCGGACCGGAACGTCGGCCTGAGCGTCATTCGGCGCCCATGGCCCGGAGCGCCACCCGGAGAGCCATCTGGGCAACGTCGCGGTCCTCATCATCCGACGCGGCGGCGATGCGTGCCCGCCCCAGCCGGACCAGGTGCCCGACGACCGTGTCCCTCTCCGCCAGCTCGTCCAGCCGTGCGGCGGCGTAGTAGCGGGTCTCGTCGACGACGTGAGCATGGCCGTGCCGCTGACGCAGCTCGGTGGCGATGGCGTCCGCATCCAGAGGGAACGCGGGCTCGCCGACGAGCCGGAGGGTGGGGATCGCGCTCCGCGACAGGCTGCGGGCAGCCGCCTCGGCCACGGCGATGTCGTCGATACAGCCGGTGACGTCGAGCTCGAGGCTCGCGACGGGTCTGAGCCCCGCGTCGACGTGCTCCACCACCGGGGGCCGCCCCGGTGAGACCTCCACGACCACGAAGCCCCTCGCCCCATGCTCGGTCAGGTCGAGGGCGGCGAAAGAGCCGGGGTAGGAGGCGGGCGGTCCGCCGAACGCTTCGGGCGGCCGGTGACGATGGTAGTCGCCGAGAGCAATGTAATCGACGTCCAGCCGGTTCAGCCCGTCACCGGTCGTGACCAGCGCGTTCCCGGTTCCGCGCCAGTGGGGCGCGTCGTGGACGGAGGCGTGGAGCAGCGCGACGTGGACACCGGGCGCATCAGCCCGGCGGAACGTCGACAGCGGATCCCGGCATTCGGCGCCGTCGTATGCCACGCCGTACACGTGGAGAGGGCCGTCGTCGGTCTCGACGGTCACCGGCTCCCCGAACGCGGGGCGGGCGAGGATGTAGACGGCGTGCTTCTCCGCGAGGCGGCGCCCCTCCTCGTCCTCGAGGGGCCAGCGTCGGTCAGCGGCCTCACCCTGGACGAAGACGCGCCCGGCGCGCGCCACCTCCCGATAGGGGTTGAGCCTGAGCGTGACCGCGTCGTGGTTCCCCGGCACGATGAACACGGGAACGCATGCGTCGACGAACCGTCGCAGGACATCTCGTGTGGCCGCGAGCAGGTCGCCGTCAGGGGCGGGGCCGTCGAAGAGGTCGCCGGCGATCAGGACGGCGTCGACGCGGTGATCGACGGCCACGTCCGGGAGCGAGCGAAACGCTTCCAGGATCGCGCGGCGGCGATTCGCGGCCAGAGCGCCGAAGGCCGAGCAGGACGCGCCGAGGTGCACATCGGCCAGGTGGAGCAGTCTCATGCCGGTCGGCTGCGCATCGGGTGTGCCGCCGTACCGGAACAGGGCGCAAGGGGGCGCTCGACGGGACGATTCCGGGATGGTACCGTGCAACCATGAAGCGCGCCTGGATCTTCGTCGCCGTGACCGTGGCGGTCGTCGCCGCGGGGTTGTTCGTGCTGCTCCGCCTCGAGCCTCCGCGGCTGACGGAGAGCGAGGTCCGGGACGCGCTGTTCACCACGATCCAGCGGGAGGCGCCGGAAGCGTTCCTGGTGACCGGCCGGCTGGAGCTGACGGCGACGACGGAGGTGGAGAACACGAAGGTGCTGCTCCCCGGGATCGTCGGCCTCGACCTCGGGACGACGAGCGCGCGTGTCCGGATGCCGGGGAGGGTGTCCTACGGCTTCGACGTGGACTCGCTGCGACCGGAGATGTTCCGTCTGCTGGAGGACGGGACCATCGAGGTGGAGCTGCCGTCGCTGGGCGTGTACAGCGTCGAGCCGAATCTCGCCGCGCTGGAGGTGGAGACCCGTCGCGGCTGGGCGCGCCTGGGCTCGTCGGCGGACGCGGTGGAGCGTCGGGCGATCGCGATCGTGGAAGGGGCGATGCGGCGCCAGGCGCTCGTTCACCTGCGCGGCTCGTACCAGTCGCGGGTCAACGCCGCGCGCGCGATGGAGCGGCTTCTGACCCCGGTCCTGAAGGGGCTCGGAATGACGGATCCGAAGTTCCGATTCAGACTCGGCGAGGACATTGTGGTCGAGCCGCGGGACTGATGGGGTCGGTCCGTCGGCATTGCGCGCCGGGCCATGGCGCGTAGCTTGGAGGCGGGAAGGGTCCCCCTGATACACACCACACGGAGGTTTGGGATGGCCAAGGCACGCGGTGGTCTCGCGCAGAAGGTTCAGCCGGATGCGCAGCTCGGCAAAATCACGGGCACCAGCCCGCTGACGCGCAGTGAGATTACGAAGAAGGTCTGGGATTACGTGAAGAAGAACAACCTTCAGGATTCCAAGAACCGGCGGATGATCAACGCCGACGACACCCTCCGTCCGATCTTCAACGGGCAGAACCAGGTGTCCATGTTCGAGATGACCAAGCTCGTAAACCAGCACGTCAAGAAGACCTGAGTCTCCCCGGCTCCTCCCCGGACGAAGCGGAGGCCCGCCGGTGACCGACCGGCGGGCCTCCCTCTTTTTCACCACCCCTCCAGGGCTTCCGACGGCGGCCGCGCCGTATAGAAGAGTACGCGCTCCTTCACCGCTCCGCCCGTGAGCTCCGGCCACACTTCGGCGTAGAGATCCACCTGGCGGCGATAGCGACGGCGCCGCTCCTCGAAACCCGCGTCCGTTCCCACGTCGGTCTTGTAGTCGACCAGCACCCAGCCGTCCGCTTCCAGGAAAGCCAGGTCCACCACGCCTTCGAGGATGCGAGGCGCGTCCGGGGCCGCTTCCGACGGGTCCGGCAGACGCCCCGCCGCCGCGTGGAAGGCGAAGGGGACCTCCGTGAGGATCCGCTCGGCCGCTCCCGCCCTCGCCCAGATCTCGGACCCGAGCACGCGCTGCACCAGCCCGAACAGCTCTTCCAGCTCCACAGGCTCCCCCTCCCGTAGCGGGCGGTCCGTCTCCAGCAGGAGCGTGCGGCAGAGCGCGCGGAGGCGATCGCCGGTAGCGCCGCGCGCCGCAGCGTCCAGGGCGCCGTGGACGGCGCTCCCCCACGACAGACCCCGGAACGAGGGATCGGGCCCGTCGCCCGGGTCGGACGGATCGCGGCGTGGCTCGGGGAGCGACCCGGGACGGACGCCGGCCTCGCCCGGCGAGCCGCCCTTGGCCAGCGCCGTGGCCGTCCGGACCACGTAGGCCGGGACGGCGGCGCGCTCCCTCCGCTGATCCAGTGCGGTGGCGGCCTCGATGAGCTCGCGCGCGCTCCGGTCCATGGGGTCCGGCTCGGGTGCGGGGCGAGGCTCGAGCTGGAGCAGCTCGCCGTGGCTGCCGATCCAGTCATGCAGCCCGCTCCAGGCGGACCGGCTCTCCTTTTTCCGGTCCGCTTTGCGGGCAACGATGAGCGCGTCCCGGGCTCGCGTCGCGGCGACGTACAGGAGGCGATCCTCCTCGGCCGCATCGTAGCGGCGCTCCTCGGCCTCCCTCTCCTCCCACCCCGCCGGGCGAGCGATGGTGCGGATCCGGTACTGGCTCTGCCGCTCCCTGATGACCAGATAGCCGACCGCGGACCCGTCCTCCCGCCGCTCGACGTGGCTGGTGATCTCGTGCTCCCGCTGATCGACGGGGTGGACGAGGGCGACGACCGGTGCCTCCAGCCCCTTGGCCTGATGGAGGGTCATGACGCGGACGGCGCCGCGTCGGATCGGCTCGAGCGGAGCCTCGGCCTCGTCCGACTCCAGCGCGTTACGGAGGGCATCGACGGCGGCGGGCACGGAGGTGTCGCCGTGGAGGGCGGCGACGCGGAGCGTATCGAGGGCGAAGAGCAGGGCGCCCGAGCGAAGCTCGCCCAGGTCCCGCGAAGCGGCGAGCGGGATCAGGCCGACGCGGTCCATGATCCGGCTCACCAGCACGTCGGCAGGGGTCGTTCGGGCCTCCCGCCACCAGCCGTTCAGGGTCCTGACCGCGCGGCCGACCGCGGTAGTGTCCGACTCATCGACCGTGGTGATGTCGAACGTCCGCCGCGGCGTCGGGGCGCCCGTCGGCAGATCCTCGTGGAGGGTCCAGGCCAGCAGCGCGTCGAAGTCGAGGCCGAAAAAGAGCCCTGCGAGCGCGGCGACGACGCGGACGGCGTCGGTGGGGTCCGCCAGGACATCGAGCAGGACGAGGAGCTCCGTCAGCTCCTCCGCCTGGTCCACGCCGGCGCCGGTGACCTGGACGGGGACCCTCCAGGCCTCGAGCGCACGAGCGTACGTCGCGAGACCGGACTTCTGGCGGGCGAGGATGAGGAAGTCCTCGGGGCGGCGCCGTCCCGCGGCGATCTCCCGTGCGATCCATGGCGCGAGCCTGCCGGCGTCGTCGGCGGCCAGGGCGGAGTGGGATCTCCCGTCCGGATCGACGAAGTAGTGGGCGATCCGCTGGCGGTCGGGGGCGGGGAGCCTGCGGGTCCGCAGCGGGGCGAACGCGGCCTGGTGGGTGGTGGCCCGGTCGCCGAAGCGCTCGGGCCGTGCGAACACGTCGTCGACCAGCTCGCCGAAGCCGGGGAGGGAGCGGAAGTTCGCCACGAGCCCGAGGACATCGCCGAAGGTCTCGAAGCGAGACCGGACCAGGTTGTAGATGGCGATGTCGGCCCGCCGGAACCTGTAGATCGACTGCTTCGGATCGCCGACCACGAAGAGGGCCCCGGGCCTCGGGGTCGCCTCCTGCCACCGGCGTCCGTCGGCGGGCGAGGCCAGGAGCATGAGGACCTCGGCCTGCACGGGATCGGTGTCCTGGAACTCGTCCACTAGGAGGCGACGGTAGCGCTCCCCCAGCTCCTCGCGAGCGCCCTCATGCTCCCGGAGCAGTCGTGCGGCGCGCATGAGGAGGTCCTGGAAGTTGAGCCGGCCGAGGCGCACGCGCTCCTCCTCGAACGCGTCCGCCGCGCGGCGGGCGAATCGGAGCGCGATCGGATAGCGGTGCGCCCACCACCTGGACGTGATGTCGGCGGCCGGCCCATCGCGGAGCGCGCCCCACTCCTCGCACAGCGCCTTGGCCGCGGGGCCGTCGGGCCATCGCTTCTGTACGACGGCATGGCTCCTCCCCACCACCTCCTCCCCCAGCAGGTCGAGGAAGTCCGTCCGGTCGGACCAGCGGATGACGCGTCGCAGGAAGACCAGCAGCCGGAGGCGCTTCTGGAGCGCGTCCCATCCCTTCGCATCGGGCTCGGGGGGGAGCATGGCGAGGCCTCGGTCGATCAAGGCGTCGAGCCGGCGGCGGACCTCCGCCACCTCCTCCGCCCCGGGCACGTCGACGGGATCGGCCGGGAAGGTCACGTCCGGGTTCGCGACCAGCGTGTCGAAGAGACCTTCGAGGCGGGAAGGGGTGAGCCCGACGTCCGCGAGCTCGGCGACGAGCGGGTCCTGCCCGCCGGCCAGTCGCTCCAGGTGCGCCCGCCAGAAGCCGCGCCGCATGCGCTGCTCCTCGGCACCGAGGACTTCCTCGAAGCCCGGATCCAGCCCCGCCTCCACCGGCCGCTCCCGCAGCAGCCGCGCACAGAAGGAGTGAATGGTGCCGATGAAGCAGCGGTGAATGTCCCGCAGCGCGCGGTCGAGGCGGGCGGCCTCGTCGACGGCGCCGGCCCGACGTGCGGTGACGATGGTGGCCTCGAGCCGCGTCTGAAAGCGCTGCTGGAGCTCGGCCGCTGCCTTGCGCGTGAACGTGACAGCGGCGATGCGGTCGACGGAGACGGTGTCGGACAGGACGAGCGCCACCATGCGATCGACCAGCGCGGTGGTCTTCCCCGAGCCCGCCCCGGCTTCGACCAGGAAGTTGGTCTCGAGGTCCTCCTGGATCCGAGCCCGGGCGTCGGCGTCCGGCAGCGGGGTTTCGATGAAGCCGCGCTCCGGCGGCGGGGCCGGCGAGGCCGCCGTCGGGGCCGCGGGCGCCCTCCGGGGTGCAGCCGCGGCCGCCGGTTGGCTCTCGGGGAGCGACTCGAAGAGGCCGAGCTGGTCGCGGTCGGCGCGTCGCCTACTCATCGATATCCAGCTCGCCGAGCAGGAGGTCCTCCCACCCCCGGACATCCCTCAGCTCACCATACTCCTCCAGCGTCCCGAACCGCTCCGCCGCCCAGTCGGCCAGGGGCGTATGGGAGGAGAAGCCCTCGCTGCGGTGCCGGCAGACTGCCTGGAAGTCGCAGAAGGCGCAGTCGCTCCCGTCCGGTGTCGGCAGGAACCGACCGGCGGCGGCCATGTCGAGGAGCCGGGCGAGCAGCCCCAGCCCCCGCCGCGCCTCCGCTCGCGTGTAGGCGATGGCCTCGTTCTGACCGAGCCGAGTCGGGAAACGGTACTCCATCCGCTCCACCCTGCCGCCCAGGAGCTGCTCCGCAACCGCCGCGTAAACCACGTTCTGCAGCCGCCGCCCGCCGTGAAAGAGGCCCTTGCTCCGCTCGTGCCGCCCGGTCGAGCCGGTCTTGTAATCGATGACGACCAGCCCGCCGTCCGCGCGCCGGTCGATCCGGTCGATGGCGCCCCGGAGTCGAACGGGCCCTCCCTTCAGCGCGAGCTCCGCCGGCGGCTCTTCGCCCAGGCCGAACCGGAGCTCCAGCGCCTCCCAGGCGTCGTCCTCCCCCTCGACCATCCCGACGAACGACCGCACGTCCTCCCGGAGCCCGATCATCTCGCGCGCGAGAACCGCCTCGCCCGGAGGCGGCACATCACGGCGAAGCCGGTCCGCCTCGGCCTCGAGGGCGAGAAGAGCGTGCTCCTCGAAGGCCGCGTCACCGGCCCGGAGTCCCCGCTCTCGGGCCTCGCGCAGCGCGCGCTCGAACACCGCGTGCAGCAGGCTCCCGCGGCGGAGCGGGTCCAGCCATCGATCGGGATCCAGCTCCGGATCATCGGGGGGACGTACCCTGAGCACGTACTTGTAGAAGAAGCGGAGGCCGCAGGTCCCGAGGTCCTCCAGCCCGCTGGCGGAGAGGACGACGTCCGGATTGCGGCGGAACTCGAGGGCGGACCGGCGCCCCACGAGACCGTGACGTGCGGTGGCCTCCTCACCTCCGAGGGCCGCGAGCGCGTCTGTGCCCCTGGCGAGGGAGGGGAACGCCTCCCGCACGGCAGCGGACCCGTCGCGGAGGATCCCGCCGCTGGAGAGGGCGGCGAACCACAGGTCGACCTCGTCGAGCGGCGCGGTCCGGGGCACGGCGGAGGCAGGGTCGCCGAGGGCCCGGCTCATGTCCTCGAACGATGCGCCGGGGCTGTCGGAGGCCATCCTGTACGCCTGGAGCATGACGGCGGACGGGGCGACCTCCCGAGCCTGAACCGGGTCCCACGCGCTGTACGACAGCGTCACGCGGCCACGGAGTCGTGCCAGCGTGGACGCCAGGGCGAAGCGGGTGGCGGCGAGCCGGTCGGCGGAGGATGGAAGCGCCACGGGGTCGAGGACGCGGCGCTGGGCATCGAGCAGCAGCGGGTCCTGGAGCCCCGGTCCGGGGAAGCGCTCCGCGTCCAGCCCCACGACGAAGGTCACGCGACGGCCGGTGAGACCGCCGTGCTCGACATCGCTCACGTGGAGGTGCCCACCCGAGGATACCCAGGGAGCGGCCCCCTCGCGGTCGGGTGCCGGGACGCGGATCCGGAGGTGTCGACGAAGCGCCGCGAGAGACGCCGCCGGCGCCATTGGCCGCGTCAGCCGGGCGCCGACCCGACCCGTGATGGCGAGGAAGCGTTCGCGGGCCGTGGCCGACGGTGCGTCCGCGGGGGGCACGAACTCGAGGAAGCGGCGGAGCCCCTCCGCGATCTCGCCGGGGGCGACCCGGGCGGCGGGATCGCTCAGGTCGAGATCGGGGGTGGTCTCGATGAGGGGCGCCAGCAGAGACCGGAGCGCCAGCAGCTCCTCCCGCTCCCGGGCCACGCGCTCGGCGGCGTCCCTGTCGGATTCCTTGCGGCGGGCACGCGGCGCGCCCGCCAGATCCTCGAGCGCTCGATCTACCGTAGGCAGATACCGACCGTGTCCCCAGCCGATCCTCAGGCGCCGCAGCGCCCGGGCGAGGCGCATGGTGGAGCGGTCGTAGCCGGGCGGACGCAGGTCACCGGATTCCAGCAGCCGCCGGATCTCTACGGCGGGGTATCCCTCCTGCAGCCAGCGGAAGTACGCCGCGGCCGCCCGGCCGGTCCGAGTTCGCTCCACCGGGAGCCCCACTGCGAAGCTGATGGGGATGCCGAGTCGCTGCCCCAGCGCGTGCAATGCCCCGCCGTAGACGACGGGGTCGGTCGCCACGATCTCCACCTGGTCCCACGCCAGCCCCTGGGCCGCGATCCGCCGCAGCACCTCCCGCGCCTCCTCCGCGGGTCCCGACGCGGCGAACAGATCCAGCTCCGCGCAGGCCACCGACGCGGACCCATCCTCGCCGAGCA
>JAHWKI010000144.1:0-6485 GCA_019347975.1 Gemmatimonadota bacterium
AGAACTACAGAACTGCAGGGCAGAACTATAGATTCGAATGTGGGACTGGTGAGGTGCGGCGCGCGCCGGGTCGTCCCCCTGGCGACGTAGCTGACATTTATCCCGCTTCTGATGAGGCTCGCCATGGTCCGAGTTCAGTGGCTGATCGCGGCCACGTTCATGCTCCCGTCCGCGGTTCAGGGGCAGGAGCCGCCGGCGATGGGTGCCCTGGCCTCCTGTAGCACGCGAATCATCCCGTACACGGAGTGGCCGAGGGTTGCCGCTGGCAGCCCCGACTGGTCGCTGGTGCTCCATGACACGAGAAACGGTGGAGCGCTTCACTACTTCGGGGCGGTCCACTCGCGCGATGCTTCACACGAGCAGTTCGAGCGGCTTCGGCAGGCGTGGCAGGAGCTCCGGCCGACCGTGGCATTCTATGAAGGACCGGACCGCGGAATCGGGAGCGATGACCGCGATACCATCGAACAGCTGGGCGAGTCGGGTTATGTCCGTTATCTGGCCACTCGGGACGGCGTGCGCCTGGCCCGGCTCGAGCCGGGCCCCGGAGAGGAGATCGCGTACCTGCTCGAGCGGTTCACGCCCGAGCAGGTAAAGCTGTTTTTCGTCTTGCGTGAGGCGCAGCGGCTGAGAGAGCGGGAACGCCTCTCCGCAGAGGAGATCGGGGCGCGGATCTCGGAGTTGCTCGAGCGCGCCAGGCCGCTCGAGGGCATCGGCCTCGTCATCACCACGACCGACGAGCTCGGTCGTACCTACCGCAAGTACTGGAGTAGCCCTGCCGAATGGTGGGAGGCGCCGACCGAGTGGTTCGATCCGTTACTGCCCTCACAGAAAACAGGCGGTATCTTCACCAACGACGTAAACCGCGCATCGAGCGAGTTCCGGAACGTGAACATGTTCCGGGTGCTGGCGTCGGCGGTGCTGAGCGGCGAGCGCGTGTTCGCCGTAGTGGGGCGAAACCACGTTCCCATGCAGGCAGCGGCGTTGCGCTGTGCACTGGAAGACTGAACACCAGGTCGAGCTCAGGCGTCGCTGAGGTGGTCCGGAGATCCAGCGGCTAACCGCCCTGTGCCGATCCCGCCCCACCGACCCCGCTACCGCGGCGGTGCCTGGAGGCGTCCTTCGCCGACGCCCCGTTCCCGACGGGGTGGCGAGTCGCCGACTCGGCCATCCGTCTCACCATGGCCGCGAGGGTCTTCGGTGCGATGTCGCGCGGACACTGCACGTCGGCTCCCAGGCGAGCCGCCCGCGGGGCGTCCATCAGCTGCATTCCGGGCTTGATCAGCGCGAGGATCGGCACCGCGCCTCCCTGCTCTGGAGGCAGGCGCTTCAGCGCGGAGATGAGGGACTCGCCGGTCGCCAGGAACGAGGGAAACGAGCAGACCACGACGTCGGAAACATGCGTGGGGAAGCGCCACAGCGCGTGATCGGCGGTGGCGGCTTCGGCCACCAGGTAGCCCGCCCTCTCGAGGGCGGTCCGAAGCTCGGATCTATGTTCCTCGTTCGGCTCCACCAGAAGGACTTCCTGCTGGGGCACGGATCACCTGTATTCGAGGGTTCTGACAAAACGGTGCGCGTCGCCGCACGTCGCGTGCCCCCTCGGGCAGCTCGGAACGCACTGGCGGATTCCGGAACAGAACGGCCGCGTTCAGCGTGCGCTTCGCCGTCAGCGCGACGGGGAGTGCTCCGCTCGAGCTGCGGAACCCCGCCTGCTCCGCCTCGTAAGGGTCGCCTCAGCTCAGTTGGCGATCGCGAAGCCGGACAGGTGATCGGAATCGAACGTCACGGTCCGCGCCACCTTGTCGTCGGTCCCGCCCATGTGCTCGAGCAGCGCCTTGGTGGCGGAATCGATGTACCAGGCCGTGAGCGCGGACTTGTCGATGTCGCTCCGCGTGCAGCGCTGATAGCTGATGGTGATCGAAGCCTGAGCCTCATCGAGGAACACGAAGTGCTCCGCGCCCTCGGCGTGGATCTCGATCTCCATGTAGTTCGACTTCGGCACGGTCAGCGTGAAGGTCGTGGGCACCAGTATGGCGCCGATGGGAACGGTCATGCTGTGGCCGTCCAGCTCGATGGTCTCGCCAGGTAGGAGCTCCTTTGTAACCGACCGGGTCTCCGAGACCGGGCACTCGATCAGGGTGGAGCCGGAGGCGGCGAGGAGGGCAGCGTCCGGCGCCAGGGGGGCGTTGTCCGCGCCGTCGCAGCCGATCGCGGCCAGTGAAACGACGAAAAGCAGGGCGGCGCCCGCGTGGATCCTGTATCCCATCATGCTTCCTTTTCCGGTGGTGCCGAACTTGCCAGCGATGCAGTAAACCGGTGGGCCATTCGCGGCCCCGCCGGCTCCTGCAGGTGACGCAACGGATGTGCCGCAAATGACTGATCGGCGGCTGGATGAAGGTGTCCGACTCGCGCGCGGCGGGCTGCTGGAGAAGGCCTTCCAGCAGCTCGGCCTCGCGGCCGGCTCGAATGATCCCGCCATAGCGGCTGAAGCCCTGCGGCACCAGGCGGACATCCATCGGTCCCGGTGCGAGTGGGATCCGGCGCTCGACTGCGCGCGGCGCAGCGGGCGGCTGGCGGAAGCGGCGGACCTGCCCGACCTCCTCGCCGAGGCGCTGAACGCGGAGGCCAGCGTGTACATCAGCCAGGGGGAGCTCGGTCTGGCCAGACAGCTCCTGCTGCGGATGATCGGCATCACCGGCAACGACCGGATCCGCGGAATCGCGCTGCAGAACCTCGGCATGGTGGCGGCGGAAGAGGGGCGTCTCGATGAGGCGCGGGCGCACTTCGAGGGTGCACTCCGGGCGTTCGAGGGTGTAGGATACGAGAGGGGAGCCGCCATGGCGCTGCTGAACTGCGGGCGCATCGCGGTCCTCCAGGAACGATGTGACGACGCCGAGGAGATCTGTGTGCGCGCGGAGAAGGCGGCGCGGGCGGTCGGCGACCTGGAGCTCGTGGCGCTCGCGTGCCTGAACCTCGCGGAGTGCTATCTGCTGCGGGGCGAGGCCGCCGAGGCGGAGCGGCCCGCGAGCGAGGCCATGGGTTACTTCGCGGGAGTAGGGAACGAATGGCGGAGGATCGAGTGTCTGCGGGTGTTCGGTGACATCCACCGGTCGGGAGCGGATCGTCGGAGCGCCGAGGCCTGCTACCAGCGCGGCCTGGAGCTCGCCCACGGCCTCGGCGCGCAGGTGGAGATCGAGCGGCTCGAGGCGAAGATCGCAGGACTCGGGTCGGGCTGAGCCGTGTGGCGCCCCGGATGGACCCTTCGGCTTCGGACCTCCGCAGGACCAGCGCTGAGGAGCTGCGTGTGAAACCCGTCGATCGGCTGGACCCCGCTCGCAAGCGGCAGCTCGTGATCATGGCCGAAGACGAGCGGCACGACTGGGAGATCTACGGCAAGATCCTCTGGTACAACGGGTTCGATGTACTGCACGCGGAAGATGGAGAAGAGGCGCTGCGGCTGATCCGGAGGCACCTGCCCGACCTCATCATCCTCGACCTCATCCTTCCGAAGGTCGATGGCCTCGAGATCTGCAGGCGGGTGAAGGGGGAGAGCGCGACGGATGACATCCCGGTGATCGCCCTGAGCGCACGTTCCGAGCGGGAATACGGGAGCCGCGCGCGAGCGGCCGGATTCACCGGCTACCTCGAGAAGCCCATCGGCCCGCTCGCCGTGCTCCGGACCGTCGAGGACCTCATCGGCCGTCCTCCGCCCGCCGGTCTCGACCCCGAGCGATCGGAGAGGGGGCCCTGACCCTCCGGGGAGGGGCGTGGCCCGCGTATTGCCGCACCGGAGAGTGAGGAGCGCACGGTGCGCGCTCGCAAGATCCGTTGCTTTGAAGCACAGTGGCGAGAACCCTGATCCTGGTGGCCGACGACAACCCCGACAGCCGGGCGATCATGGGGCTCATACTCGAGCACCGCGGCTATGACGTCTCCACGGCGGCGGACGGAGAGGAGGCGATCCGGGAGGCGCGCGAGCGCCACCCCGACCTCATCCTCATGGACCTCCAGATGCCGCGGCTCAGCGGGCTCGAGGCGGCCCTCGCGTTGAAAGAGGACGTGTCCACGTCCGACATCCCGATCCTGGCGGTGACCGCGGCCACGATCGACGAGGACATCCGGGAGCACGGCTTCTGCGGACTCCTGCGCAAGCCGGTTCTTCCCCGCCACATCGTGAGCGCTGTCGAGGTATGCTGCAGCCGAGGATCGCCCGCCCCCGAGTGGCTCGAGGTGGACGGCCTGCTCGCCATCGACGAGGCACTCTCCGTCGAAACGTCACGCGACGGGGGGGGATCCACCTGAGAGCTCGGAAGGCGCGAGCAGGGCCGCCCGGAGGGCATCGGACCATTCCCCGGATACGGTCCCCGTAGCCAGGTCCTCCCGCGCGCCGGCGGCCGCGTCCAGGACCATCTCGGCGGCTTCGGAATCGCCGCCGGCCCGGAGCTCGACGGCCGCCCGATGGAGCACCGGGCCGGCTCCGACGATGCGAGCCATCAACCGCAGCGATCCGGTGAGGGCGGTCGGATCGCCGAGCTTCCGGGCGGCCTCGGCATATTCCTGGATCAGTCGATGGGCGTCGTCGTAGTCCCCTCTGCCCAGCGCGAGGAGGGCCAGGGTGCGGCGGGCCCGGACCACCTCCGGGTACTCCGAGAGGACCTTGCGGCAGAGCGCCTCCGCTGCCCGGGCCCGACCCGCTTCGAGGTATCCGTCGATCGCCGTGCCGTAGAGCGTCAGGGCCTGCTCCTTCCGGTTCGTCGCCGCCGCCAGCTGCGCCGCCCGCACGAGGTAGTGGGGCCGGAACGCCACCGACGCGTCGCGCGCGCGGGACTCGAGCTCCCGCAGCTGACGGAGCACGTCGAGCTCGCGAACACGGGCACGGAGGGAGTCGATCCAGCCGAACAGGCGGAAGCGCGGCACGGTCACCGGCTACGGCGTGGACCCATCGGGGCGGGCATAGCCGATCCGCCGCATGACCTCCCTCGCGACCGCGAACGGGTCGATGGGCTTCTCCAGGAATGCCGCCATGCCGGCTTCCCTCGCCGCCGGCCCCAGCTCCTGCTCGGAGTGGGCGCTCAGCGCGAGGATGGGACCGGAAAACCCCTCCTCCCGCAGCCGGCGCGCGACCTCGATCCCGTTCATCGGACCGGGCAGGCTGATGTCGAGCAGGATGAGGTCCGGGCGGAGCTCGAGCGCGCGCTCCAGCGCCTCGCCTCCGTCCGCCGCATGGACCACCTCGTACCCGTTGTACCAGAGCAGGCTGCCGTACAGATCCCGGTCCGCATCCGTGTCCTCGACCAGGAGGATCACCTGTCTGCGGCCTGCGGTCTCGGGAGCTCCTGCGGGGGCGGCGTTCGGGTCATCCCCTTCCGCCGCTGCGCCCCTGACGATTTCCATGAACGCCTCTGGGGATGGAAGTCGGGCCGAACCCGGATCGGAGCCGCAGGAATCAGACCGCGTCGAGAGCACGCTGAGGGACCTCGTGGAGCCGTTCCAGGCGAACTTCCCCACCCTTCCCGAGATCCGTCGCGCGTTGGGGTGGCCGCTGGAATCCTGAGTCCGTCAGGTATCCGTCAGGGCGTCCATGTCGACGTCCCCGGGCCGCTTGAGGGCGGCTCCGACGGCGCGGCTCCAGTCGGTCCTCCCCGCCCGCGCGGCCCGGCCATGCTCGACCCCCTCCGCCAGGTCCGGGCGACCCGCGCGTCGCAGGGCCTCGGCGATCAGGTCCCGGATCACGGGGTGGGCCGTGCTGCTGGCGAGCTCGAGGAGAGGAGGCACGGCCATCGGCTCCGCGTTCGACAGACCCACGGCGACCATGTACTCGGTCAGACGCTTCCGCGCGTTCCGCAGGTCATCCCGTCCGACCGCGATCGCCGTCAGCGTGTAGCGGGTCCGGATCACCCTCGGCTCCATGTCGATCACGTGCCGGCACAGGCTCTCCGCCCTCCGTGTCAGGCCCGCCTGCAGGCAGCTATCGATCGCGCGGCCGTAGAAGCCCAGAGCGTCCTGCCGCCGTCCGTCCTGCCGCGCGATCTCACCCGCACGGACGAGGATCGCAACCTGGCGCGCAGGGTCGTCGGGATCCTCACCGAGGTCGGAACCCGGCGCGAGCCGGTCGATCTTCAGCGAAGCGAGCATCCTCCGGAAGAGAGCGGCTGTCCTCCGCCCCTTCATGATCTCGCGCGCTCGCCGCGGCGCGCGATCGGCGGGTCCGTCTCCGGTCGGCGCAGCGGCGGCTCCGTCACCGGCGGCCGCCATTCCGGCCGGGTGAAGCGGGCCTGCGCGGGGGAGATGGTCTCGGGACGGCCCAGCTCCGGCCGCGCGTAGCTCGAGCGGAAGTGCGCGGCCAGCGGCGGTCGGGTGCCGGTGAAGACGGAGCGCCACCGGTCGCCCAGGATGGCGGGCTTGGGCGGCGTCATGAAGAGCGGGTGGTTCCAGCGAGGCGTCCACGGCTGGAGCACGGGGGCGGCAAGGAAGCGGTCGAGGCGGGC
>JAHWKI010000144.1:6585-9259 GCA_019347975.1 Gemmatimonadota bacterium
CCGCGCGCGCCGCCGCTCAGCCCGCGCCGCCGCCCACGCCCACACCGTAGCGGACGATGTAGGGCACGTCCAGCTCGTCGGTCTCCATCCCCCACGCCCGGCCGCGCTCGGCGGCCACCAGGTCGAACGCGGAGGGGAGCTGGACGCGGCCGATGGGCGCGCCCACGGCGTCCAGCACCAGCCACTCGGCCCTGTCGGGCTCGGCGGCCTCGCGCCGGAGCCAGATGGTGCCGTCCCGCCCGGCGACGAGCGCGGTCACCGGCGGGTGGTGGGCGGGCACGTAGAGGCTGGCCCGCGCCCATTCCGCGGCCCGGGCCTCGCTGGGGGCCCCGCGGAAGCGGGACTCCCGGAAGGACTCGGCCCACGCGCTCACCAGGCTGTCGGGCACCGCGGGGTCGATGGGGACGGGCTCGTAGGGGAAGGAGCGGACGAACGCGGTGTCCCCGTCGAACCCGACGCGGGCGACGCGGAACGCCGGCGCCGGGTCGTCCGCGCGGACCGCGCGCTCGACCACCACGTACGCCGGGTCCGTGGGGGAGAGGGCGAACAGGTCCTCGTCCGCGAACGGCTGGGCGCGGTAGCTGCCGAACCCGCCGAAGCCCGACGGGTCCTGGACCGCCCAGACGGTGTGGGGCCGCATGAAGAGCGTGTCCCCGGCGGCGCCGGTGGTGTCCATGACGACGACGGGCGTCTCCGAGATCTCGCCCGACGCGACCGCCCGCGACCAGGCCGGCGGTGAGCCGAAGAGCCGGCCGTCGGCGAGCACCCCGGCAGGGCGAGGGGGGCTGTGGGTGCGGTCGGTGCCCAGGTCGATGGGCACGCGCACGGACCGGAGCACGCGCCCGTCCGGGGCGAAGTACGTGATGCGGTAGAGCCGGTAGTCCAGCACCCAGAGCGAGTCCCCGCGGAGCCCCATCCCACCCACCGCGCGGAACTCGCCCGGCCCCTCGCCCGGGCCGCCGATCCGACCCAGCCGGGCGCCGGCGGCGTCGTGCACCAGCACGGCGGTCTCCTGCCGGTGGCCGGTGAAGATGCGCCCCTCGTCGTCCACCACGAGCCCGGAGACGTAGGTCAGCGCGGTCTCCGGGTCGTCCACGCTGCCGATGCGCAGCTCGGGGGTGGCGGCGAGGAGCGGGGCGCCGGCCGCGGTCGGGTCGTCCGCGGCGCCGCACCCGGCCAGGAGCGGGAGCACGAGCAGGACGGGGAGACGGGGGTGTCGGTGTCGGAGCATCGGCGCACGTCGGGAGGCTGGGGCGCTCGGTCGCCCGGTCCAGGATGGCGCCGGGCCCGGGCACGGTCAACCGTTTCGGCGGCCGGCCGCCGGGGGATCAGCCCAGCGTCCGCTCCGCCAGCCGCAGCAGGTGGTTGACCATCAGCTCGGGGCCGCGGACGTCGGCGCCGTCGAAGCGCCAGTCGGCCACGAGGCAGAGCGACGCCTCGCCGGACCCCGCCGGACCCTCGGCCACCGCGCGGTCGTGCCGGACGCGGAGCTCGGCGATGTCGCCGCCCCGGGGGCAGTACTCGACCACGAACCCGATCCCGGGATCCGGGGAGTCGTCGGGGACCTGCGAGAGCCAGGGGCGGACCACCATGTCCGGCCGCTCCCGCTGACGACGGCGGAACTCCGCCATCAGCCGCAGGAGCCGCTGCTCGGGCGGCGGAAACACCCCCACCACGCCGGGCGCCCCGCCGTCGCGGAGGCCCTGGATCTCCGCGTCGGGACGCGGTCCGGGATGGTGGGGAGATTCCATTCGGCGCGTGATACGCCGGATGAAGAAAAAGGGTCCGCAGCGGGAGGTCCTCCGCTGCGGCCCGGGCCCCGTGGCGAGCCCCGCCGCATCCGACTCCGGAGCACCTCGGAAGGACGAAGGGGGTACGGGAAGTGCGGTCGTTCGACGAGCTGGAGCGTCCATGGAGGTGAGCGCCGTGAAGACCTGCCATCTGGCCTGCGTGGTATCGGCAACGCTTCTCTCCGGAATCCACACCGAAGAGGCGGTCGCTCAGGCAGCGGCGCTGCCGGAGCAGGAAGCATCGCTGGTCGGCTGCTATACACTGGACTTCCCCGTCATCTTCCCCGACAGCATGCGCGCCGAGCTCCCTTCGACGATCGCGCTGCTGGAGACTCCGCGTCGGTTCGGCGTCTGGCGCAAGCTCATTCCCGCCGCGAGCCTCGAAGGGCGGCAGAGGCGGGGGTCCTGGCGGCTTCAGCCCGATGGCGCCATCCGGGTCGTGTGGTCCGACGGCCATCAGGGCATCCTGATCCTGGCCACGGTGACGACGGACGGGTTCAGCGGTACTGCCCGGACGCTGATCGACATCATCGGAGCGGAATCGATCGAGCGTGCGGTTCAGGCCACGCGCACACCGTGTCCCGGCCATCTGGTCGAAGCCCACCACGACGTGGGCAACGGAGACCTCACCGGCTGACCGGGGGATCGTGGCGCGCTCGGCGGGCCCATGATCACCGGGGAACGGCATGCGGGTTGCGGCGGCGCGGCAGTCAACCTCAAGGAGGCTCCATGCCGATCCGCCGCGTCCTCTCCTGCCTGCTCATCGCCGGGCTCTCCCTCACCGTCACCGGGTGCGAGTACATCAGGCTGCTGCGCCCGACGGTGATCGAGCAGCTGGACCCGGACGTGGCGCGGCTGGTGAACTACCTGCCGGAGGTGGACGA